>JADZAA010000029.1 GCA_020852855.1 Bacteroidota bacterium
TAGGATATTATCCGACCGATTAAGATTGCGCAATATAAATTTTTACAATGAAGTATTAGAAGTTTGTGCAGGTTTATGGAATTATTGTCTAACTAATTGATTTACAATGTAACAACTACTCTAATACTTTGCTCGCCAATAAAAAAGGAGTGTGCCATGACAAAATTCCGTAGATTTACAGCATTGCTTAATTCAATCGCTCTGACTACAGCGATATTGGCACAATTCTCCATAGCCCAAACTCCTGCTTGGAAAGTCTTGGGAAACTTATCTGTTGCACGCACAAGAGCAGAAGCTGTTTATATCGGCAACAATAAAATATTCGTAACAGGCGGCTCTACGTCAAGTGGAATAACGGCTACATCTGAAATCATTGATGTTCAAGCGAATACAATAATACAAGCTGCAAGCATGGCCACCCCGCGTTCCGAATTTGCCTCATTACTAATAGGCGATTCTATTGTTCTTGCCATAGGCGGCGTTAAATATGGTAATGATGTTGTTTCATCCATCGAAGCGTATAATATCAAAACAAATACTTGGTCGGATTTCGGCTCATTGCTTTTCCCAAGAAGGCAGTTTACTGCTATTTGGATTTCACCCCAAGAATTTATCGTCGTGGGTGGGCGTGAGTTCAATGCCGCAACAATAAAAACCGCTGAGATTTTCAATATAGAAACACATAAATCCAGACAAATAGCCGATTATCCGGTTTTAACAAATAATCCTCGTTCGGGTTATACTTCGACGGCTATACTCGTCATATTTGGCGGGCGCGAAGGCGGTACAGGCAGCAATCAATCAAATTTAGTATATCATTACGATTTAAAAAGCAACTCTTGGCAGGTTGTTGGAAGTATGCCAAATGCATCTGAGCATCCGCCTTCAATTCGACTATGGAGCGGAAATTTAGCATTTTGCGGCGGGAACAACGAAAAATACAGAAAGACTGACTGGCTTAAAGATATTGCAATTGAGAGTAATAATACTTTTAAAATGATTGGAGCAATGTCAATAGGCCGTCATACCCATTTCTTAGCGCAATGGGATACGAATACATTGCTAATAGGCGGTGGACATAATGGCGAGCCTTTTGAATATCGTGCGTTATCAACAACGGAATGGATTGATTTAGCAAACGGACAACGAAATATAGGCCCGTCAATGAATTATCCGCACGGGCAAGGAATGTATGTTTCGATTCCGATAGAGTATAATAATAAGCCTATTGCTTCCAAAATAATAGTAATTTCAGGCTTTTCCGATAATTCAAACCTTACTCCGGCGGTTGAAATACTTGAACCGAAAATATCTTTTGAACCTCCTAAACTTAGTGAAGGGAGTGGTGATTGTTTTACGCTTTCATTTGATGCAACCGACAAAGACGGCATTGTTTCTGTTATGACGGACGACACACAAAGCAATAATATAGTAATGAGCTTTACGCCGTCGCTTCCTACAAATGCCGTTAAAATAACTGTTAAATTGAGCGATATATCTCAGCCCGGCAGTTTCAGGCTGATTGTAAAAAATAAACTCAGTTTAACGTCGGTAAAGTCGGGTACGATTTCGGGTAGCACTTCCACATTGCAAATATTATCTGCAAACAGAAGTGTTATTCGTGATACGCTTATTATTGGTCAAATTAAATGCTCAGAGGTCACTTTATTTAATTCCGGTACAGATTCAATTGATATATTTAAGATTCATTTAGAACGAAATATTGAGATTTCTTTACCGGGCGGCGGTTTTTCATATATTCTTCCGCTAAAATCAACCGTTTTAGTTAAAGTTTGCTATACACCGTCTTATTCGGGCTATTTCTCGGATACTTTATTTGCCGAAACTCCTTGCTCTACATTGCGACAGCCTTTTGCAATTATCGGATTATCCGATATAATCAGCGGTAAGGGGCGTTGCAACATTGGGGTTGTCGGCACTATTCATTCCTTATTCACAACGCCTACGCATCCAAGCCCGACAGATAAAAAGTTAACGTTTGTCGTTTCTCCCGATGTTTATTCCATTGATTTCTACGATTCCTTCGGCAATAAAAAAACAAGCATTATTCGCACGGCCGGAGATTCCGAAGAAATTATTATGCTAACAGACGATATGCAAACCGGATTTTACATTTTGGAGGCACATTCGCCAATGTTAAGCGAGAGATTTCCCGTCTTTATTTTACATTGACAGCACTATATTCCCTCTATGCATTTTATCCGCTTCATGTTGTGTTACGTTGCGCTTCTTCTATATTGTGCATTCGCACAAGCGCAAACTATTCGGACTATAGGTACAATAAATATACAATCGTCTGTTATCGAGCGCGACGCTTCGGCACGCACAGTAGAGTTTCTTTCCGGCAAGAACCAAAGTGCCGGCAAGTTTCGCGGTGCTAATGTTGCGTCTTGTTTGAAAGAAATTATTGATAAAATTGAGCCGGAAAATCGCTCGAAAGCAATTATTATAGCAAAAAATAATTTTGGGCAAAAATTAATATTTTCGCTACCAGAATTATTACCGGAAATATCAAAAATTCCGCCTATATTAGTTTATCGCAGAGTGATAGGAGACCTTGGCGATACGGCTCATATCAGCGACATTCGCGGGCAAACCGGACGAGTAAATGTGCAGGAAATAGACAAATATCTTGAGCGTGCCACACAAGAGAGAATCAAACTGCAAGTTCCTGATGTTCAACGTGTAACATCATTTTTACGGCAGCCGGTGTCGTTAATATTTCCGACCGACGCATCGCCCGGACGTTGGCTCGCCGACGTAGACAGTCTGACGGTTGCGATTATCGAATAAAAAAAAACGCCTCGCAAGAAATATGCGAAGCGTTTTTCATATCGAAACCAGAAAGAATTATCGCGAATAGTACTCTACAACGAGCGGTACTTCGCATACGATAGGAACTTCTTCTCTTGGCGGCAAATACAGTAATTTTACCGAAAAATCCGCTTTTGAAAGCTCAATATACGGCAATGCCACCGAATTGCGAATCGCCTCTTGGAAACATTCCAATTTACGGCTTTTCGGCTTTATGGACACTACGTCGTTAGGCTGTACGGAATATGATGGAATATCAACCGGATTGCCGTTCACGAATATATGTCCGTGCGACACATATTGACGTGCCGCCTGCATCGAGCGGGCTAGTCCCGAACGAAAAATGATCGCATCGAGTCTAGACTCAAGCATTTGCACGAGAATATCGCCGGTATTCCCGGGTATGCGCGTCGCTTTCACAAAATAATTGCTCATCTGACGCTCGTGAATATTGTACTGCAAACGCAGGCGTTGCTTTTCGAGCAATTGCTGGCCGTACACGGATAGCTTTCCGCGCTTTTTTGCTCCGCCGTGCTGCCCCGGCGGATGAGGCTTTTTGTCCATATACTTACGCGCTTTAGGCGTAAGCGCAAACCCTAATTTTCTGGAGAGTTTGACTTTGGGTCCTGTGTAGTTCATGTACTACGCTACTAAAATTAAGTGCAACATTTCGGCAAGATATTACAAAACATGCCGGTACAAGAGTGCAAAAATAAGCAAATTCGACGAATATCTTATGTTTCTTCGATTTTACACATAAAAAAACCTTGTTTTTATTCAAAACAAGGTTGATTATTAAAATATCAATTGGCGATTATCTCTATTTGAGGGATAGCGCGCCTACCGGTACTTTGAGGATTAACGTCTGCCGCCATTGTATGATTGACGGAAGCCGCCGCCACCGCCGTTGCGAGGACGCTCCTCGCGCGGACGCGCTTCATTAACAACCAATGTGCGTCCTTTGTAGTCTGCACCGTTAGTTTCTTCGATTGCCTTGCGCGCTTCGCCGTCGTCGGACATTTCAATAAATCCGAATCCGCGCGACCTGTTAGTAACGCGATCAATAATAACGGAACTATCTGTAACCGTTCCATAAGCTTCGAAAATTGCACGAAGCTCATCGCCATTCATTGTGTAGGGCAGATTGCCTACATAGATATTCATATAAAACCTTTCAAGGCGCATAATAACCGCCACCGTCAAAAACACTTAATTACATGAAAACGACAGCGTTTCAACATTCGCACCCAATGTTGCGCGGCAAAAATACGATAACTTTTCGGTTTTGCAAGAAAATTTTTTTTTTACTACTCTTTTGTTAACAATGAATTACTGCGCATTATGCTTAGTTGCGAAAAACCGATTGATAATATTGCGCTTTCTTATTCGTTTCCACTTTCTCATCTACTGATTATTCTGCCGTTTAATTTGTCCAAAAAAAATACTTTATGATTTCATCTGCCGACGTTATTGCCATCGGAGCACATCCCGACGATGTAGAGATTTCGTGCGGAGGAAGCGTAGCATCGCTTGTTTCGCTTGGTTACAGCGTGGTGATAGCAGACCTTACGCGGGGCGAACTCGGCTCGCGGGGAACACCCGAAACCCGACGGCAGGAAGCCGAAAAAGCAGCGAATATTCTGGGCGTACCGCGGAGAATCAATCTGGGACTTCCCGACGGTAATATTACAAGTTCCATAGAGCAAATTACGGCAGTAGTTCGCCTTTTGCGAAAATTTCGCCCGAAGATCCTGCTGATACCTTCCGAATTTGACCGTCATATAGACCATGAAGACGCTTATAAATTAATCCGCAAGTCTGTATTTCAAAGCGGTTTGGCAAAATTTATATCTTTTGAAAACGACGTGCCGCAACAGCCGTTCAGACCGACTCATGTGTTCTCGTATATGCAAACCTATGAAACACCAAGCGATTTTTTTGTAGACATATCCAACTCTTATACTACAAAACTTGCAGCAATTCAAGCGTTCGGCTCGCAGATATTTGTTCCCGGCGCACAAGACGAAGAGCCGCAAACATTTATATCAAAGCCGGAATTCATAGAAATGCTAGAGGCGCGTGCCCGATATTTCGGTGCGAGAATAGGCGTTCGATATGCCGAGGGATTCCGCTGTATAGAACCTTTGGGCATACCGTCATTATCAATTTGGCTGTAATTTTAATTGCTGACCGGTGCATTATGAAATGCTCACTTATTCTTTTTATTCTCGTCTCGGTATTCGGCAGCAATCAATTTAAAGGCATTGCCGACGACGCGGTTTCTGCGCAATGCAAAGTTCGCCTGCCCGAAAGCATTAATCGTATAACGCCCGTCATAATGCCGATTCTTACGCAAGACGGAACGAGGCTTTATTTCGACCGTAAAAATTATGCCGGCAACTTAGGCGGACTGCAAGACCCGGACGATATTTGGGAAAGCATCAGACAGCCAAACGGCGGCTGGAGTGAACCCGAAAATGTACGCGAACTTAATTCCGCGGGCTCGGACGTTATGTTCTCACTTTCACGCAACGAAGATTTCGCACTGGTGTACAACAGTATTTTGGCGAAATCGGGTTGCGGTTTCGGCATTTCATATAAAACCTCCGACGGCTGGTCGCCGCCCAAAGCTTTGTCCGTGCGCAACTACTATAATAACAGCGGATTTTTTTTCGGCAATCTGAGTGCCGATAATCGCATATTGCTATTTGCTTTGGAACGTGACGACACGCGAGGCGGCTTGGACTTGTATGTTTCATTCCGTAATGAAACAGATTCATCATGGTCGCCTCCTATGTCGTTAGGTGCAACCATCAATACCTCGCAAGATGAGTATTCGCCTTTTCTTGCTCCCGACGGAAAATCTCTGTATTTTTCAAGTCGCGGTCATGGCGGGCTGGGCGGCTTCGATATTTTTCTTTCGCGACGTTTAGACGAAACTTGGCAATACTGGAGCAAGCCCGTCAATCTCGGCACCTCCATTAATACAGTCGGTAATGACCATTCTTTTACGCTTAACGCTGCCGGTGATACTGTGGTTATGATTTCAACTGACGCAGAACACCCGCGCGAAGGAATATTTTTCGTTTGTCTTCCGACTGCATTACGCCCGGATAAACCTACTGTTATTTCACGGAACGAAATTCCGCACAAAAGCGATACGTTGCTCGTATTCCCGATATATTTTTCACTTGGCAAAAGTTCAATAACTGCCCAAAGTGCGGATTCATTGCTCACGGCTCTGCGCACACTCGATACCGATGTTGATATTACGCTTAACGGATATGCCTGCGATATCGGCACCGATTCATCAAATCTTTCATTGGCCTCACATCGGATTGCAGCCGTAGAAAAATTGTTGGTAACCAATAAATTATCATTTAAAATATATTCTAAATCTTATGGCGAAAATCTGCTGCACAACACTCCGCTGACAAACGATGAACGAAATACACAACGCCGCGTAGATGTAATTATTATGCACAATGCGAAAAAACCGCTTCGATAAAATTTACGCTAAATAATTTAGTATTTGCAATAATGACAAGAACAGAAGAAAAAGGAAATGGTAAATAAAACAAAACATACAATTATAAACGGTGATAGTCGACAAATGAGTGTTCTCAAAAATGAGAGCATTCATTTGATTACGACTTCGCCACCCTATTGGCAATTAAAAGATTACGGAACTGAAAACCAAATCGGATTTCACGATGATTATGAAACGTACATCAATCATCTAAATTTAACGTGGCAAGAATGTTTCCGTGTTTTACACAAAGGCTGTCGTCTTTGTATCAATATCGGAGACCAATTTGCACGTTCTACATACTACGGTCGTTATAAAATCATTCCTATTCATTCGGAAATTATTAAATTCTGCGAAATGATTGGCTTTGATTTTATGGGACAAATTATTTGGCAAAAAGCAACCACGATGAACACTTCAGGAGGAGCAAGTATTATGGGTAGTTATCCAAACCCAAGAAATGGAATTGTAAAGTTGGATTTTGAATACATTTTGTTGTTCAAAAAACAAGGCAACGCACCTAAACCAACTAAAGAGCAAAAAGAAAATTCCACAATGACTAATGAAGAATGGAATAGTTACTTTAACGGACATTGGTATTTTTCAGGCGCAAAACAAGATAAACATTTAGCAATGTTTCCCGAAGAACTGCCACATCGTTTAATCAAAATGTTTTCATTCCCGGGTGAAACAGTTTTAGACCCGTTTATGGGAAGCGGTACAACAGCTTTAGCTGCAAGGAACTTGAATAGAAATTCTGTTGGTTATGAGATAAACCCAGACTTTATCCCGATTATAAAAGAAAAAATTGGGACAGATGATGCTTTTATGAAAGTTGAAACTGAAACCATTAAACAGACAGAACTTAAAACCAATTTTGAAAAACGAATAAAAGAATTGCCTTATCAATTTGTGGACACGCATAAATTAGACAAGAAGATTGATGTAAAGAAAATTCAATACGGGTCTAAAATTGATGCAAACAGCACAGGAAAACGAGAAGAGTTTTTCTCTGTAAAAGAAATTATAAGCCCTGAGCTCATCCGTTTAAATAATGATTTAATTATTCGTCTTATTGGTATTAAACAAAATCCTGAAATCAATGGGGAGGCAACTGAATATTTAATCAATAAAGTTCGTGGGAAAAAAGTATTCTTAAAATATGATGAAGTAAAACACGACAACGAAAATAACTTAATGGCTTATCTCTATCTTGAAAATAAGACTTTCATAAATGCTCATTTAATAAAAGAAAATTTAGCATTGGTAGATAACTCAATAAACTTTAAATACAAATCGAAATTCAATACACTATTAACCAATGGCTAAAAAAGAGATAAAAAGATACTCGTTGGAGTTTGGTAAGAAAGAGAAGGTACTCAATTATGCCACACAAACTTATCAACTCTCAAGACCAAATAAAGTAGGTGCTGTTATGGCTTTAATCAGAGAATGCCAGCCAAACACAATTGAAGAATGGGAACAATGGTATTTTGAGAATGCAACCACAGCAGGAAAAAACACCTTCAAGATAACGAGAGAAAGTCTGCAAGAACTTGGCGAAAGATTGTACGAAAAAATCACGGAAGTTGTTATTCCTGAATGGAAAGAGGCTTTTAATGCCTTGACGAAAGAGGATTGTTACGATTATATTTATAATCTGACAATTAGCCGAACTTTTGACGTGTTTTTGAGAGAAAAGTCCGTAGTAAATGACGGCTTGGCAAAGGAGTTTCCTGAAGTGCGATTTGAAGAAAGTCCGCCAGAGTTAGACCACGCTGGAGACATTGATTATCTTGGTTATGTAACATCCGAAAAAGCATTTGGAATACAAATCAAGCCCGTTACAGCTCAATCTAATTTTGGCAACTATTCCGTTTCCGAACGAATGAAAGCAAGTTTTGAAAATTTCAAAAACGACTTCGGAGGAAACGTATTTATTGTTTTTAGCTTGGACGGAGAAATAGCCAACAAACAAGTAATTGACCAAATAAAAATTGAAATAGAGCATCTGAAATAGACCGCACTATGCATAACAAGGTATTGCCGAAAGCGGGACTAAACGGCTTCCCCGCCTGCCGGACGGGCAGGGATTAGACTCTTGTGCAAGGTTAACATTCGTTCTTCGATTGAACTTTCGCGCTAAAAATCCCCGCCTTCGGCAATACCCGAACCGATAGTGGTCAGTTTAAAAAGACAACCCAAAACAAAGGCCGTAATATGAAATGGTATGACATTTTTTCAAGTTTTTATGACAACTCTTTAGAGAAACTATATTTCAGCAGCCGAAAAAGAGCGATTGAATTATTAGACCTAAAAGATAATCAAACCGTTATTGATATAGCATGTGGAACCGGAGCTAATTTCAAACATATAAAAGCAAGTAACGACAAGGTTATACTATACGGAACGGACTATTCAGAAGGTATGCTTAAAAAAGGACAGGGCTCGATTAGAAGAAATTCTTGGGCAAACATCTTCCTATTTCAAGCAGACGCCCGAGAATTAAACTTGACTTCTATTGAAAAATATACTAACAAAAAATTAAGATTTGACAGAGTAATTTGCGTCCTTGGATTGTCAGTTATTCCGGAATGGGAAATGGTATTAGACAATTTGGTGGGGCTACTTAATGAAAACGGAAAAATAGTAATCGTTGACGTTTTTACCGAAAAAAGAACTTTGAATACTTGGATAGTTGAAAAAGTTGCAAAGGCTGACCTTAGCCGTAAAATATGGCAGACACTTGAAACAAAGACAGAAAATTTTCATCAAGAATATTTACCGGTAAAGGAAAGTAAGGTTGGTGGAAAACTATTTGTAGCAGTTGGAACCAGGCGCTAAAAATAAAGCCTATCGCTAACAAGGTATTGCGAAAATAAAATTATCTATGTTTGCACTTAACGGCATAATTATTTACCCGATAATTATTTTTCTGCCGATATGTTGCGCCTGCGGCATTGTTATTTTTCAGGAATTTCGTTGCAATAAATTACAGAAGATATTCTTCCATAAATACGCGGAAATTAAGCGAGCGGCACATACGCTTTGCGAGTGCCAGATATGGAATGGATTTTTTCGGATTAAGTTTTCTGAGTAAATTGCCTATATTGCTCACGGTAAGAAGTTGATATTCTTGCCCTATTGATGATGCTATTTTTGCTGCACGGCGCAACTCGTTCCATGCCGCGTCTGTTTCGTTACGTTGCAACCGTATAAGTGCCAGCGCGTTATACGCCAAACATTCGGCCGGGGCATCGGGGAAACTCCGCAAAATATCAAGTGCTTTACGACAAAGTTTCTCGGCCTCGTCATTCTCTCCGAGTTCTGTGTGAGCGCGAGTACCCAAAACAAATAGTACGGCACGCTCCTCCGATAGTAATCTTTGCTTGTAAATATCTGCGTAATGCCTTGATTTATCGGCAGCCTCGCTATATGTGCCACTTGTTATATACCCGATTATTTCACGTTGTATTGCGGGAAAATCCATAGGAATATCGTCGCCTGTTATAGCATCGTCAGGGGCATTTGAGCTATTGTCGAGTATTCTTTCTGTAGCAATTTCGCTATCGCCTTTCTCTGTTTCCTCACTTTTGATTTTAGCAATTGCCGACTCTCCGAAAATAGTAGCATAACGGGCAAATACCTCTTGTGCCAACGCATCATCGCCGGCCGCTTCTGCGCTTTTAGCAGCTTCAATCAATATTTCTTTTGTAGCAGATGCATCGTCTGCTTCGGAATTATGGGCAACCAAATAAGGCATAATATTCAAACGCTCTGCCGGATTTTCAATGTCTTGCAAGGTCTTGTCCAATAGCGAGGCGACCTGCCTATGCAAGGCTACGCTTTCTTCATATTCGAGCGAATTTCGGAAAAATTGATAGTAAAATTCCTGTGTAAATTCATACACGGTAGTTTTTACACCATAGCGACGCTTCGAGCCCAAACTGCGAATAATCCCTGTTCGACGTTGCAATGAGCGGAGTTTACGAACAGTAGTCAAAGCATCAACATTCATCAAAGCCGACATAATGTTTACCGTTGGCTCCATTCCCTCTACGCTGCACAATGCCAATATTGTGCGGTCATCGTCGGAAAGCTTTTCCACAAGTTTCGAAAAGGCGGCGTGTATGGATGGCGGCAGAATATCGGATGCGGCCGCATCTTCGCGCATGGAGCCGTCGCCGGCAAAAGGCGGGTACTGCTGAAAATATCGCAAGTATTCTACGACAAGCGACGGTATTCCGCTGGTGCGTTCGGCAAGCCAACGCTCAAACTGCGGATTTCGGCCGTAATCCGGCAAATACATTGCACAGCAATCACCCAACTCGGCAGGTGAAAAAACTGTAAGTTCCGTATGAAAGTAACGCTTGTCGTCGGCTTTAAAGCGTTTTAAAATCTGCAATAGCGGCGATACAGCCGTTTCTACACCGGTAGGAGAATATCCTACAACAACCATAAGCGGAAGCGTTTGAACGGCATCGTAGAGTTTGCTTAACAATTCAACCGATTGCGCATCGGCGAAGTGCGTTGAATCCAACAGAAGAATAAGCGGGCGATTTTGTGCGTATTGTATAATAAAATCAAACATTTCCGAAATTACACCGCCTTGCGGCCCGGCCATTTGGTCGGCATCTTTTTTCTCGCGTTTATAGTCGCGCACATCGCGGGCAATTTCCTTCGCGGCAAAGAAAACATCGCCTACCCATGGCATTGCTGAAAGCAATGAGACACCGATATTGAGAACAAGTCGCTTTTCGGCCGATTTTTTCTCACGGTCGGCCAATGTTTCGGCAACTCGCAAGAACGGATACAGCGATTGCAACGAACCTATGTGAAAGCCTCCAACAGGTGCCTGACACTCCGCATAAGCAATAACGGGCGACGATATAGCCGAGGCGTTTTCCTGCTCGAAAAATCTAAGGAAAGACGAAACTCCGTAGCCGGATTCGGCCGAAATAGTTATCATGGAGCCGGCCTTTTTATCGCGTAATTTATCGCGGCATTCTTTCAGCAATGCCAATTGCTTACCGCGCCCCACCAATCGTATTGGCTTAGATTCGTTTCCGTTAGCCATGCCGTAATCTCAATTATTCCGTTCTGCGAATGATATTCCGATAAAAATCCTAACGCGGCCGCGAAGCAAAAGCCCGCAGCAGGTTTTCCGCATCTTCTCCGCCCTGCACGCCGCCCGTGCTGCCAAACATATCGCCGGATCCCGCACTCGTCAGTTCATCGCCGCTATTATCCTCTTGTTTGGAATACAACAGCATTACGGCATAAGTTACCAACAAAATAAATTCCAAACCGAGTGCGAATAAAATAACCGACGGCTCGGATGGCGGAATAAATTTAAGCCCGCGAATGCCGATAATAATAATCAACAATGCGGCACCGATATACACAAGCCCAAGCACCGCATTGCTATATTGCACCGTAAAATACTGCCGCATATAGAATTTAATTCCGTCGTGCGCGTGTATTATTTGGCCGAACAGACCGTATTCACGCCATAATGCTGCCCGGCGCAATGTTTCCACGTCATTGTAAGGCATACCAATTCCGTCTGCATAATCATGCAATTCACGTGCATCGGCCGTTTTCAGCGCGTCGACTATTTCGCGCAATTCCGCATCTGTATGCTCGCCGTAAAGCGCACGAGCAATTTTATCGAGAGAATTAACTACCTCACGTTCGATTTTTTGCCTTAGAAGCCCCATTTTCTGCGGCAATAAAGTAGTAAAAAATGCAGCAAAGCCGAACGAAAATGCAATTACTACAGGCGCGAGCGAAATTATGGGGCTGAAAATATACTCGGCTTCGAGTGTTTCGCCCGGACGGCCGGTAGGCGCATCGTCAATCAGTATTGCCCATCGGTAGTATGCGTCCGTCGCTGTCAATTCCAAGCGATTCGCACCGGA
Organism: Bacteroidota bacterium; assembly: GCA_020852855.1. Classification (GTDB taxonomy): domain Bacteria; phylum Bacteroidota; class Ignavibacteria; order Kapaibacteriales; family UBA961; genus JADZAA01. Next base: position 12,286 of record JADZAA010000029.1, read on the forward strand.
AACCTTGTATTTAACCGATGAACCGTCGCGCACCACATGAGCATGAAGGAATTTCTCGAAAAATACTTCCACCGTAGGCGTAACTATAAACATCTGAATAATATAGCCGGTTAATGCGACTAATATCCCGAACACGATAAATTGTACGGTAGAGTGTTTGCTGAGTTCAAAATACGATGTTGTGCCGGTAGTTTCGGAAGACATAGATATATAATGATTTTCGTAGTTTGACCAAGGCTCCTATGGGCAACTTGCGCCCGAAACTGCGTTTTTTTTTGTAGTTTTCGCAGAATCTCGCTGTTTGTCGGCAAATAATTATTACGCTTTAATCGTAGCAATAATTAAGCCGAATTATCGTGAAAGTGCAAAACAATGCACGGCGAGCCGACAGTCCAACACAAAAAAATATGAAAATAGAAGAATTTGAACGCGGATTATCCGACCGCGTCGCCATTGTTACCGGTGCCGCCATCGGTAACGGACGTGCTTTCTGCGAACGACTTGCAGAAGCAGGAGCAAAAATAGTTATAGCCGACATAGCCGATGCAACTCACGTGGTTGATGCCATTCGTTCTGCCGGCGGCGAGGCCGTCGCTATTCGCGCAGATTGCTCCAATCCCGATGATGCAGCAACACTTGCAAAAACTGCAACAGACCATTTCGGACGCATTGACATACTCGTGCATAATGTCGGTATGTACGACGAAGAGCCGTTTGAGCTTATTACTTTCGCACAGTGGAAAAAAGTAATGGAAGTAAATCTCGACACGCTTTTTCTGACTGTCCAGGCAGTATTGCCCGCAATGAAAGAAAACGGTTTTGGAAGAATCATAACTTTATCGTCGAACACGGTTTGGCTCGGCACTCCGTACTTGGCGCATTATGCCGCCGCAAAAATGGGTGTTATCGGCTTCACGCGCTCTCTCGCTGCAGAGGTCGGCCGCTACGGCATTACGGTCAATGCAATTTCGGTAGGATTGACCGCCACGCAAAAACCTGATGATTCGGGGCGTTCATCAACAATACTGCCGCATATTTTGCCGCAGCAAGCGGTTCACCGCGCTGACGAACCGCATGATATTGCCAATGTTGTGGCATTTCTCGCACTTCCCGCATCGGGAATTATCACGGGGCAAACCATTAACGTAGACGGCGGCGCGGCACGGCATTAATCCGGATTTATTTAATTTTAAATCAAGTTCAGAAAAGTATTTTCATAACTTTCAAAAAATCAATGAAAACAATACCTTTATCGAAAATCGCACATGCTCGCAGCGGCGACAAAGGAGATGCGGCAAATTGCGGCGTCATAGCTTATCGCGAAGATTTGTATCCGATTTTGCGCGACACACTAACAACCGAACGTGTAAAGCGTCATTTTGCCGGGCTGACTCTCGGCGAAGTAGAACGTTACGAATTGCCTAATCTGTGGGCAGTAAATTTTGTATTGCACAATACGCTCGGCGGCGGCGGCACAGTTTCGCTTAAACTCGACGCACAAGGCAAAACTATCGCTTCGGCTATACTTATGATGGAAATTGAAATCCCCGACAATATTGTCGTCTGACGCTATCGCGCCCGCCCGACAATTTTCACCAAAAAGGGCAAATAATGCGCAGTTTTATATTTATTGCAGCTGTTGTTGTGTCATTCGCCAATGCAACGGCACAACAACTTTACACGAATGCGCCCGATTATCGGGCGTTTCCGACGATTGAAGCAAAAATATACGTTTTCGATTCGCTTGGCAGACTAATTCGTCCACTTTCCGCGTCGGACTTTATTGTGCATGAGGATAATATCCAGCGTAATGCAACTCTCGTATACTGCCCTCCCGCCACTCCCGAACCTATTTCGGCCGTTTTAATGCTCGACGTGTCGAGTTCTATGAACGAGCCGACCGGTGCTACTCGGCTTGATATGGCAAAATCGTCGGCCGTTGCATTTATAGAAGCCTTATCGGACGGCGTTAATGAATGTGCGATAGGCAGTTTCGATGATGTAAGTTATATCAATCAAGACTTCACTTCCGATAAATCGGCTCTGCTTTCCGCAGTTGCCGATCTGAAACCTTTGCTCGGCACAAATTACGACGAGGCATTGCTGAATCCCCCAAGCGGCGCACTTGAAATTGCAAAAACAGGCAAGTACAAAAAAATCGTCGTTTTCTTGACCGACGGACTTGGAGAAGGAAACGAGCAAGCAATTGTCGCTCGTGCAAAATCTATAGGCGCAACGATTTACTGCATAACTGCAGGGCTGCCTATGCCGGATATTTTGCGAAATATATCCTCGAAAAGCGGCGGCGAATGCTTCGAAAATATTACCTCAAAAACAGAAGCGATTGCAATTTTTCGTGCGATTTTACAACAGTCTATTGGCGTTCAACCATGCATTTTGCGCTGGCAGAGCGATTTTGGTTGCAATGATTCATTGAGAATTTGCGACATATCCGTTCCGGCACTCGCCTTATCCGCTCGTACTTATTACACACCACCGCCGAATTATGTTGCCCGACTAATTGCAAACCCTGACGAAATATCTTTTGGCGAAGTCGTGCCAAATACAATCATTACTAAGGAATTTACCCTTACGGCTCAAGGCAAAGCCATAACCATACGCAATATTTCATCGTCATTTCCATCATTTTCATTGCAACCGCCGCCTTCTTTTCCATTTACGATTACAGCCGGCAACTCGCGCAAATTTACAGTTCAATTCGCTCCGGCAGATTCTTTTTTTCGTTCGGCTGATTTGAAAATAGAAACAGACCTTTGCCCCGCAGAAGTTTTTCTGACCGGCGGCTTCACAGGGAAATTTCCTATTCCGCCCGATATAAATCTGATACGTCCGAACGGCAGCGAAAAATTCATAGTCGGCAATATAGAACAGCTTTCATGGAAAGGCGTAACTCCACAAGACAGCGTAAGGTTGGACTATTCTCTTGACAACGGGGAAACGTGGAATTTTATTGCCGATGCCGCCGGATTACGTCATAATTGGCGAATACCGAACACGCCGAGCGATTCTTGTATAGCCCGCGTTACTCATTCGGCAGGCAATATTAAATCGAATAAAGCCGTAAAAGTTTTAACGCTTGCAGCGCATACGAACACGGTGCAATGCGCCTCTTTGGTGCCGGACGGCTCTATGCGGGCGGCAACCGCCTCGAGCGATGGTACTGCCATTATTTGGAACATACGTAACGGCACTCAGATTGCTGTTTGCACGGGGCATACGGGTACAATTCGCCATGTTGAATTTTCGGCAGACGGCACACGGCTAATCACCGGCGGCACCGACGGCACGGCACGAATTTGGAATACAGCCGATGCAACGCAAACACAAATTTTGCTTGGTCATACAGCACCGGTTTGGGCCGCAACGCTTTCACCGGACGGACGATTCGCGCTTACAGGTTGCGACGACGGCACAATACGCTTGTGGAACACGGCAATGGAATCCACAACTAAGATTCTCACCGGACACACTAATCGAGCCTATAGCGTAAAATTCAGCCCTAACGGAACTTCGGCAATATCCGCCGGAGGCGACAGATCTGTGCGAATATGGAATTTGACCAATGGCAACGAAATTCCGCCTGCTTTCAATTTGCACGAAAATTCTGTTCGCACTTGCTCCTTTTCACCGGACGGACGCAAAGCAGCCAGCGGTGGAAGTGATAATGTCGTTTATATTTGGGATACGTCTAATAGATTGCCGATTTACAATTTGACGGGACATACTGCGGCAGTTCTATCGCTTGCATGGAGTTCGGACGGAACTCGCTTGCTAACCGGCGGCGAAGACGGGCGCGTTATAGTTTGGGACGCTTTGACGGGAACACAATCTCTCACGCTTCCCCCCTACCCGGACGCAGTTACTTCTGTCGGTTGGAATAAAACAGGCGATACAATTATAGTTGCCGGCGGAAACACAGCCGATATTTGGGCAATTCGTACAACATCTTCACAACAAGATGAATCGAACGCGACTTGGTCTATTGTACGACCGACATTAAACGCAGGTAATGCAGATTTCGGAAATGCAGTAATAGGAGCAATCAAAGATTCTATTTTACACCAAGTGCTTATAAATCCGGGCAATTATACTGCCGAAATTACGGGAATGGCGATAATCGGCACCGACAAATCGGATTTTTCCGTTATTTCCGGCGGTACGCCATTTTCTCTCGAAGCCGGCAGAAGTCATTCGGCAGAAATTCGTTTCTGTCCGCAAGCAGCCGGTTTGCGCAATGCTTCACTAATGTTTTTCACATCTTACGGCGACACTTTGCAATGTCCGCTTTCCGGTATAGGCGTTCAGCCTGCTATTGTTCTCGAAACTCCGCTAATTGATTTCGGCGTGGTTGAAATTGGTCAAACTAAGGACACCGCCGTTACTGTTATAGTTCGCAATCTTGGCGCAACGGCTGTTATACTTACTCCCACGAAGCAACTTGGCCCGGACACATCTCATTTTTCAATAGTTAATCCGTTGCCCTTTCTATTACAACCCAACGGAATTCATCCGCTGATACTACGTTTCAAACCGACGGAAATAGGGCGCGTATCCGGACGATTCGGTCTTGAATACAAAGATATTGGTTCGCCTGCGCTTGTGCGTCTGTTCGGACAGGGCTTGGGCGGAATAGTTTCATTGCCGCAAGATTCGGCATTCGCCGGCGAGCGGCGCAGTTTCGCCCTTATGCTTTCCGGCATAAAGCCGGCTACCGTCCAAGGCGGTGCAGTTCCCGCAAGGTTTGCAGCTGAAATAGAGTATGACGGCTCTTTACTTTTTTGTGAAAAATCGGCATATTCTCCCAAAAGATTTATGAAAAACGGGGCGTTGCGCGAACATTTGTTTATCAACGAATCATGGGACGGTACTTCACCGGAATTGGCAAAAATCCCAATAATTGCAACACTTGGCAGCGCAGAGACAACTCCCCTTGCGATTACGTCTTTTGTATGGCTTTCGGCAAGCGGCGACACATTGCCGGTATATTCCGAAAAACGCTCAGGTAAATTTAAATTGCTTGGTTTATGCGAAACAAATGACGGTAAAAGATTTTATCGTCCCGAAGGTATGACCGCCCTTTCGGCAGCATTTTTCAATGGGCAAAATGCCACAATTGACTTTACTGCCGGAGAAACAGGCACTTACAGTATTGAAATTTTCGATGCTATCGGCCGATTGGCAATACAAGAAACATTTTTCATCGAAAATATTGGAGAGATACACAGAGAATTATCTTGTTCCATCAATACGGCGACAGTGAATTTTATCGTACTTCGTTCACCAACTACTTCACTTTTTGCGCCATTTTTTTTAAGATAATTTCGCATTAAAAACAGAAGCAAATAAGTATCTTTGCGAGTAATTATCCAAACTATTACACTTAACTGTTTAATTCAAGGTTCTCAATAAAATGCCAATTCCGAAAATACTTGTCGACATAGCAGAACATTTACAGGAACAGAACATCCGGCTCTCCGAACAATTTATCGTTCTTTTTCACAAGCATCAAAATTTATCTTATCAACTTTCGGAGAGGCGATAAAATTACGTTCGGAAATTTACTTCAACTTCAAAAAATATTTCCCGGAATATGTATAACGTAGAACAATATGGTCAGGTTTTTACTCCTCAATTTATTGTAGCAGAAATGTTACAATTAAGAAGAAATTATGGAAGTATTTTAGAGCCATCAAGCGGAGATGATGCATTTGTAAAAAACATCCCTAATTGTATTGGAATTGAATTAGATACAAAACATTGCGGAGCACATTCACTTAATATTGATTTCTTTGATTATTCAATTACCAATAAATTTGATACGATTATCGGCAATCCTCCTTATGTTCGATATCAAGATATAATTCCGGAAACAAAGAAAAAACTGAAATTAAATTTATTCGATGAACGGACAAATTTATATATGTTTTTCATTGAAAAATGCATCAGTCATTTAAATCATAAAGGTGAATTGATTTTTATTACTCCAAGAGATTTTCTTAAAGCAACTTCAAGCATTAAACTGAACGAATTTATTTATAAAAGCGGTACTGTTACAGACTTTATTGATTTAGGTGATAAAAAAATTTTCAACGGGTTTAACCCTAACTGTATTATTTGGCGTTTTGAAAAAGATAATTTTTCGCGTAAAACAAATATTACAAAAGAATTTGTTTTTTGCAATGGACAGCTGTTATTCACAGATAATTATTATCCGTTAGTTTTTAAAGACGTTTTCTCTGTAAAAGTTGGTGCGGTAAGTGGAAACGATAAAATTTTTTCAAATGAAAAATACGCTGATACTGAATTTGTTTGTTCTTCAACTTGCAAAACAGGAAAAACAAAAAAAATGATTTTTAATGTAAGAAACAACTATTTAGAAAAGCACAAAGAAATTTTATTGGCGAGAAGAATTAGAAATTTCGACGAAACAAATTGGTGGCAATGGGGGCGATTACATTATATTACCGATAAAAAAAGAATTTACGTAAATTCAAAAACACGAAATAAATATCCGTTTTTTACTCATGAATGTAAAAATTACGATGGCTCTGTTTTGGCGATATTTCCAAATAATCCGGAAGCAGATGAAAAGAAATTATGCGAAAAACTTAATTCGGTGAATTGGTATGAATTAGGTTTTGTTTGTGATGGACGATATTTATTTTCACAGAAGAGTTTAGAAAACTCGTTATTACCCGATTATTTCAGAGAAGATGTTTACAAAACGCAATTATTTTGACTAAGAAAAATTTGTGTATTTCCAAAAGCGGCTGGAAACGGCTCCGATTGAATGTTTTTTGTTAAATTTATGGTTTCGTTTCCGATTGAAAGCCGGTGCCGAACCTCCCCGCCAACGCCGACACATAAACCGTTAGTGGCGGTAACGGTACACTGCGCAAAATGACAGAACAAGCAAATGCAGGAAAATTTTACACAAGACATAACCTTTGACAAAAATAATTTGCCGACAAAAGGCGAATACGAAAGCTGCATTTTCAATAGTTACAACTTTGCCGACAGCGACCTTTCTGAATTTAAGTTTATAGACTGCACATTCAACGGTTGCAATTTCAGTTTGGCAAAAATAAACAACACAGCGTTTCGGAACGTGAAATTCAAAGGTTGCAAAATGCTGGGACTTAGGTTTGACTCTTGTAACGAGTTTGGACTTTCTTTTTCGTTTGACGGTTGCCAACTCAATAATTCTTCGTTTTACAAAACAAAAATTAAAAAAACGATTTTTAGAAATTCACAATTACAAGAAACTTTCTTTGCAGAAGCCGACTTGACAAGTGCTGTGTTTGACAACTGTAATTTAGAACAAGCCATATTTGACCACTCAACACTTGAAAAAGCCGACTTTCGGACTTCTTACAATTATTCCATTGACCCCGAAACTAACCGTATCAAGAAAGCGAAATTTTCATTATCGGGCATTTCAGGACTCTTAGACAAATACGACATTGACATAGAAAAATGATGCCAAGAATTGAAACAATAAACGAAAAGAAATTAGTCGGAAAGCGACTGACAATGAGTTTTGCAAACTACAAAACAGGCGAATTATGGAAAAGTTTTATGCCAAGACGAAATGAAATCACCAACAACTTGACAGGCGATTTAATTTCAATAGTTGTTTACAAACCAAAATATTTTGCAGACTTCAAACCGACAAACGAATTTGAAAAGTGGGCAACGGTTGAAGTTGCGGACTTTGACAATGTGCCGAATGAAATGGACACTTTTGTTTTGCCAAGCGGACTTTATGCAGTTTTTGACTACAAAGGTTCAAGTGCCGACAACTCGATTTTTAAACATATTTTAGGAATGTGGTTACCAAGTTCGGACTACGTTTTGGACGACAGACCACATTTTGAAGTGTTGGGTAACAAATACAAAAATAATGACCCGACATCTGAAGAGGAAATTTGGATACCAATAAAAGAAAGAAAATAGAAACGCCGGACACTAAAGCTCGTTTAACAAAAGTGGCGGGAAACATCTTCGATTGAAAGTTTTTTTGCTGAATTTGAAGTGTCGTCTTCGGTTGAAAGTCAGTGCTGAAATAACGCCTTCGACAAGCTAAGTAAACGATATAACACATTAAAATAAAGGAACAATATGTTACCGGGACCTATTTACATTTACGAATGTCCTAATTGTGGCAATCTTTTGCAAAAATTTAGTTTTATAAGTGGCAACACATTTGGAGCAAAAATGTATTCCGATGGTAAATGTATTGCACCGATGCTGCCTAAGCGTCTAATTCTTACAAAATGTAAAAAATGCAATAATATATTTTGGTTAAATAAATTAAAAGAAATCGGAACTGTTGAATTTGATGATTATAAAAATCCAATGCGTAAAAATGCTGACCTTATAGAATCCTTGAAAATAGATGGTTGTTTCAAAGCAATTGATACTGGAATTGCCGAAAACGAGCAAGAGGAATTTTTTATTCGTCAACTGATTTGGCGTTTATATAATGATAGAGTCAGGAAAGGTGAGAATCAGTTTATTGGTGTAGATGACGAAATCATGTGGAGAGAAAATTGTTACAAATTAATCTCACTTTTAGACTCAGCAGATTTAGACCAAAGAATTATGATTGCTGAATTAAAAAGGAATTCAGGTGACTTTGATGGTTGTCTTGAAATTCTTAAGACGATTGATGATAATAGACTTAATTGGATAAAAGAAGAACTTATTCATGAATGTAAAATAAAAAACAAAAATGTAATAAAATTGGATTAACGATTTTCAACAACTCATTACCCAAAAACAACAAGCAAACAGCTTCAATCAAGCATTCTACATAAGTAAAAAGTTGAGTTTTTGTTGGTAAAGACCAGCCCTGCGTCGAGCCGTCACAAGCAAGACGTTAGCGATAATGCTTAAAATACGGACAACCAAAGTTCATAACAATTCCAGCATTTGAACTATGCCGACAAACATATTCGGTGAAATAGAGATATACGAAGTTACAATAGAACAAGCGGCAAAAACCGTCAATGTATCAACCGCAACAATTAGGAATTGGATTAAGACAGGTTACTTGATTCAATCGGGCAAGGGATTAATTTCTCAAGAGTCTTTAGAGAAATTTATTAGTGAAGTAGCCGGGAAAGAGAAATTGAATGCAAGGGCTAATAAGTTATTAAAAGACGGACACGACCATAAAAAGGCTTCTGACAAAGTTGATGTACTGATAAAAAAATACAAAGGGGAAAAAATAGGTATTGAATACGAAAATTCACTCTCGGATTCTCATAGAAACAAAGAGGGCGTTTATTACACACCTTCTTGGATTGCGAAAGATTTATTCAAAAACATAAAAATTACATCTGATTTAAAATTCTTAGATCCTTGTTGCGGTTCTGGAAATTTTCTTATTGAGGCAATTCAGCTGGGAGTTGCACCTGAAAATGTGTATGGATTTGACATAGATGAAAATGCTGTTTTAATTACCCGGCAGAGAATAAAAGACGAATTCGGCTATGATACAGAAAATGTAAAAGTTGGCGACTTTCTGCAAGAAGCAGCCAAATTAAGTAGAGAAGGCAAATCTTTCGACCTGATTTTCACTAATCCGCCTTGGGGCAAGAAAATTGAAAAATCTGCCAAAGAAATGTATTCTTCATTATATGGATGCGGAAATAGTTTAGATACGACATCTTTATTTTTTGGAGCCAGTCTATCTATTCTTAAGCCTGATGGATTCTTAGGTTTTTTGATTCAAGAAGCATTTTTCAACATTACTACTTTTGAAGACATCCGTAGGAAGGTAATGTCAAAACGAATATTGCGATTTGTAGATTACGGTAAAGCTTTCAAAGGTTTAGTAACCAAAGCACAGGCTATTGTGATAAAGAATCAAACATCAAATTCACTTGACCTCATAGAATGTTGTTTAGAAGATAAAGTATTCAATAGGACCTTAGAATCATTTACCGAGAATCCCAAAAACATATTCAACTTTTGGACTAATGAAACAGAAGCACAGGTTATCAAGCAGCTTTATTCAATGCCACACGTTACGCTTAAAGGTAGAGCGAATTGGGCATTAGGAATTGTAACCGGGAATAACGATAGATTTTGCATTGACGAACCCAAAGAGGGTTATGTTCCAATCTACAAAGGCTCTGATATTACAAAATCCGAATTGAAAGAACCAAGCACATTCATACTTAATGATTTTTCCAATTTTCAACAAGTTGCGCCTCTAAAAATGTATCAAGCAGACGAAAAATTGATTTATAAATTTATTTCTTCTGATCTTTGTTTCTTTTATGACAACCAACAACGATATGTTTTAAATAGTGCGAATATTCTTGTTCCAATAAATCTTGGAATAACCGCCGAGCAATTAACAATGCTGTTAAATAGTGAAATAATTAATTGGCTTTTCAAAAAACTATTTTCAACTCATAAAGTACTTAGGGGCGACCTTGAATTACTTCCTATTCACACGGACTACTTTTCAAGTAACCGAGAATTTACTGAAGCAGATTACTTAAACTATTTACAAATAATCAAAACAAGCGATGGAACTTACAGAGCTAAAGACTAAAATTATTGAATCATTTTCCGGTTCGGCAAGCGACCTTGAATAAGATCTTCAAATGATTGATGATGACCGATCCATTTTCCCATTTAATGAATATGAACATTTGATTTGTAATCTAATAGAAAGAGGCGGGTTAACCTATGAACAATACATAGATATTAGAACCGAGTACATAAGTGCAAATCCAAATCTCTGGGTCTTTGAAATATCGGCTCTGAGAGGATTCGGAGAAAAATTTGCACAAACTTATATTCAAGGAAAATGTTCCAAACTTAAAAGCCCTAACAAAAAACTTGACCCAAATTATTCAGGTGACTATGATTTATGGTTAGACGGAATAAGAATTGAAGTTAAGGCATCAAGAGCGGTTGATAGCGAGAGTGAAGAACCATTGTATATGAAAGCACTTTCAAGAAATACGAATAAAAATTTCTTGATGAATTTCCAACAATTAAAGCCACAATGTTGTGACGTATTTATTTGGGTTGCTGTTTACAGAGACCAAATAGTCCTTTGGGTTATGAGCAGTAATGAGGTTTTGGAGAATCCTCATGATTCAAAAGGGCGGCATAGAGGAAATAAAGGTAACGAAGGACAACTTCACATCCGAAAGGATAATGTAGAACAGTTGAAACAATACGATTTTATTGGAGACAATTTGGAACAAGCGATAAGAGATGCAGCAGAGCGAAACTAAAGCACTGCCTACAACAGCGGTTTGAACGTAACGGCGGGTAAACGGCTTCAATTGAACGTTTTCGGTAAATTGGAAGTTCGTTCATTGATTGAAGTCCAATGCTAAAAATCCCCCGCATTTGCCAATATCTGAAAACCTTAGCCGGATTTTTTCAAAGAAAAATTATATTTTATGTCAGAACTTGATTTGCGAACTCTCAGTTTTACCGACGGACGCACTTTGCCGGTAGGAACTTTTTACTGCATAGGCAGAAATTACACCGAACATATACGCGAAATGGGTGCAACTATGCCCGAAAATCCTATTGTTTTTATCAAGCCGCCGGCGGCATATCTTCCGTCGGGCAGTAAAGTAGAATTGCCGGCTTTTTCGCAGGAAATACATCACGAGGCGGAAATTATAGCCGTAATCGGGCGCGATTGCGCTCGACTTTCGCCGGAGGAAGCCGCCGGTGTAATTGCAGGATATGCAGTTGGTCTCGACCTTACTGCCCGCGACGTACAAAAACGTGCCAAAGAACGCGGCGAGCCTTGGGCTACATCGAAAAGTTTTCGCGGCTCTGCTCCAATGTCGCCAATAGTTCCTACGGATTTTTTCGGCACAAAAGAGCCGCATTTGACTTTTACTCTGTACATTAACGGCGAACAGCGGCAATTTGGTGATTCGCGCAAGATGGAACGTGGCTTTGCCGAGTTAATTTCCTATCTTTCCGATATTTTCGACTTGCGGGCAGGCGACTGCATTTTTACCGGAACGCCGTCCGGAGTAGCCCGCGTAACTTCGGGCGATACTGCACGCTTAATATTGCATGACTGCACGGAATTAAACGTAATTTTTTACTAAGGCAAAAACCTACGCAATGAAAAGTACAAAACCAGCCGCAATATTTTCGGGAATTATTGCCTTGTTTTTATTTGCATTTCCAACGCTCGCTCAAAATACAATAGCCGTGAAATTGCGCGAAAACTCCGACGCATATATTAAGTGGGTTTCCGACGGACGAACGGGAGGAATAGACGCAATACGACGATTATTCGGCACCCACAAAACAAAACCTTTGGTCAGCGACGCGACGCTGAAAGCAATACGCAAACACGAGCAAGCACAAAATTTACGCAAATCAAACCAATCGGTTGCCGATAATGTTGAGAGATTATGCGCAATTGATTTTCCGTCAGGTACGGATATTACTTTAATTTCAAGTAAGTTACGTGATGCTAAATTTATTGAATACGCGGAGATTCTTCCTGAACGCCGTTTTTTTGCAGAAATTCCTAATGACACGTATATTGACAAATTATATCAATTGCCTTTAGTTCATGCTTTTGAAGCATGGGAATTGGTTGATACGTCGGCAGCACCTTTGCTTTTGGCTATAGTTGATACGGGAGTAGATTATTTGCACGAAGATTTATCGCCCGTAATGTATGTAAATGCGGGCGAAGACGGTATTGACACGCAAGGACGCAATAAACGCAGTAACGGAATTGACGATGATAATAACAGCTATATTGACGATTGGAAAGGTTGGGATTTTGTAAGCTCTGCTTCGCCAGAAACCGGCGATAATGACCCTATGCCGGGCAATCCGCACGGGACTCATGTTGCCGGAATTGCAGGTGCGGCTGTTAATAACGGAATAGGCGTAGCAGGTGCGGCAATTAACGTAAGACTACTGCCCGTAAAAATTGGCAATGATGCAGGAAGTAATTCGGTTTCAAACAGTTACAATGGATTACTATATGCGGCGGCAGTTGGTGCAAAAGTGATAAATTGCAGTTGGGGCGGCTCGGCCGGCTCGGAATCCGAAGCCGAGATAGTATTTGCGGTGCAAAAACTCGGCGCGGTTATAGTGGCCGCCGCGGGCAATGACGGTTCTAATACGGCGTTTTACCCTGCTGCTTATCCGGGCGTAATATCTGTTGCCGCAACCGATGAAAACGACAACAAAGCCAATTTTTCCAATTTTCATGGTACTGTGGATATTTGCGCGCCGGGAAAAAGCATTTATTCCACGCTTCCGTCTAACGAATACGGCTATAACAGCGGCACTTCAATGGCCTCGCCCGTATGCGCCGGACTTGCCGCTCTTGTTCGGATGCAATTTCCCGATTACACGCCCGAACAAGTAGGCGCACACATCAAAGCATCGGCTGATAATATTGATTCGCTTAACTATGGCTTTAACGGAAAACTCGGTGCGGGGCGCGTTAATTTTTTGCAAGCATTGACCAAGACAAATCTCAAATGGGCAGAAATGACAGCGGCACATATTACGGAAGAAAAACCCGATGGTATATTTTCTCCGAATGAGCGTATAACCGTTTCGATTACAATTAGAAATTTGCTGGCACCGCTTCAAAATGCTCGTATTTCTATTTCATCGTCTTCTTCACTCGGAATTAAAGCAATACCGGAAGAAATTATATTGGGTAATGTGGTATCGGGCGCAGAAATCACACCTGAAAAAACGTTCTCTTTTGTAATTCCAGCCGATATTCCGCCTAATTATCCGCTCGAATGGACTGTGAATATCAGCGATTCGGGAATGACTTCACAAGGATATTTTTCGCTGACGGCAAATCCGACATATCGAACTATGAATGCCAATAATATTTCCGTAACTTTTAATAGTCGCGGAAATATTGCGTACAATGATTATCCTGCAAATCAACAAGGCAATGGATTTCGCTTCAAAAACGGAGCTAATTTGCTTTATGAAGGTTCGTTAATCATAGGAACTTCAGCAGAAAAACTCTCCAATGTGGCGCGCTCGTCAAATCAAAGTATTCAAGATTTTTCATTTAATACATCGGAAATTTTCAATACACAGAAACCGGGAAATATATCACAAATGGACGGCTTTACTGAATATGCAGATTCCGGCAATATTGATGAAGCGGGAGTAAAAGTCGAACAGAGTTGCTATCAATTTACGGGTGATGGGCGCGATAATTTCGTTATAACTGCTTATGATATAACGAATACCACAAATTTACCAATGGATTTTCTGCACGTCGGATTATATTTCGACTGGGATATTGGTGCAGGCGGAAGCGATAATATTGCAATGTTCGATGGTAAAGAAGGCTTTGGTTATGCTTTCAATGCAACCGATTCAACCACGCCTTATACGGCAGTCGCATTACTGACCGAACAACCTATTAATTTCTTTGCCATTGATAATGACGGAACAACAGCAGATAATCCAGGTGTATATGACGGCTTTACTCGCTCAGAAAAATGGAAAATGATTTCAAGCGGACTTGCGCGACTTGCTTCTTCTCAAACTGATATTTCTATGGTTGTTGCCGCTGGCCCAATTTCTCTCGATGCCGGTAGAACCACACGAATTGCTTTTGCAATAGGTGCGGCCCCGAATCTTAGCGAATTAAAGAACGGAGTTCGCAAAATACGCAAAGTAGCAAAAGAATTTAATATTGGCTCCGGATTTCATTTTAACCCTTTACCCGATGTGCCAACACTAATGAGTTTATATCCAACTATTTCAAAAAATAATTGTCAAGTAGAATTTTATTTGCCCAAGACAATAGATAATGTTGAATTAACTGTTTATGATGCTATTGGTAAAGAGATTGGAAGTCAATATTCGGGTAAATTCAATATGGGAAATCATCGAGTATCTTTCGATGTATCGAAGTTCTCACAAGGTTCTTATTTTTTACGTCTTTATGCTGACGGTGCGCGTAATGCACTTCCCTTTGTAATTATTCGTTAAAATAATTTGAAAAATTAGAATTTAACATTTATGACTGACCGATATAATGAATTGCTGGATTTAGTTATATCTTGCGAAGATGATTATCGTAAATTTCACGAAAAAGAGAATCGTGAAGCAGGTATACGTCTTAGGCGTACTTTGCAACAAATTCGCCACCTTGCAAGCGAGATACGTAAAGAAACGCAAGAAACGAGAGTAAAATTCAAGCCCAAAATCCCGCGTCCGAAAAAAAAGCCGCAGTCGTAACGGACTGCGGCTTTTATATGCCAAGTCAATATTTCAGATTTAGGGCACAATGCGGTAGATCATTCTTGGGAAAGGAATTACCTCGCGTATATGCTCTGCGCCGGAAATCCATTTTACTGTTCGCTCAAGCCCAAGTCCGAAACCCGAATGTGGCACGCTTCCATATTTTCTTAGGTCTAAATACCATTGGAATGCTTCTTCCGACAAATTTTCATGGCGGATACGTTCCAACAATAAATCGTAATTATCTTCGCGCTGGCTGCCGCCGATAATTTCTCCGGCTCCTTCGGGTGCGAGCATATCCATTGCAAGAGCAACTTTTGGATTCTCGGGGTCACGTTTCATATAAAATGCTTTGACTTCCGACGGATAGCGATGAATTATGCACGGTTTATCGAATTGGCTCATAATAGCCTCTTCCTGCGGTGCGCCGAAGTCCTCACCCCAAGGAAAATCGTATTGACTTTCAGTACCGTCCTGATTCTTTTTATTCAGTTTTACATTATTTTTATTCAACCATTCCACTGCTTCGGTATAGCTCATGCGATGGAACGGGCGGCGCACAGCCTCTAACTTACTGACATCGCGCCCCATGATTTTCAGTTCCGGTTGGCAGGTTTTCAATGCGTATTGCACGATATATTCCACCATATCTTCGGCCAAATCCATATCGTCGTTCAAATCGAAAAATGCCATTTCCGGCTCCACCATCCAAAATTCCGTTAAATGCCGTCTGGTTTTTGATTTTTCGGCGCGGAAAGTAGGCCCAAACGTATAAACGCGGCCAAGCGCCATGGCGGTTGCTTCGGCATAGAGTTGTCCTGATTGCGATAAATAAGCGTTTCCTAGGTCGAAATATTCGGTTGAGAACAGCGTGGAGGTTCCCTCGCAAGCATTGGGCGTAAGAATAGGTGAATCCTGCAAGCGGAAGCCGTTTCCGTCGAAGAAATCGCGGATGGCTTTTGCTACGGCCGCACGAATACGCATAATGGCGCGTTGTCGCGAAGAGCGCAACCACAGATGCCTGTGTTCCATAAGGAACTCTATGCCATGCTCTTTGGGAGTTATAGGATAGTCTTTGGCTAATTGCCATAATTTAAGGCCTGTTACATCAATTTCAACGCCATTTTCGGCACGTTCATCGGCTTTTACCGTACCCGTTATGGAAACCGAACTTTCCTGCGTAAGCGAGCGTGCCGTTTCAAATGTTTCCTCCGAGATATTCTGCTTGAACGCTACGCATTGCACAATTCCGCTGCCATCACGTAGTTTGATAAACTGTAACTTACCCTTGCTTGTTGTGTCATACACCCAACCATTTAACGTTACTTCTTGACCGATTAAATTCGGCAGATTTTCAATTGTATGATAAGATTTGTAGCGCGACATTTTCACTCCGTTTCTTTAAGAATTTTATGCAAAAATAAGCAGTTGCTGCATTTAGACGGCTATCTCTCGTAATCTACGATTATTCTTACGCGACGACTGTAAAATCTTCCTTCGGGCGTTTTATTGTCGAACGAAGCGACATCTTCTCCCATTCCGATTATCGAGGCATTGCTGCTCAACAGCCCCAACTGTCGGGCAACCGCACGTGCGCGCCGCATAGAAAGTCCTTTGTTGTATTGTTCCTCGCCTAATGTATCGGTAGAGCCGATTACCGTAAAATTTGCCTTTTTAGGTAAAAAATCTCGAATAAAGTCTATTTGTGCAGCACTTGCAGCCGCCAAATCGGTTTCGTCGTAATTAAAGCACATTACGGTAATTTCTTCGCGGCGGAAATGTATTTCGCGCTGTGTAATACGTTGCCGAAATTCCAGAGTTTGAGGTGGCGTAGCGATTATTTGCCCTTCGTTATCCGCAACCGAAAATGTATAGGAAACGGGCGCAATTATCAATCTCTCTTTGTTTCCGCCGTCGTTTACGTTCCAATCCAAGCGTTCGGGCGGTTCGCCCTCGCCCTCTATTTCGCGCAATAAACGCCCGCTTTGCCTCAATTCTATGCGCCAAGATTTAATTCCCGCGGCCGAAGCCGTAATAGGATAAAATCGTAAGGTTGGAGGGTCGGCTGCGGCTACCGTATCGGTCATTATTTCGGGGTTCAGAATTACCGAATGCGATGACCAAAATTCCACACGACGATTCTCGTCCTCTTGTTCGGAATTTTTCGAAGGCTCGGCCGGCTTAGTTTCCGTTACCAGTCTTATCGAATCTATTCCGTTTGCCGTCAAAGCATTACGCACATTAGCCGCACGCCGTAACGCTAAGGCCCTTTCTTCGCCTTCGCCTCCGCCTTGCTGTTTAGACGGGAAAACTCCGGTTATTATCAGTTTTGCCGATGGATTTTCTTTCATTCTTCGTGCTATTATTGCAAGAATAGAGCGGTAAACGGGCAAAATAGAAACATCGCCGGAATAGCTGTCATTTACATTGCCTACCTTGTATGAACTTTCAAAAGCGGTGTAACGTCGGGGAATGTAAATGTCGTTTTTATCAAAGAAAATATATGGCAATAAAGGCACTAAAGTACGCCTGAGCGTTTGTTCTACATTGACCTTTGCAGTAAGCGATTCTTTGCCGTCCGTTTCCGCGAATTTCACATTAATATCAGCCGTCAGCAGAGGTTTCGGCTTGGGAATATTTCGCACGTATATTTGCTTTACTCGATAAGAGTATACATCGGCTTCCGCAGTATGAGTAATCGCCGAATCAACAATAAAGTATTCCGACGGCTCAATAATTATCGAATCCGCTCCTTGCACCAAGCGCGACACGGTATCGCGTTCCACAATCGTATCGCGTAGTACGGGGATATTTCCTATCGGTCGCCATTGAACTCCTATTTCCGCACCAAACGAAAAAATACTCCAATTGCCGTTTGCTGTCGGCAATGTAAACCGAGCCGTAGCAGCGGGAACTAATCGTAAATCTCTTTTGCTTGAAAGTGGCAACGTCATCCCGACAGATGCTTCGGCGACAGGCAGTATTTTTTTTATTTCACCTATGTTTCCGGATGTTTCTTTGGGAGCAGGGCGCGGCATATTCGCAGGAAAATTCCAAATCTCCGCAACACGATATTCAGTAGAAAACGGGGCTGCCGCACCTACGGCAACTCTGGCGAATATTCCGCCGATCAATTCATATTTTGCGCCCAATAGAGCGGACGCATAATAATAGTTCGGTTGCGCGACGTATTCCGAAACGATTTCCACGGCTTTTCCGGTTGTCGGATTTACTATTGTTGTAGTGCCCGACGTTTGAAATTCGGCGGCGACGCGCCCTATTTGCAGGCTTGCGGTCAAGGCAAATGCCGAGTCTATGCGCCAACCGACGGTCGGAGACGGAAAACGAGTTTCACTTCCCGTGCCGCCGGTAAAATTTGCAGCTCTGAACGGTAATGTGAAATTCCCGATACCGCGAAAATTCCCGGTTGCTTGCGCAAAGAGAAGCCCGCTCGAAACGGAAACTTCAAAATCCGACGTTTTTACAAGCGATTGGGCAGGATTGGTCTGCGCAAATGCCGCCGCCGCAAAAAGCGGCGGCATAAGAAAAATAAGCGAGCAAATTATCGGTAAATTATCGGTAATCATTCGGTTTTACGTCGGACGCAAGCAAATTCTGCACGATGCAAAAGTACAACGGCGAAGCATAACGAATATACCGAAAATATGCGAAAAAAAGAGAACTCGTGTGAGGCTGCCGTCTGCTTAACGGCAAAAGCTGCACTATTTTCGGCCGAACTGTTATCTAAACGACAAATAGCCGGAAATTACCTTGAAACAATATGTTGCCGATACATTACAGCACAAATCGGCTCAGGTCCGTATTACGCGATAAATCTTCCAGCCGCGCCCTGACATCAGCGACGGTTATTTTCACTTCGGTTACTTTTTCGGCTTTATATGGAGCATCGAACAGCAAATCGTCGAGCAAAGTAGTCATTATTGCATGAAGTCGCCGCGCGCCTATATTTGCCACTTCTTCGTTAACTCGGGCCGCAATGGCGGCAATTTCTCCTATTGCTTCTGCGGTAAAACTTAACTTTACACCGTCAGCAGCCATAATTGCTTCATACTGCCGAACGAGGGCATTGCGCGGCGCAGTAAGTATCTGCCGCAAATCGGCTTCGGTTAATGAGTCGAGGTCGGCGCGAATCGGAAATCGCCCTTGTAATTCGGGGATAAGGTCGCTCGGCTTGGACACATGGAATGCGCCGGACGCAATAAACAGCACATGGTCTGTACGCAATACGCCGTATTTGGTATTTACTGCGCTTCCCTCGACGACCGGCAACAAATCACGCTGAACGCCTTCTCGCGATACGTCGGGGCCGGCACCGCCTGTCTTTGCAGCAATTTTGTCAATTTCGTCAATAAATACAATGCCGGATTGCTCGGCGCGGTGCAATGCTTCGGCAGTAACCGATTCCATATCAATTAATTTATCGGTTTCCTCTTCCTCAAAATAGCGGCGCGCTTCGGCAATCGTCATTTTACGCTTCTTACTGCGCTTCGGTAAAATTCCGCCAAGCATATCCTGTATATTTATGCCCATATCATCAAGGCCGATAGGCCCAAGCACGTGCATTTGCGGCAAAGTTTCGACTTCGGCATCAAGTTCTATCAGCGTTTCGTCGAGAGTTCCGCTTAATAATTCTTTGCTGATGCGCTCGCGGACTTCTGCATAAGTTTCTTGGTCATCGCCGTCATCGAATGAACCCATAGAGGCGCGGCGTTGCGGAGTAAGCATATCTGTAAGGCGTTCATGAGCCGCAGCAATCGAGGCTTCGCGCACAGCAGCTTCACGCTCTGAACGAGTTATAACAACGGAGGCTTCTGCAAGATCACGTATCATAGATTCTACATCGCGTCCTACGTAGCCGACCTCGGTAAATTTAGTAGCCTCGACCTTGACAAACGGCGCACCGGCAAGTTTTGCCAAACGACGTGCAATTTCCGTTTTGCCCACGCCGGTCGGACCGATAAGTATGATATTGTTCGGCATAATTTCATCGCGCAGCGATTCATCTATTTGCTGCCGACGCCACCTGTTGCGCAGTGCAATGGCTACGGCGCGTTTGGCTTTGTGCTGACCTATGATATATGCGTCGAGTTCGATTACGATTTGTTTAGGAGTGAGATATTGTTCGGCGGAAACGACCGGTTTCACAGAGGATTTTCTTGATTTTTTGGCCATTTGGATTTTATGTATGCTATAAGTAAAAGATTCTACGGCAAAATTACGGGTGAATTTTCAAAGTGATGGAATAACTTTAGGCTAATAGTTGAAATATTTCTATAGCAAATCGGCAAAACTTGCGGTTACTGCCTCGGCCAAATCGTTTGGAGCAATAAGAATCTGCTGTCCACGCCGCCCGGCACTTACGCTTATACGCTCGAATAGAAGAGCCGTTTCCTCAATAAACGTAGGAAATTGTTTTTTCATACCAATAGGCGAGCAACCGCCGCGAATATAGCCCGTAAGTGGTTCTAACTCTTTCAGAGGCAGTAAATTGCAAGATTTGTTTCCGGTAGATGTAGCAACTTTTTTAAGAGACACTTCACAATTTCCCGGCACTACAATTACAAAATATCGCAGAACATCGCCGCAAAGTATCAATGTTTTGAAAACTTCCTCCGGCGGCAAACCGATTTTACGAGCCACAGACACCGCATCAAGCTCTTCATCATTCGATTCATAGTCAATAATATCGTAGGCTGTATTGCGTGCGTCAAGTATGCGGCATGCATTGGTTTTTGAAATATTGCGCGACATAAATCCGACAAAAAAAATAATAGAGATTTAACTGACCTTATGCAGTAGAGGTTAAAAGTATTACATTAGCACCAAACTCGAAATGATGCGTGTTCCGGGCAAACTCACACATATACTGCCTTGAAAACGAAACTCTATATCTCTGCTATCCAAACAGATTTCAAACAATTACGATGTCTAAATGTTGTCAAATCATTTCCTACCTCGTAAGGTCAATTAAATATAATGCTTAGCGAGAAAATGCATGGACAATAGTAATTTAAACTTTATTTAGTTCTTCCATTAATGCTTTCCGTTTAGGATATTCAGCTCTTAAAAAAGAAATGATTTCATTTGCTTTATCTCTCGCTCCAAGTTTCATAATCTTGCGAATATATCTGCATGCATTTTGGTAATGGTTTCTTCCCATGTTTTTTTCCATGTATTCCAGAATACAATTTGTATATAACTCAACTATTTCACCGGCAAAGTGTTTTGAAAGATATTTCTCGTAATATTCAATTGTATTTAAATCGGGTGATTTTTTAACCAATTCTAAAAGTCTGTCCCACCATTCTTCTTTTATGAAAATACTTGCAATTAAATCTGTATCAAGCCATCCGTTTTTAGTCGTAATATCCTTTATAATAGATTCAACAAATGCAACCCATTCTTCAGGTTTTACATGCTGTTTCAATATTTTGTAATAATCCTGCTCTTTCTTGAAATTGTCAATAAATAGCAATCGGGCGTATTCAATAATTCTTTCTGAATCGTTTTGTGCTTGTGCTATTTTTAATAACCAGTCGTACCATTCCATTGCTACCCCCGGCCTGTCTTTCATATCATACTTTACACCGTCTTTGGCTAATGAAACGGCTTTCTCATAATTTTTCTTCTCCAATGCCTTTTGAATGGCTTCACGTCTTAGGTTTGAATTTGTGATATTTTGCTCCAGATATTTTTCTGCGGCAGATTCACCTTTGGTTTTTAATATAATATCATACTTAATACATTGTGCTTCTTCTCTTACGAAATATGACCCTTGTACTTTTTCAATTTGTTTAAAAATACGCTCTGTTTCTTCTTCAGTTTTTAAAAGTAAAGAAGCAAGGCGTAAAACGCCTATATTCCATTCCCAACCCGAATAAATTTGTTTGTCGAAAGAAGTGAAACAATATTCTATGATTAGTTTTCTGATTTCTTCAGATAATTGTTCCTTTGCTATGGTATAAAGCATTTCATAAGCAGTACTGATGCCTTCGCTAATATCGCTATTGCTGTCATCGGAATACTCCAAGGCTTCTGTCATTTGTTCCATCACGGCAGTACAAATAAAAACAGCACTTTTATAATTGCGGTTACTTATCTGTTTTTGGGCTACTTCCAGCAGGTTATCAACGGCATCACCCACAAGCCTCGCAGCCGACCAGTCGATAAACCCATACCTATCTGAAGCCGTTTTAAGTATTGATTTTAACTGCTTTACATACAGCTCTTTCGACTCATCGGAGTTGTGTTGGGCAAACGATGACAAGAATAAATTTCTGAACTGTGCATTTTGAGTTGCCATTTCACGTATAAACTGTTTAAGTTCATCGTGGGTTGCTTTATCTAATAGTTCCTCAATCCGTTGGGCAACGGTTTTTCGTTCTGCCGGTTTAGCGGTTTGACCTATTTTTGCTCTTTTTGCCTTTTTATTTAGCTCTAATTCATCTTGTTGTAGGTAATAAATTACAGCAACCACATGTTTGCAAACTGGTCCCATATCGTAGGGACAATCGCAAACATGCTCGGTTATTTTACCGTTTTTAACGGTAAGTTGCACGGTATAATTTTCGGTACCTTCAACAATGGCTTCGTACTCGCCCGGGCCTATTTCTTCAGATTCGTGTACGTGCCCTTTTTTAAAATATTGCAAACCACGTTTCAGAATGGTTTCGTCAATATATTGCTCAAATTGGTTCAGTGGTATTTGCATCGTTTATCCTAATAGTATTTTTTCTATTTTTTCACTTGCTTTTTTCAAAAGTTCGTTTGTCTTGTCTTTGAGTTGCTGGGCTTGTTGTCTGATGCCTGTAATGTGTTTCGCTATTTCTTTTTGCTTGTCAAGTGGTGGAACTGGTAATGGTAATAATTTCAAGTTGTCATTGTTCAAATAAAATATTGTCGCAACTGAACAAGCCCTTTTTGTAAGTTCAAGAAAGATGTTTGTATTAAACCAATATGAAGCAAAATCAGGGTTTATCTTAGTCTCATCAAATTTCAATGCCGAAACATTCTGATTTATTGAAATTGGATTTTCTACATCATTTAATGCAGATAAACCAACTGTTCCTGCAATACACATAATTACTTCGCCCTTTACAGAATAAGTTAATTCTTTAGCAAATTCTGTCTTTACATATTTTGTGTCTGACAAGTCTATATGATATTTTTTCAAGTTTGTATTTCTCAAAAAAACAACACCTTCACTATCTGTGAA
>JADZAA010000030.1 GCA_020852855.1 Bacteroidota bacterium
CCTCTCTCTCCGCAGAACTGCCCTTGTCTTATTTAAGGCGAGGGCTGTTTTCGTTTACGGCCAAATCAAGCCGACGGAAAGAATCCGTATCTTTGCATTTTAGTCTTTTTTGTTCTCTTGTTAATTACTTCGGGGTAAGTTATGAAGTTTACATATTTCGGACATTCTTGTTTCCAGCTGCATACGCAAGGGAAAATTCTGCTTTTTGACCCGTTTATATCGCCTAATCCGCTTGCTTCCGCTGTTTCGTTGCAAGGTATACAAGCCGACTATATTCTAATTTCTCATGGGCACTCAGACCACATAGCCGATGCAGTAGCACTGCAGAGGCAGACGGGCGCAACGGCAGTCGCAAATTGGGAAATATGCAGCTGGCTTGAGCGGCAGGGCGTGGAGCGTACTCACCCGATGAATACGGGCGGAAAATGGAAATTTGATTTTGGAACTGTGGCAATGACCTCTGCACTTCATTCAAGCAGTTTTCCCGACGGTTCTTATGCCGGAAATCCCAGCGGTTTTATTATAGCAAACGATGAAGGCACGTTTTATTATTCCGGCGATACGGCTCTTTCCTCAGAAATGGCTTTACTTGGAAAACGTTTTGATATTAATGTTGCCGCTTTGCCGATTGGTGATAATTTCACAATGGATTATCAAGATGCGGCTTATGCGTCAGAAATGTTGCAATGCAATACGGTTATCGGCACACATTACGACACTTTCGGCTATATCGAAATAGACAAGGAAGCGGCACGGCAATATTTTGTATCGCAAAAAAAGACATTGCTATTGCCGGCCATAGGAGAAACAATAGAAATTTAAGCGAGTTCAACGCTTCTTAAGCTCTTGTTTGCAAGTGTTTATATTCTCTGTTACGAATATTGTGAAACGTTGGCTTAATTTCGCGTAAAATTATTTGCCGATAAAAAAATACGGGACAATGCCATGGGAAAGCATTGCCCCGTATTTTTATGTTAATCGAACGGAATTTTACTCAGCAGGAGTTTCCGTTGTCTGCTCCGGTATTACATCTGTGTCGGAATCTTCAGCGGCACGTCGTTCGGCCGCTGCCACGTCAATCACTCCTGCATTAGAGCGGTCGCCACGGTCGGCGTTAGGTACCGGATGTACTGCATTGTAAGCGTCAATTTCAGCCTGGTCTTTACCGCGGAAGTACTCCGTAGCCGAAAGAACGATTTTTTTGGCTTCCTTATCAAATTCAACCACTTTGAGCGGTAATGTATCACCTACATGAAAAAACTCGGCTATATTGCGAACGGGAGCGAAAGATAGTTGAGATACAGGTACAAATCCGTCTACGCCCATGGGTAATTCGACAATAATACCTTTTTCAATGATACGTTCTACTTTCCCTTCGGCCTCTGCACCAACATTATAGCGTTCACCAAAAGATTCCCACGGATTTTCCATTATTTGTTTATGTCCGAGAGCTATTCGGCGATTCGAAGAATCTACACTGAGTACAACAACTTGCAATTCGTCGCCTTTCTTCACAAATTCGCCGGGATGACGAATTTTCTTTGTCCATGACAAGTCGCTGATATGCACCAAACCGTCTACTCCGGGCTCAAGTTCTACAAAAAGTCCGAAATTGGTAAGATTGCGTACTATTCCTTGATGAACGGAACCAACGGGATATTTCTGCATGAGGTCTTGCCACGGGTCAGGGTCAAGTTGCTTCATACCGAGAGCGAGTTTTTTCTCTACCTTATCAATATTAAGCACAACCGCCTTAACGATTTGCCCCATCGACACGATTTGCGACGGATGCTTGACGTGTTGTGTCCATGACATTTCGGAAATGTGTATCAATCCTTCTACGCCCTTCTCGATTTCGATGAATGCGCCGTAGTCGGTCAGCGATACAACTTTGCCGTGTACGGTAGAAGTCGGTTCGTATTTTTCGCCTATCGTGTCCCAAGGATGAGGTGTAAGTTGTTTCATGCCGAGAGAAATGCGGCGTTTGTCCGCGTCGAAATCCAGCACAACGACTTGAACTTCCTGGTCGAGCGATACGATTTCGGACGGATGTGCCACACGCCCCCACGACAAGTCGGTAATATGTACCAAGCCGTCTACGCCGCCGAGGTCGACGAATACGCCGAAATCGGAAATAGCCTTGACTGCTCCTGCAAGTACCAATCCTTTTTCGAGAGTTTGCAGAATTTTTGAACGTTGGTCGGCAAGCTGCTCTTCGAGAAGAATTTTATGGCTGACGACTACGTTTTCGTTTGGATGATTGATTTTAACAACGCGAACATCTATGGTTTTGCTTACCCAAGCATCGAAATCGCGCACGGGGCGCACGTCAATTTGGGATCCGGGTAAGAATGCCTCTATGCCGAGCAATTCCACAACCATACCGCCTTTGATGCGCCGAAGTATACGCACGGGAACGATTTGTTGCGTTTCGTGAAGTTTGAGAATATCTTCCCACGTTTTCATGAAGTCGGCGCGGCTGCGCGACAGAACGAGATTGCCTTTCGGGTCTTCTATGCGCTCAATGTAAACGTCTACAACGTCGCCTATGCTCAACAATTCCGAGCCGACAAATTCCGAAACCGGAACAATGCCGTTGGATTTGAAGCCAACATCAATATAGATGTTGTCCTTGGTGATAGAAACGACTCTCCCTTTTACAAGTTCGTCGACTTTAATTTCCGAGAATGACTTATTCAGCATCGAGCCGAAGTCTATGCTTTCTAATTTATCGTCTAACTTGCCGTCGAGAATATCGGACAATGTATAGGCGCGTTTTTCTGCGGGCTTGAGGTCGGGCTGTTGCGCTGACGCTTCAGCCGGCGCAAGCGGTTGCTCTTCAAGAGCGGTGTCGGTAGTTTCAGACATAAAAAATTCCTTGTAGTATCGTTTTTCCGGTGGCCGCCAATCCCCGATAAAACGATACAGCGGCATATTTTGTAAAACAACTAAAATTATGCGGCGGCACGAGAATAAGAGCGCAAAAATACGAATATTGCGCCGAACAGCCAAGAGTTTTTCGATAAGCAGGCTTAGAACTTAACATCGGCCTAAGCGGATTTTGTCTGATGAAAGTATTGCGAAAACTGTCGTTACGCAATGCGGCTACGGCTTTACGCAAAGATGTTTAACAGTATAAGAAGCGGGTGCTGTTTCCGCCGGTTGTTTGGGCGGAATATGAAATGTTTGTAAGTTTGCGCATCCTTTTCAGTGTGATTTATAGGTGTATCTGTTATTTATGGCTGAAAAGGAGTCTGTTTTACTGTCCAAGTAAATCTATAAGCGTCGTTTGCGGCGCATTTCCACGCTATTATGGCTAAAATTATCGGCGAAGAAGTACAACGCGATTTTTTCTTTGAGAAGAATAATGATCACAATAAACAATTATTGCGTATCGCTTTAGAGCGTGGCGCAAAGATGCGGCGCGGCGGCGGTGAAAAAGCAACCGAGAAGCACAAGGCCAAAGGAAAACTTACGGCAAGAGAGCGTGTAGCATTATTATCCGATGAAAATAGCGACTTCTTGGAAATAGGGCTTTTGGCTGCCGACGGAATGTACGCGGAACAAGGCGGTGCGCCGTCTGCCGGCGTGGTTGCCGGAATTATTCGGGTATGCGGACGCGAATGCATGGTGGTAGCCAATGACGCAACCGTCAAAGCAGGAGCATGGTTTCCGATGACGGCAAAGAAAAATCTTCGCGCACAGGAAATTGCCGTCGAGAATAAGCTTCCTATTATTTACCTTGTCGACTCGGCCGGCGTGTTCCTGCCTATGCAAGACGAGATATTTCCCGATAAAGAGCATTTTGGCCGTCAGTTTCGCAATAATGCCGTGTTGTCGGCACTCGGAGTGCCGCAAATAGCCGCTATTATGGGGCCTTGCGTAGCGGGCGGTGCATATTTGCCGATTATGAGTGATGAAGCACTTATCGTAAATGGTACGGGAAGTGTTTTTTTGGCGGGGCCGGCACTTGTCGAGGCCGCAATCGGAGAAAAAACCGGAGTAGAACCGCTTGGCGGTGCAGCAATGCATTCGTCGGTTAGCGGCGTTGTAGACTACAAAGTGGAAAGCGATGAAGAGGCAATTGCAACAATCCGCTCTTTGGTCGAGAAATTTTCGTCGAAAATAGGAGCAAAACCGATATTTGACCGTAGCATTTCAAAACCGCCCCACTTCCCCGAAGAAGAAATTTTCGGCATACTTCCCGATAATCGCGCCAAACCATATTCCACTTACGAAATATTGGCACGCCTGCTTGACGATTCCGAACTCGACGAATATAAACCCGATTACGGACGCACAATAATTTGCGGCTACGGCAGAATTGACGGCTGGGCTGTCGGAATTGTGGCAAATAATCGAGAAATAACGCGAAACGGGCGCGGCGAAATGCAGGTTGGAGGAGTAATTTATTCGGATAGTGCCGATAAAGCCGCAAGATTTATAATGAATTGCAATCAAAGACTAATTCCGTTAGTATTTTTGCAGGACGTAACCGGTTTTATGGTCGGAACTCGCGCCGAACAAGGCGGTATCATCAAAGACGGTGCTAAAATGGTAAATGCCGTTGCCAATTCCGTAGTTCCAAAATTCACGTTCATTATCGGCAACAGTTACGGTGCGGGAAATTACGCTATGTGCGGTAAAGCTTACGACCCGCGGTTGATTTTTGCTTGGCCGTCGGCACAAATTGCGGTGATGAGCGGCACGTCGGCGGCAAAAACACTGCTGACAATTAAACTTGCCGCGCTGGAAAAAGAAGGAAAGCATCTTACGGAGGCCGAGCAAGCCGCATTGCTGACCGAAATCCAAGATAAATATAATGAACAAACAACGCCGCATTATGCGGCTGCACGACTTTGGGTGGACGGCATAATTTCACCGTTGGATACACGGCGCATTATCTCTACAGGAATAGCTTGTGCCTCTCATAACGACGATATGCCCGAATGGAAAAGCGGTGTGATGCAAACCTGAGTTGTTCGGGAATGCCTCGCCGCATGTACCGCTTCGTGCCTGTAAACCGTAAAATAATCATTTAATAATTTTAACAGGGTTTCTTTGATGAAACGTTCCGCTATCTTCCTTATTTGCAGTGCGATTACGCTTTCGCTTACGGCGGCGAGTTGCGGCCGCAAAAGTGAAAGTTCCTCGCCCGTAACCGATTCAAAAAACAGTAAATCGTATAATGTAAAGCTTTGGAAAAAGTACGATGTTCCGCCCGGTGCAGACCCAAGCGTGCCGGATTCTCTCGGTGGTGCTGGTTTCGAGAAGATAGCCGAAAAAATGGGATTTCAGACTTATACTGTAAAAGATGATGAGATTAAATATTTCGGCGACCCGAGAGCCAAAGTAGGCGGCGAAATACATATAGTTTCCAATCAATTCCCGGCCACGTTCCGCCCCGAAGGTCAAAACTCAAACTCCGTTTACAATGCGGACGTAAAAGGCTCGGTCTATGAAACGCTTTTGGGAACGCATCCGCTGACTCGCGAATGGATGCCCGGGCTTGCATCTCATTGGAAAATCGGCGACGACAAAATGACTTTCATTTTCCGAATTGACCCGAACGCACGATTCAGCGACGGTAAGCCGGTAACTTCGGAAGATGTTGTTGCAACGTGGAAACTGCTTATGGACGAAACGATACTTGAGCCTTCTTCGCAATTGGTTTACAGCAAATTCGAACAACCCGTCGCAATAAGCAAGTATTTGGTGCAGGTAAAGTCGAAAACATTGAATTTCCGCAATTTATTATATTTCGGGGCCGGTATGCTTATCCAGCCGGCGCATGAAATCGGTAATCTGACCGGCAAAGAATATTTAGAAAAATATAATATGAATATGCCCGCAGGTTCGGGCGAATATATTTTGTTGCAGGAAGACCTTAAAGAAGGCAAGCGATATATTCTTACGCGCCGCGACGATTATTGGGCAAAAGATTATACGGCAGGAAAATATGCCGGAAATTTCGACCGTATAGTTTATGAAGTAGTTACGGATAATCCGACCATCGAATACGAAAAATTCAAAAACGGCGATGCGGATATGTTCCGTTTTACTATGAACTCTACGGAAAAGTGGATAAAAGATGTTGATTATGACGCGATTAAAAACGGCTGGGTGCGCCGTCTGCGAATTTTTACCGACGGTCCGATGGGAACGGGAGGCTATGCCTTTAATATGCGTAAGCCGCCTTTTAACGACCGCCGTGTGCGTAAAGCCTTCGGCTATCTTTTCCCTCGCAAACAAATTATAGAAAAATTGCTGTACAACGAGTACGAGCCGTATGATTCGCATTACCCGAACACCGTGTATGCAAATCCGAATAATGAAAAAGTGGAGTTTAATCCGGAATTGGCAAATCGTCTGCTTGACGAAGCCGGCTGGTCGCAGCGCAATGCACAAGGCATTCGTACCAAAAACGGAGTTCCGCTTTCAATAGAAGCCTCTATAACCAAGCCGCAAGAGCGTTTCGTTACGCCGTATCAGCAGGAGCTTCGCAAAGCGGGAGTCGACCTGAAACTTAAAAATGAAGATTGGACATCTACAATCAAAAATATAGATGCCCGCAATTTTACTGTTTTCCCGTTCGGGTACAGCGGATTGGTTACTCCAAATCCCGAAACATCGCTTAGTTCCAAGCTTGCCGATAAATCCGACAACAATAATATTCAGGGCGTGAAAAATGCCCGAATAGATGTATTGCTTGATGAATATGACAAAACGTTCGACGTAAAACGACAAGTGGAAATCATACGTGAAATTGACGGTATATCCGACTCGATTTATTATGATGCGATGCAATGGAACCCGCGTGGTATTCGGGTAGCGTATTGGGATAAGTTCGGAATGCCGGAATATGTGTTGCCGCGTCAGGCTCAGTTGAGTTATGTCTATCAGACAATAGCACTTACATGGTGGTACGAGCCCGAAAAAGCCGCTGCCATAGCCGAAGCCAAGAAATCGAAGAAAGATTTGGGTGGCAATAAGGATATTCAGGAAGTTCTGTATTGGAAAAATCTGAAGTAAAGGTCAGATATTTTTACTTCCCTACGATAGAGGCAAATTTTTACCGCAATTTATCAACGCTTGACGAAGTAGCTCTATGTTTGATTATTTCATACGCAGGTTGTTGCTGACAATTCCTACGTTTATCGGTTGTACGATTGTGGTGTTTACCATAGTTACTCTTGCACCCGGCGGGCCATTGGAGCAACAAATACAGGCACTGAAAAAAGGCGGAGGAGAAACGGGCGGCGGCGGCGGCTTGGCCGGCGAGCAAACATTGCCTCCGCAGGCATTGGAAGACCTCAAAGAGTTCTATGGATTTGATAAGCCTATTTGGAAACAATACATTATATGGCTCGGCGTTTGGCAGCGCGATGCCGAATCGTTCAAGGTTGAGTTGAACAAACGTCGTTTGGTAGGCGGTGGTCACAGCCTAATGCTGACAAACGATTTCAAAATTGTTGATGCCGATAATCCTTCCGAAATTGCAAAAGATTGGAAATGGGAAGAAGCCGCACCCGATGCACAAGGCAATAAACGTTATAGAATATACCGCACGGAGTTCAGCGGAGTTTTAACTGGTAATTTCGGCAAATCATATAAATATCCGGGTAAAACCGTGATGGAACTGATTGTAGACAGAATGCCGATTTCCACGCAATTCGGAATTGTAGGGTTGATTCTAAGCTATACGCTCTGTGTATATTTAGGCATACAAAAGGCTTTGCGGCATAATTCGGTATTCGACTTCGTTTCATCTACTTTGGTGTTTGTTGCATATTCGATACCGGGCTGGGCTTTCGGTGCCGTATTATTGGTGATTCTCTGTACGCAAACATTTTTCCCTATATTGCCTTTGGGCGGCTTTGAGTCCATTGATTATTCGGATTTACCGTTCTTCGATAAAATCTGGGATAGAGTCATACACTTTGTATTGCCGCTGACCGCATATACTTTGGGCGGCTTTGCATCGCTTACGATGCTGATGAAAAACTCGTTACTCGATAATTTATCACAGGATTATATACGCACGGCATTTGCCAAAGGAATACGCGAGCAACGTGTAATTTGGCTTCATGCAATGCGCAATTCGATAATACCTATTGTTACGAATATCGGCTATTTGATAGGAGTATTCGTGGCGGGCAGTTATCTTATCGAGCGTGTGTTCAATATTGACGGCATCGGCAAACTGACTTTCGACTCCGCCGTTGCACGCGATTATCCAATTGTATTTGCATTTACGGTAATTTCGGTGATTATCACGCTTATGGGCTCGATTATCTCCGACCTTATACTTTCTTTAACCGACCCGCGCATCCGATTTAAATAAATAATTCGGCGTAATTACTATGGCGAAAAGCGCATCAGATTCGAAACAAAAAACGGAAATTCTCACAATAAATCAGCGTCGCTGGCGTAAATTCAAATCGCTGAAGCGTGGATATGTTTCATTGTGGATACTTGCCGTTTCCTATACACTTTCAATGTTTTTGCCGCTGTTGGTAAGTAATAAAGCATTGTATGTAAATTACAACGGTAATTCGTATTTTCCGGCAGTCCGAGATTTATTGGATTTACCGGTAATCGGTGCTTTGGGCGGCTCTAATTTCATATCGGGCGAAACACTTGGGCAGCAAGGTAACGCTGCCGAATGTAATTATCGTCAGTTGCAAAAACAATATGAACAAGAAAACGCCGGCAACACAGTCATCATGCCGCTATATCCTTACAGCTCTAACGAGGATATAAGTTCCGGCATTGGCGAACAAGCCGAAATAGTTGAGCAATTTGCCGCGCCTTTCGAGTCCAAAAACGGATCCGTTCCGCGACTGTTGGGAACCGACGACCGCGGGCGCGACGTTTTTTCGCGTCTTACTTACGGTTTCCAAATTTCTATGTCTTTCGCTTTGCTCGTAGCGTTTTTGGAATATCTTATCGGTATTCCCATCGGTGCGATTATGGGCTATTTCGGCCGCGGATTCGATTTGATGATGCAAAGATTTATGGAAATATGGGGATCCTTGCCCTATCTTTTCCTTATTATTATCATAGCGTCGTTAATAACGCCTAATTTCATTCTATTGGTTGGCCTTGTAACAATATTTGCTTGGATGGGGCCGGCCGCCCAAATGCGCTCGCAGGTCTATCGTGAAAAAACGCGCGATTATGTTGCAGCTGCGATTTCTATCGGCGTTCCCACGAGAAAAATACTGCTTAAGCATATTCTTCCCAATTCATTAGTACCGATTATCACTTTTTTGCCGTTTGCAATAGTCAGCGGTATCGGAGCATTGGTCAGCTTGGATTTCTTGGGATTCGGGTTGCCGCCCACAACCGCCAGCTGGGGCGAAATGGTTGGAGTAGGGCTTGCTTATGTAACCGACGGCTATTGGTGGTTAGTGCTTGTACCGCTCGGTGCCATGTTTACAACACTTATACTTGTGGTATTTATAGGCGAGGGCGTTCGCGAAGCGTTCGACCCCAAAGTGTTCAGCCGTCTGCGATAATCAGTGCCGGACT
This sequence comes from Bacteroidota bacterium, assembly GCA_020852855.1. Classification (GTDB taxonomy): domain Bacteria; phylum Bacteroidota; class Ignavibacteria; order Kapaibacteriales; family UBA961; genus JADZAA01. The sequence continues at coordinate 9,535 of JADZAA010000030.1, forward strand.
TCCGTTACCGAACTATTTTTGCGAAAGCAATACATTATGCAGGAAAAACTTTTCGAAATACGAAACCTTAAAACTTACTTCGATATTGATGGGAAGTGGGCAAAGGCTGTAGACGGAATCTCGTTTGATATTTATCAGGGTGAAACGCTTGGCATTGTGGGCGAATCCGGCTCGGGGAAATCGGTTGCTTCACTTTCGCTGTTAAAACTTATTCCCGACCCGCCGGGCAGAATTATGCCCGAAAGCAAAGTTATCTATAAAGGTAATGATGCAAAGGAATTGGCAGAGAAAATCGGCTATCCGGCTGCGAAATTCAACGCAGATGGCGGAATAAATATAGTTGACCTCGACTACGAACAAATGTATAAAGTGCGCGGCTCGAAAATAGCCATGATTTTTCAAGAGCCGATGACATCATTGAATCCTGTTTTTAAAATAGGAATGCAGATAGCGGAAGTAATGATGGCACACGAAGGCCTCGACGAAAAAAAAGCTCTTGAGCGTGCAGTAGAAATGTTGCGGCTTGTCGGTATCCCCGCGCCGGAAAAGCGAATTTACGATTATCCGCACCAATTTTCAGGCGGGATGAGGCAACGCGTAATGATAGCCATTGCATTGGCTTGCAATCCTGCATTGCTTATAGCCGATGAACCGACAACCGCTCTCGACGTTACGATTCAGGCGCAGATATTGGAACTTATGCTTACACTGAAAGAAAAACGGCGCGAAGCGGCTATTGTGTTGATAACTCACGACCTTGCAGTTGTGGCCGAAATGTGCCAAAGAGTTATCGTGATGTACGGCGGCAAAATTCAGGAAGTAGCCAATGTAGTGGAACTTTTCAAAAACCCGTTGCACCCTTACACGATAGGGCTGCTGGAGTCAATTCCGCACGCCGATAAACCCGGTGAAAAGGCCGAACGCTTAAGGGCTATTCCCGGTAATGTGCCAAGCATTATGAATTTTCCCGTCGGATGCAAATTCAGCACTCGCTGCAGCCGTAAGATCAGTATTTGCGACACGGTAGAACCGCCTTTAGTAGAAATTACGCCCGACCATTTTGTACGTTGCCATGTAGTCAAAACGCAAATGACCGGCGGAAGGAGCGAATCGTAAAATATGAGCGATAATACTCAAAAACTGCTTGAAATAAGTAATTTGCAAGTGTACTTTCCAGTGCCTGGCGGCATATTACAACGGAAAGTTGCCGAAGTTAAGGCCGTTGACGGAGTTTCTTTTACTTTGCACCGCGGCGAAACATTGGGGCTTGTGGGCGAGTCAGGTTGCGGCAAAACTACAGTCGGGCGTGCAATTATTAATATTCTGCGCCACGTATCGCCCGAAGTGCATATCGGCGGAAGCGTATATTTCTATGAAAAGGACGGAACGCGAACAGATTTGGCCTATCTTTCCAAAAAAGATATGCGCAAATTCAGGTCGAAAATTCAAATGATATTCCAAGACCCGTACTCTTCGCTTAATTCGCGGCTTTCGGTCAGGCAGATTATTGCCGAACCGCTTGAAATACACCGCCCCGATATGTCTGCCAAAGAACGTAATGAACAAGTTGAACTGCTATTGCAAAAGGTAGGCCTTCAGCCCGAATATGCCGCCCGCTTCCCGCACGAGTTTTCCGGCGGCCAAAGGCAGAGAATAGGAATTGCACGCGCTTTGGCTACGCGCCCGGACGTAATTATATGCGATGAACCGGTGTCGGCTCTCGACGTTTCCGTGCAGGCGCAAGTTATAAATCTGATGGAGGATTTGCGCCAAGAATTCGGAATGTCTTATTTGTTTATTGCTCACGATCTATCCGTTGTGCATCATATCAGCCGCCGCATTGCGGTAATGTATCTTGGCAATATGGTGGAAATAGGCGAGTCTGACGATGTGTATTTCCGCCCCAAACATCCCTACTCCATAGCCCTGCTTTCGGCTGTTCCGCAACCCGACCCCGAGCGTAAAGATAAACAGCGTATAGTTTTGCACGGCGATATTCCTAATCCGTTGAATAAACCTTCGGGTTGTAGTTTCCGAACGCGATGCCCGATAGCCCGACCTGAATGTGCCGATTTTACACCGCAACTTGCCGAGCATGAAAACGGACGTTTCGTTGCTTGTCCGTATGTGTGAAATGTGTGCCCGTACGGTAAATTCGGGCTTGTCGCACACAAAATCCGCAACAATCGTTTTTTTGTTGCATAACGGTCTGCAAATTAAATTCCGCATGTTTCCGATACGTTGTTTTCCGCTGAAAAAATGAAAGAAGAAGAACGGAACAATAATCCGCCGGACGCGAACCCGTATGCGAAAGATATATCGGCGGAGCAAAAGCGCAAAATAGACGGTCTGCGGCAAGCGGCAGAAAAAATTCGCATCGAGCTTGGCAAAGCAATTATAGGCCAGCGTGAGATGATTGACCTGCTTGCGGTTGCTGTTCTCGTAGAAGGTCATGTATTGATAGAAGGCGTTCCGGGAATAGCCAAAACACTAACGGCTAAATGCTTGGCCAAGACTTTGGACATAGAATTCCGGCGCGTTCAATTTACGCCCGATTTAATGCCGTCCGACATAATCGGAACATCTGTTTTCAATCCGAAAACAACAGATTTCGAGTTTAGGAGCGGACCATTATTTTCCAATGTGATTTTGATAGACGAAATCAATCGCGCACCGGCCAAAACACAGTCGGCATTATTTGAAGTAATGGAAGAACGGCAAATTACCGCAGACGGAACTACGTATTCTATGTCGCGTCCGTTTATTGTAATTGCAACTCAGAATCCCATTGACCAAGAAGGTACTTATCGCTTGCCCGAAGCGCAATTGGACAGATTCTTGTTCAAAATAGAAGTAGGCTATCCCAATATTGAAGAAGAAACGTTAATTCTTGCCGAACGTCATAAATGCAAGCATACAGCAGAATCTCCGGATATAAGCGCGGTGTTGTCGAGAGCGGAAATATTTGAATTTCGCGATACAATACATTCGCTTCACATCGAGGAAAAATTATTACGTTATATCTGTGCGATAGTCGGGCAAACAAGAAATAATCCGTTTATTTATTTGGGTGCATCGCCGCGCGCTTCGCTTGGGATAATGCACGCCGCAAAAGCGTTTGCGGCAATTCGCGGGCGTTATTTCGTAACACCCGAAGATATTAAGGACGTAGCCGTTCACGTTTTGCGTCATAGAATTATGCTTACGCCCGAAAAAGAGATGGAAGGGGAAACGCCTGACCTTGCGGTACGCCAAATCATAGAGCGCGTAGAAGTTCCGCGATAATTGTTGCGTAGAGAAAAATTATGGATTCTTTGGCAAAATCATATCCCGTAGTTTTTGAAAATTCAAGGTTTTAACTGTATTTTTGCGCTTTGCTCGACAAATATATTCGCCTTTTTCCATTATTTACAGGCTTTCATGCTATTTTCTACTCTGTCCGCCATCTGTTCGGATTATGCAAACGATTCGCCGTCGGAAACCGAATCGGTAAGCAAATTCGCATATTCTGCCGGCGGATACGGGCGTAGAATGTTAAATAACTTGGTGCAAAACGCAGCATGAAACCAACATGGCTGGAAACTCAAGCCGACGACGACAAGCAGTTGCAGAGCGAGCTTAGGCAAGCGGGCGCAATGCCTCGTCATATTGCCATTATTATGGACGGCAACGGCCGCTGGGCAGTAGAAAGAAATCTGCCTCGCGTGGCAGGGCACGAAGAGGGTATCGAAAGCGTTCGCGATATTGTTAAAGCGGCATCGCAAATCGGGATAGAATGTCTTACGCTGTACGCTTTTTCAATGGAAAATTGGAAGCGGCCGCGTCAAGAAGTTTCGATACTTATGACGTTGCTTGAAAAGTATTTGCGCCAAGAAATCCGCGAGCTGCACGACAACGGCGTAAAACTGAAATCTATAGGCAAAACGAACGCTTTGCCTAAAAGCGTACAAAAACTTTTGCGTGAAGGCGCAGAAATGACCGCCGATAACACGGGGCTGACACTTACGCTGGCGTTAAGCTATAGCGGACGCTGGGACATAGCCCGTGCAATGCAGGTAATGGCGCTTGACGTTCGCCGCGGCACGCTTTCGCCTGAAGACATCACCGAGGAAAAAATCTCATCATATCTGCTTACAAGCGGAATGCCTGACCCCGATTTGCTTATTCGCACAAGCGGAGAAAAGCGATTAAGCAATTATTTGCTATGGGAAACCGCATACGCCGAAATGTATATCACCGACGCGCTTTGGCCTGATTTCCGCCGCAATGACCTATATAAGTCTTTGCTTGATTATTTCGGCAGAGAGCGGCGATTCGGAAAAACATCGGCGCAACTTCTCGATTCGGATAACCCGAAATCCGAGTGCGGATATCTACAGCGTCTTATGAATATGTTCTATGCAAAATAGCCGCTTCCGACGGTTAAACTCCTATTTTCGAGATAAAAGCGGCTTTATGATTTTGCCTTCATTCAGAAATTTCAATTTTTATCTTGCTCCGCTGTTCGCGTTTGCAATAGCATTTCTTTATTCAACAGGCGACATTCGAGCGCAAAATCAGCCGCGCTCGTATATTATTGCCGGAATCGGCATCGAAGGAAATAAATTCGCCGACGAGCAAACCATTATCGCTATTTCTGGGCTGCGCGTAGGAGATGAAATAAAAATCCCCGGCCCAAAACAACAAGAAGCCCTCAAATCACTCTGGCAACGCAATCAGTTCTCCGACGTTGATATTGCAGTTGATAAAATTACCGCACTCGGCGTATTCTTCACAATTAAAGTCAAGGAATTTCCACGTTTTGCATGGCTTGATGCCGAAGGTTACGACAAAGTATCGTTCGACGATATTAAAAAAGCCGTCGGTAAAATGCGCGGCGACATTCTTACGCCTTACGATGCTTACTTAGCGCGTTCCGCAGTAAAAAAAATATATGATAAAGAGGGTATGATGTTCGCCCGTATTACGACGGAAATAATGCCTACCGACACGCCGTCGTATTCTCGATTGGTAATGCGCATTGAAGAGGGCTCGGAATTTCATGTGGCACAAGTAACCTTTACGGGAAATTCAAAGGTAGATTCCGATGATTTGGCTGACGCGCTAGAGGACACACATTCCGCCCCTTGGTGGAAATTCTGGCGTTCATCCAAATTCGACAAAAATAAATACGAAGACGACAAGAAAAAACTCGTTACATTCTATCACAATAAAGGCTTTATAGATGCAGATATTATTCGTGATACGCTGATATACGACGACGAAAAACAGAAAGTAACAATAGGCATAGACCTATATGAAGGTAAGCAATATTTTATTCGTTCCATTAAATTTACCGGAAATACCGTTTATCCCGAAGAATTGCTGAAACGCCGCCTGAACATACCTGAAAAATCCGAATATGACGTAGAGAGATTTGAAAAAAATCTGACAGGCAACGAAGACCAAACGGACGTAGCCTCGCTGTATATGGATAATGGCTACCTTAATGCACAACTTATCAAGGAAGAACAAAAAGTCGGCGAAGATTCGGTAGATATTCTTGTACGGGTGTATGAAAAGGACAGGTATATCATAAGGCGCGTAGAAATAGTGGGCAATACGAAAACCAAGGATAATGTCATACGCCGCGAGCTTTACACTCGCCCGGGAGATTATTTCAGTCGTTCGGCAATTATACGCTCGATTCGCGGCTTAGGTGTTCTCAATTATTTCAATCCCGAAGCATTGCGCCCTGATATACGACCGGTTGACAATACCCGTGTTGATGTGGTCTATAAAGTAGAGGAGCGTTCCACCGACACTTTCAATGCGTCCGTCGGGATAGCGGGCTCGCTGGGGCTGACCGGTTCGGTTGGCATTACGCTCAATAATTTCTCACTTGCCGAACCTTTGCGCGGCGGTGGCGGTCAAATACTGAATCTTAATCTCGAATTCGGACAAGCGAGCAATTATCAAAATTACTCGCTTAGTTTTACGGAGCCTTGGCTGAATGGTTCGCCCACAACACTCGGCTTCAATATGTATTACTCCAATATTCGAATGTACGATATTACCCGGACCGGTGCGTCGTTGAATGTAGGGCGGCGATTGCGTTGGCCGGACGATTATTTTCGGGTAGATGCCAGCTTGCGCGGACAGCGTAATGTGCAAGGCGCGGCCGGCGGTATTTATTTGCCCGGAACAACAACCGAATTTACGATAAGTTCGTCAATAACCCGAATTTCGTTAGACAATTTGATTTTCCCTACAAGCGGTTCCAAATTTACTCTCGGCTCGCAGTTCGCAATGGGTGCGCTTGGGGTAGGCACTACGGATTATTGGAAAAATTCCCTTAATTTTGAAACAATTAGCCCGCTTGTAGCCGTTGATGGCAATCCGAGATTAGTGCTGTATCTTAGCGCGGAAGCAGCATATCTGACCGGTATACGGCAGGATACAACTATTCCGTCTATCGAACGTTACTATATGGGCGGCAACGGACTAGGCGGATTTGCGGTAACGCCTTTGCGCGGATATACAGACCGCTCCATCGGGCCAATGACTAACGGTTCGCCTACCGGCGGGCGTGTAATGATGCGCAATGTCATGGAAATGCGATTCGCACTTTCGGTTAATCCTATGCCTATTTATGTGCTGGGATTTGCCGAAGCCGGCAATGTTTGGTCAGATTTATCAAGTGCGGATCCGTTCAACCTGAAACGTTCTGCCGGACTTGGCATGAGAATTTTGCTTAATCCCATCGGATTGCTTGGCTTTGATTACGGCTACGGCTTCGACCCCGTCGGAGCAACCGGTGCGGCATCGGGCTGGCAATTCCATTTTCAATTCGGAAGATAAAATAAAAATCAAAAATATAAAATTTAAACAAGGATTTGCAGACTAATGAAAAACGCAATTATTCTGATAGCCGCCTTTGCGACTATATTACTGTTATCTGCCGATAACGCCTATGCACAGAAAGATAAAGACGCACCGCTGAAAATCGGCTACGTTGATACGGAACTTATTCTGCGTCAAATGCCCGAGGCCATAGATGCCGATAAAAAACTGAAAGAAGTCGGTACGAAATATCAAGATACATTAAAAAGAATGCAAGATGATTTTTCAAAACGTCTTGAAAAATATCGTCAGCAAGAAGGTATGATGAGTGCCGACGGCAAGAAAACAGAAGAAGATGCTTTGAAAGCAATGCAACAAAACTACCTTGCTTATCAAGAAGAAAAATTCGGAAATGCCGGCGAACTTGCCCACATGCAGGCTACTCTTATGGCACCGCTTCGCGAACGTATTCAGGGCGGAATAAAGGAAGTAGCAAAGGAAGAAAAAATGTCGTTTATTTTCGATAAAACAAACCCTTCGATGCTTTTCGCAGAAGAAAAATACGACATGACTTATCGTGTATTGGATAAAATAAAACGTAGCGGAAAATAAGCGAAAAAACAATAAAAATATATTGCAAATAAGGATGAAATAACGATTGTTTCACCTTGTTTGCGAAATAAAAAACACGCTTTTACGGCTTATGGAGAAAGTTACTTCGTTTATTGCATATTTTCATCTCTTGCGCATAGTCTCCATGAAAGCGTTTATCTTAATTGCCGTTTTTTTTGTTGCCGTTGCCTCGTCTAGTGCGCAACGCATAGCGTTTATAGACTCCAAAACAATACGTGAAAAATTCCCCGAGGCAAAGCAAGCCGAGCAACGCCTGCAATCTATGGTGGACGATTGGAAGCGCGAACTTGACGACCGGCAGCGCACCATAAATACTCTCGAAGAAGACATAAAGAAAAACAGATTGGTCTGGACGGACGACGAGCGCGTGGAAAAGGACGAGGAATTAACTCGCAAGCGCAAGGAACGCGAGGATTTTGCCACCAAGAAGTTCGGTCCGAACGGCGAATATGATGCGGCGGTTGGAATGGTATTTCGCGGAGTAGAGGAAAAAATATACGCAGCAGTACAGGAAGCCGCTCTCGATGATAATTACGATATTGTTTGGGATAAATCAACGCAACCGCTTGTATTTATCAATACAAAATACGACCTCACGGTAAAAACGCTGAAAAAATTGGGCGTGAACGTGGAGGATATGGAAGAGCAACAAAAGAAACAAATAGAGTCCGACCCGCGTAACAAGCAAAAAGATACGAAAACGCCCGCAGGTACGCGGCGGCGCACTCGACCCGGCGATACCGACCAAATTTCGCTTCCGAAAGACACGAGTACAGAGCCTGAAATTAAAAAGCAGTAAATCGCTACGGACGTTTTAGGCACGCCGATTTTTCGATGAAAAATAAGAATCGAGCATAATGGCAAAAAATTCAGACACACATTCAGGTTGGACTATCAGCGACCTTGCCGTCCGTTTCGGGGGCGAGGTCGTCGGCATTTTGGAAGACGTACCGCCCATTCTCCGCCCCGCACCGCTGGACGAAGCCGGCATAGGCGACATTGCTTTTTATGCCGACAAACGCTATACGGCTGTGCTTGCTGCCACACGTGCCACTTGCACCCTTATTCCGCGAGATTGTACATTTGAACCCGCGGCGTGCGCGGCGTTTATCAAAGTTGATGACCCGCACCGTGCTTTTGTCCGCTTTCTGGGAATGGTAGACGAATTGCGCCCTAAGCCTGCAGCCGGAATACATCAAACAGCCGTTATTGACCATACAGCCGTAGTTGCATCTACTGCCGCAATAATGGCGGGTTGCGTAGTCGGAGCGCGCTGCGTTATAGGTGAAAACGTCGTATTATACCCGAACGTAACGCTTTACGACAATGTTTCCGTTGGTGCAAATACGATAGTACATGCAGGTGTAATTTGCGGAACGCAAACGGAAATAGGCGAACGTTGCACTATTCAACCCGGTGCGGTTATAGGCTCGGACGGCTTCGGTTTTGTAGAAAATTCCGACGGATCTTACGATAAAATTCCGCATATCGGGCGGGTAGTGATAGATAACGACGTAGAAATCGGAGCAAATACGACTATTGACCGTTCGGTTGCCGGAATAACGCGCATAGGGCGTGGCGTGAAAATTGATAATTTGGTGCAAATAGCCCATAATGTCCGAATTGGCGAAGATACGGCCGTCGTAGCGCAAACCGGAATTGCCGGAAGCACGGTTATAGGCCGCAGAGTTCGGCTAGCCGGACAGGTCGGAATAGTTGGCCATATAAGCATAGCCGACGGCGTTGTAGTGCTGGCGCAATCGGGTGTCAGCAAATCACTTTCGGAAGCCGGAATGTATCTCGGTTCGCCCGCGCAACCGCATGGAAACGCTCTTCGGCTGACGGCAGTTCTGCGTAATTTACCCGACGCTTTGGCGGAAATCCGCAATGAACTGCACGAATTACATGAGAGAACAGAGCCGAAATCCGTATAATTATGGGAAGATTAAGTCGGCTCTATAGCACGAACATAAGAGAGACGACTTGCTGAAAATAACGCATATCCCACAGTATCGCAACGTTTATTTGCATGGTTTGGGCGCGTTACAAGCATATTATCAATGATTACAAATCTATGACTACTCAGCAGCATACGCTCAAAGAGAGCGCGTCTATATCGGGTGTGGGACTTCACACGGGCAATCTCTCGACCATTACGTTCTGTCCAGCACCGGAGAATTACGGCTTTCGTTTTGTGCGTACCGATTTGCCCGGCAGTCCGGAAATTCCGGCTTTGGCCGATTATGTTACCGATATATCGCGTGGCACTACACTTACCTGCAACGATGCCAGAGTGCATACGGTAGAGCATGTATTGGCCGCTTTAAGCGGACTGCAAATTGATAATTGCCGCATAGAACTCGATGCAAATGAGCCGCCCGTGGCCGACGGAAGTGCATTGCCATTTGCCGAAAAGATGCTCACCGTTGGGCTTGAACGTCAGCAAGCATTGCGAAACTTTATAGTAATAGAACAAACCGTGCGCTATACCGACGAACAGCGCGGCGTTGATATAGTTGCTTTGCCCAATGAAGATTATCGCATTACGGTAATGGTAGATTACAATAATCCGGCTTTGGGCAGTCAGCACAGCGGTATTTTCAATTTGGAAAAAGAGTTCATGACGGAATTTGCTTCCGCAAGAACGTTCTGTTTCCTTAGCGAAGTGGAAACGCTTCACAAACAAGGGCTTATTAAAGGCGGCTCGATTAACAATGCGGTTGTGATTCTCGACCGAGATATAACTCAGGACGAGCTGACCGCCATGCTGCGCGGCATAGGATTCACAGACGAAATAATGCTCGGCTCGAACGGTATCTTGAACAATAATCATCTGCGATTCAAAAATGAGCCGGCACGGCATAAACTTCTGGATATGTTGGGCGACCTTTCGCTTGTCGGCGCACCGATGAAAGCACAAGTTCTTGCGGCGCGCCCCGGCCATGCCGCCAATATTGAGTTTGCAAAGAAAATCAGGCGCACCGTTGCGGCAAAAAAAACTAACGTACAAGCACCGGCCAAATCAGTTCCGCAGATTACTGTTGCAAAATCGGTATTGGACATTAACGCAATTATGCGTGCGATGCCGCATCGCTACCCGTTCCTTTTAGTCGACCGCATAGTAGAACTAGATGCAGAAGTCGGTCATATTGTAGGACTTAAAAACGTAACGCTCAACGAGCCGTTTTTTATGGGGCATTTTCCGGCAAAGCCGATAATGCCGGGCGTATTGATAATCGAAGCAATGGCGCAAACAGGCGGACTGCTTCTGTTGGGTGCAGGCGAACCTTTGGAAAATAAACTTGCGCTGTTTGTGGCTATAAACAACGCCAAATTCCGCCGGCAAGTTGTTCCGGGCGACCAATTATTAATGGACGTAACAATGACAAGCAAGCGGTTCAATACGTTTTCGCTTAAAGCACGAGGCTATGTAGACGGGCAAATTGCCGCAGAAGCCGACCTGACCGCTGCAATAGTAGATGCAAACAAATGACAGAGATACTAATACATCCGTCGGCCATAGTTTCTCCGAAGGCTCGGCTGGGTACGGGCGTTCGCATCGGTGCTTTTGCCGTTATAGCCGACGACGTGGAAATAGGCGACAATACCGAAATACAGCCGCTTGCAGTTGTTCATAACGGCGCGAGAATTGGTGTGGAATGTCGATTGTTTTCGGGTTGTGTTATTGCCGGCGAGCCGCAGGATTTGAAGTTCAAAGGCGAGCCTACGTTGGCGATTATCGGCGATAGAACAGTAGTGCGCGAATGTTCCACCGTAAATCGGGGGACTGCCGAAACCAGCAAAACAGAAATTGGGGCAGGTTGCCTGATTATGGCATATAGCCACGTAGCACATGACTGTAAAGTGGGCGACCGCGTTATTCTATCAAATTGTACGCAACTTGCCGGTCATGTAACTATTGAAGATTGGGCAATTTTGGGCGGAATGGCAAAAGTTGTGCAGTTCTGTTCCATAGGTGCGCATTCCATGATTGGAGCGGATGTAAAAATCACAAAGGACACGCCGCCATTTGCGCTTGTGGGACGCGACCCGGCACGAATAGAGGGAATAAATAAAATCGGACTTCGCCGACGAAATTTTACCGATGACGCTATCGCGGCAATTGAGCAAGCGTATAATGCAATTTTCTTTTCAGGGCGCAATATTACTGACGGAATAAACTATTGCCGAGCGAATAAACTTGATGCGGATCCGGAAGTTGCCAAAATACTGTCTTTCATAGAGCGTTCAAAAAAAGGGGTGTTACGCTGATTTTTGGCAAACTTCGGAACTTTTACCGATTAGTTTAGTTTTACGGAGTGATATGAGTATAAACTTTATGACTTCTGAAATGACCGAACGAGTATTTGAAACTCCGACACTCGAACAGCTGAATGACTTGTCCGGCGACGGTTCAACCGATAGGCATTTACTTCGTTTCAGACGCTTCAATCGTCGTCGTGTAGTGATTTCGTCTGTTATTACACTGACTTCCGATACTTTCGCTTTGAGCGCGGCTTTATTTGTGGCGGTCGGGCTATTCCGAATGATTGGGCCGGTCGAAATAGACGCTGTACGACATTTAACCACGCTTCCGCTGATTATAGGAATTTTCTTTGTAATAGGAATGTGGCGCGGCTTCTATCCGGGTTATCCGGTGGCGGTTGTTGCCGAGTTCCGACAGATTTTTTATGCTAATGCGGCTCTTTTTGCCACGCTTGCCGTAGGCACCTTCCTTTTCCGAGAACATTTCAATTATTCGCGTGCCGTATTCTTGCTCTCTTGGATATTCTCCGCGCCTTTTGTTCTGGCCGGACGTGCGCTGTTGCGTACATTGCTGGGCAAAATGTGGTTCTGGGGAGCCCCCACTTTGGTTATGGGAGCCGGAGAAATAGGGCGATACGTAATCAATTCGTTGCAATCAAATTCACAATTAGGAATACGTGTTGTTGCGGCAGTAGACGACCGTCCGGAAAATTGCGGTTATTATCAAGGAACGCCGGTTTTATGCGGGCTTCAATATACACGTGCGCTTGCGGAAGGGCTTGGGATTAAGCATATTATAGTTGCCATGCCCGAACTTCCGGCAGAAACTCTGCGCCAAATAGCGCATGATTACGGCGATATTTTCGAGCATATAACAATTATTCACGATAAATTCGGATTATCGTCGCTGTGGGTTGCGCCAAGCAATTTGGGATTGATTATCGGGCTTGACGTACAGCACCAATTATTACGCCGCTCTTCACAAATAAAAAAGCGCGTAGTTGATGTAGCCCTTTCGGTATTTTTCGGAATTATAGCATTGCCGTTAATTGCCATAATTGCATTGCTGGTACGCCTCGACTCGCCGGGGCCGATATTTTTTCGCCACGAACGAATAGGGCGCAATAACAGACGCTTCCGCATGATAAAGTTCCGCTCGATGCATCATGATTCATGCGGGCTAAGACATTTACTTGACCAATCCGAAGAACTTCGCGCCGAATATGAAACCTATCACAAACTGCTTAACGACCCGCGAATTACAAGAATCGGACATTTCCTTAGAAAATACAGCCTTGATGAACTGCCTCAATTCTGGAATATACTGAAAGGCGAAATGAGCCTGATAGGCCCGCGAGCATATGAGCCAGGCGACAAAATGCAAGGCTACGACGAAATAATCTTTAAAGTCGCGCCGGGGCTTACCGGGCTTTGGCAGGTTACTGAACGCAACGACGCTTTTCCTACTTTTGTAGGCAGATTGCATATAGACGATTATTATATATGCAATTGGACAATGTTTATGGATGCGTTTATTGTGGCGCGAACTTTTGCCGTAATTCTATTCGGGCGAGGAAAATAAAAGAGAAATAAGAATATTTGCACTTGTTTTTGAGATATTTTTGTCGTAAAATGTGCCGCTATCGGTTGGCAGATTGGCAAAGGCACCGCTTTCGAAGCACTTCACTGTCAACCAAGCACAAACTTTGACAGAAGTAAAAAGCTTGATTTATACCCGTTACGAATTATTTTGCAATTTCCGAATATGGAAGTTCAGAGTCGGCAGGGCGGCTGACTTGTCTTTACAGCGCGATATGTTCTCGAAAAAGGAGAGTACCGCTTTGCGAAGCCCCTCCTTTTTGCGATAAAACACAGTATTTATTATTTTCTTGCGCATAAATTTCCATAAACGCTCGATTATATTTAAGTTCGGAGAATAAGCAGGCAAATATATCGGCTCTGTTTTTGTGCCGCTTATCCAGCCGTTAAGTGCTCTGTTACGATAATATCGGGCATTATCCGATATTTTTCCAACCCCAAAAAACGATAACGCTCGACATAACGATACACCTTGCCGGAATCTACGCCTAAATAATCCGCTATTTTATCTGCCGGCACAGATTTATCCGA
>JADZAA010000031.1 GCA_020852855.1 Bacteroidota bacterium
AGGCGTAAAGTTCTACTCGGCACGACCGGGCTATAATCCGGGTGAATGGTGGATACCGAAGCAGTTGCGGAAATATACTAAAGATTAAGCGGTTTATCTGCCGTGGCGGCCTTATGATAAACAATAATAGTCGCTAAACGTCTACCTTGGCAATTTCACATCGAAAAACAGAAGAAAAGCCGGGCAATATTATGCGACGCAACGAGTTGCGCGAAATTATCGCGGCGGGCGAGTCCTCCACCGTAGAGTTCAAACGGAAATTTACTTCCGGCGAAAAGATTGCGAAAGAAATCAGTGCTTTTGCCAATACCAAAGGCGGACTTTTGATTATAGGCGTAGATGATGATAAGAGAATAACGGGAATTCGCAGCGAAAAGGAAGAAATAGCGCAAGTGGAGCACGCTTGCGCTTTTTTTATCGAGCCTGTAATAGAGCCTTTTATCGAAATAGTCGAAATCGAATATAAAGACGTAGTTGTGGCTCATATAGCTGAAAGTGCCGAGAAACCTCATCAAGTAGTAGCGGCACCCGACGAACCGCCTCATAAGCGCAAAGTGTATATTCGCCAAGGTGAAGAATCGGTTACGGCAAGCCGCGAAATGATACGTATTTTACGCGGTCAACGCCCCGATGCCGCCCCCGTGCGCCTAAGTATCGGCGATAAAGAACGCCGCTTGTTTCAATTTCTCGAAGCCAATAAGCGCACAACAATAAAAGAGTTTGCACATCTTGTCAATATTTCCGACCGGCGTGCTTCGCAACTTCTTGTAAGGCTTGTTCGCGCCGGCGCTTTGAATATTCACACCAACGAAGACAAAGATTATTATACGTTAATTTAGCCGACGAGACGGCTGTTGCCGCTTGCCGGCCCGAATATAATATTGCGCACCCAAAGGAAGCCATGACAGCAATGGTTCAAATCGGCGCAATACGCCAAATAAACTTGGGAAAAACAGAGTGAATTTTCTCTTAACCTCAGTAAATCCGGCCGAACGGAACAACGTAACCGAATAAAAAGGGTTGAGCAATACGGCATCTGCATCGAACGGACAATGATTTACGGTATGCACTGTCAGCGGATTCAACGGATTATGCTCGAACATAAAAACCGAGCCGTCGGAGGCAAGGCGAGAGCGTAAATCAGCAAGAATTTCTTTGTGAAATTTACGAGGAATATGGTGAAAAACGTTTGCAATGAAAATAATATCGAAAACATCGTTGAACGGCAATGATTTACCTTCTTCAAAATGCTCGAATCGAGCACGTTCAAGTCCCTGATTATTTTGACGTGCGATATTGATTGACTCTGCCGAAACATCACAACCAAGCACATCGGCTTTCGTAAAATATTGCACTAAAAATGGCTCGCTTTTGCCTATGCCACAGCCGAAATTCAGAATAGACATAGGCTTGTCGGCGCGATTCTCTGCCGACAATACCCGATAGATTTCCTTTACTTTATACTCGTCGAAAAATGCCGGCTCATAGCCCGAAGACTTTACATTTTCGGCGTGCATTTGATTGTAATCAAGCGCGTATTTATCGAATTCGGACATAAGAATTAAGTAAGTTCATAATAGCAAGGAATGGCATATAAGCATAAGATTTTTTACCGACATATCGTATTCTTTGCTTATGAGCTATTGTTGGGGCAGTGCGACTACTTTAATTTCACGAGTCAGCAAGGCAGTTTTATCAATAAGATTTGGGGCAACCGTAAAAACATATCCGACAGCCCGGAAACCGCATATAATCGGCGGCAAATAGAATGTTCTATGCCCTCCGAGGCCTATGGTAACCATTACATCTTCTTTGGATTGAATTAATTTTCTCAATTCTTTCACTACTGAATCCGCATAATTCGTCGCCACATCAACATCAGTGAATATTGTATCGTCTGTTACGCTTGTAAGTCGCTCATCTGTAAATATAACTCTATAGCGTTCCCGTATTTTTTCTCCGACAGTGTCTATCGCAACATTACCTCTTAGAACAAGTCCTGTTTTTTCAAAAGAGTTTTTTGTTCGTTCGGCAGTTGCGGGCAACGGCAAAAAGGATACGCCAAGCGGGCCGTAAATAAGCACACCGTCGCATATTGAATGGCGCGTTTTTAATTCAACCGATGTTTGAGTCTTGACTTTACAAGTACCGCATTTTTTACTTTTTTTGCAGTATTTGCAGTTCTTGCAATCTTCTATTGATTTACAAGCAAGACACGGGCTGGAACCGACGCATTTTTTATTTCCATCATTAGCGGCGGCCGCTCCTGAAAATATTGAGAAACAGCAAATAAATGGAATAATACAATTTATTAGAAGTTTCATCATTGTTTTGCCGTGTGCTTTGTTGCCTTGCATAATTAAGTAAAAATGCCTTTTGTAGGAATGTAGAATTACGGCTTAGGCGAAAAAGCCCGCAGGCTGTATATTTTCTACGGGCTTTTGCGCTGTATGTTTGTTTTTCAGATATTTACAGCTTCGTTCCAACCTACGGCCGCCGCTTCCATAATTGCTTCCGAAAGTGTAGGATGTGCGTGTATAGTCTTAAAAATCATTGGCCCCGTGGCTTCGAGTGCGCGTGCCAAACCAAGCTCGCCTATCATTTCGGTTACATCGGTACCGATAAGATGTGCGCCAAGCAACTCGCCGTGCTTTGCTTCGAATACTAACTTTACAAATCCGTCGGCTTTGCCTATTCCGTGAGCTTTGCCGTTTGCGCTGAATGGGAATTTACCGATTTTCACTTCGTATCCTGCCGCACGTGCTTTTGCTTCGGTTAGGCCGATGCTGGCAATCTGCGGATTGCAGTAAGTGCAACCCGGAATATTGCCGTAGTCGACACCGCTTGTATGATGCCCGGCTATATGTTCCGCGCACACTATACCTTCCGCACTTGCTTTATGAGCAAGCCAAGGCGGACCGGCTATATCGCCGATAGCGTAGATGCCTTCTATGTTTGTCCGCATAAATTTATCGGCTTTAATCCATCCTCGCTCGATGGTAACACCGAGTTGTTCAAGTCCAAGGTTTTCAATATTGCCCTGAACACCTATTGCATTAAGCGCCAGGTCGGCTGTAAGCGTTTCTTGTGAACCATCTTTTTTCTGTACTATAACTTCCACTCCGTTGCCTTTTGCTTTGGCCGATAGTACGCGGGTTTCGGTCAAAAGCGTCATACCGGTTTTTCGAAACTGACGCTCAAGTTCCTTAGACACCTCTTCATCTTCAACCGGAACCAAATTTTTCTGCATTTCGATAATAGTAACTTTCGCACCGAATCCATTATAGAAATAAGCAAATTCAACGCCGATTGCACCCGCACCCATCACAATAAGCGAGGACGGGATATTTTGCTGCATCATCGCCTCTGTGCTTGTCAAAACTTTTACGCGATCTACTTCGATACCCGGAAACATACGCGGCCGTGCGCCGGTGGCAATAATAATATTCTTTGCTTCGATAATGTCTGTAACATTGCCACCGGCATCGTAAGCCTCTATACGGTTGCGCGAAGCAAGTTTTGCATTACCCTTTACAAGTTGTACTTTATATTTTTTGAAGAGGAATTGTACTCCGTTGCTCATACGGTCGGCTACGCCGCGGCTACGCTTAATAACCTGCGGAAAGTCTACGGCTACATCGCTTACTCCGAAGCCGTAGTCGGCCGCATGTTTCAGGAAATTGGCATATTCGGCACTTTTAAGCAAGGCTTTGCTTGGTATACAGCCGATATTCAAGCAAACGCCGCCGAGTTTTTCACGTTCTATGCATATTGTTTTAAGTCCAAGTTGTGAGGCACGAATAGCCGCCACATAGCCGCCCGGGCCACTGCCTATTACCGCTAAATCACATTGATGTTGATTCATAACGTGTCCTTTTAAGGGAAGTTCAGAGAATAGAAAAGCTATATTATTTCTTACAAAATTACGAATTTTCGTCAGAGCGACACAGATTGCCGGCGTTTACAACGCTTCTGTTTCCAATATAAAAAACGGGAAATGCACAATCGGCACATTTCCCGCATTTCATTCAAGTTGATATCGCAGACAGTCGTCATTATTAACAATCTGCCATTTTTACATGTGTCGTTCGGCATGATAGGAACTTCGCACGAGCGGTCCAGATTCAACGTGGCTAAATCCTAATTCATATCCTATTTTCCGGTATTCGGCAAATTCATCGGGATGCACAAAACGGTCGAGGGGCAAATGGTTTTTTGTCGGCTGTAAATATTGTCCGAGCGTAAGTATTTCGGCATCAACTTCCCGTAAGTCACGCATTACTTCTATCACTTCTTCTTTCGTTTCACCCAGTCCGAGCATTAAGCCAGTTTTAGTTCTCATACTTTGTGCTTTAGCTTCTTTTAGCAAAGCCAGGCTCCAGTGATATTTACCCTGCGGACGAACACGGCGATAAAGGCGCGGAACGGTTTCTGTGTTATGATCCAATACGTCAGGGTGTGCATCTATAATTCTTTGTAAATTTGTCGTACTCCCCTTAAAATCCGGAATAAGTACCTCGATAGTGGTGTTCGGTGCTGCTTCGCGAATAGCACGAATCGTATTTACCCAAGCTATCGAGCCGCCGTCCGGCAATTCGTCGCGGTTAACGCTGGTGATAACTGCATGTCGAAGTTTCATTGAAACAACTGCTTCTGCAATACGGCGAGGTTCATCGGGATCTACTTTCGGCGGCCGGCCGGTCTTTACGGCACAGAAACCGCAGGACCGGGTGCAAGTATCGCCTAATATCATAAAGGTTGCCGTGCCTGCCCCCCAACATTCCGCAATATTCGGACAACGTGCTTCCTCACATACCGTATGCAGACTTTTTGCCCGCATCATTGTTTTAATTGCCGAGAACTCTTCGCCGCCGGGAGCTTTTACTTTCAGCCATTCTGGGCGGCGCGGCGGTGCCGGTTCGGGATTGACTACAGGTAGATCTATAACATTCATACGTTTTTCTTCCGTTTTCGATACCTTTCATTAGTGCGTTACATGCGCACGTTCACCGTTTTACAAACATTCCGGCTAAGCGTTTGCCATTTGTGCCAATTACAGCTACAGAATAGATGCCCGCAGGCAGTTCAGACACATAAGCCGTATTATCGTCCGTTGTTTGCAAACTATACGTTTGCCCGTTCATCGTGCTGATTTCCAGAACATCACCTTTGGCAACTCCTTGTATGAAAAGGTAATTATCGGCCGGATTAGGAAATGGTGCGTCATTTTTTACAAGATCTTCCCGAACATCAGTCGGTCCGAAACTATAATATGCTTGAATTATAAATGAATCTGAAATATCATCATAAACTACAAACTTTCTTCTTGTATCCAATGAAAAGCGTACTTTTTTTCCTTCTGTTTTCCGGTCGTAAATAATAATCGAATCGATTCCTTTCTCTAAAGGGTAGTCCCATTTGAAGTTAATAGGTGCTTTATCTCGAGCTGCAAAGGGTTGAACTTCTACCCGAAATTCCCTCGTTAAAGTGGGAACTGCAAACAATTTTCTAAAATCTCGATAGCACATTTCACCGCTTGGCAAAATAAACAATGCGTGCATTCCACCGGGCGGATGTCCCGGTTTTTCGCTTTCACCCATAGAAGAGTCTCGAAGGTCGGTTGCGGACGTGTCGAGACCAAAGTATAAATGCGAACCTATATCAGCGACATCTACTACGGAAAGAACTGTCTGTATATGCTGCGCCGGCAAATAAGAAGTTGCAATAATTGTAAGGACACAGACAAGAAGCGATAATTTCATGGGATTTACAAGAAGATATTGTATTTTACCGTACCGAGACGAATTTACATTTTATAAATTATGTTTAACACAAAAAAGCGATGATTTGCGTATCATCGCTTGGCAGTAAATCGGCATCCGTTTTTCTTTACATTTTGACGGATTCCGAAGTATTGGTTTGCAGATTAACTACTTCGGAATTGCAATGCAAATAGGAATTATGTACTCCTACTATCATTTTCAGGCAAAAATCTCTTGGTACATCAGAGATTACGCCAGAGGCGAATTCCGATTCCCGATCAGCATTGGTTGTCAATCGAATCAGTTGAATTTCATCTATCGGTTCGGAAGTATTACCGGATATATGTAATTCTATCTTGACGACATTTTTCTCTTTTTTAGGCTGTGCCTTACTAATCAGGTCGGTAACAGGTGCGATTGCGCGCCCGAGTGCTTCGGGTGTAAAAGGTTTAACTACATAGCCGTTAACCTTTGATTTAATAGCCTTTTGCACATCTTCTTTTCCACCCAGAGTAGTTATCATTATCACCGGCAGATTATGAAATTTTTCGTCGTTTCGAATAATGTTGATAAGTTCGATACCGTTCATGTTCGGCATATTCCAATCGGTCAATACAATATCGACTGCTTGGCTTTTCAGCATTTTCAATGCTACCACACCATCTTCTGCTTCGATTATATTTGTATATCCAAGAGATATCAGCGAGCTTTTAATAAATCGGCGAGCGGTCGGCGAATCCTCAACAACGAGTATTTTCATCGTTTCTATTCCATTTATCTAACGACAAAGCGGTTTAACGGCACTCTATAAAAGGGTGTAATGGAAAGCAGTTGCAAATTTCTTCTATGGGAAGGCGGGAAAGGGTAGTAATCGGGACGCTTATTCGGGAAGCGTCCCGATTGAAATATTTATGCTTGCTTCGACTGATTATCCGCAGATTGTGCGGCATCGGTTGCATTTTCAGCTGGAGCAACCGATGCATCAGCGGCTTCCGTTGCTATTGCAGTTTCGGAAATTTTATCTTCTGGTGCCGCTGGTGCCGCGGCCGGTGCTTGCTCTATATCGGCTACGCCGGAGGTACCTGCGGCGGGTGCAATAGGCGTGGGCTGTGCATGTACAGATGGGCGTGGGCGCGTTTGTTTTTTCTTTGGCGGCGGCGTAGAGTCGTTAAAGTCTACCAATTCAATGCTTGCTATTTTCCCTGCATCTCCACGCCTTTGTCCCAATTTGACAATGCGCAGATAGCCGCCGTCGCGATGTTCAACAACCGGTGCTATAGTGTCGAATAAATGTTCAAGCACAGATTTTTTACGAATAACGCGCGCCACAATACGGCGATTGTGAATATCTTTTGTTTGTCCCGCTGTCAGACGATTATTTTTCTCGTTTGCTTGGGCGTGTTTTGCACGAGTAATTAACGGTTCGGCAAAGCGACGTAATTCTTTTGCTTTTGCCTCTGTGGTAACTATGCGCTTATGTTCAAACAGCGATGTCGCTAAATTGGCGAGCAATGCTTTTCTATGGCTTGCCGTGCGTTTGAGTTTTCTTCCTGCGCGATTATGAATCATGGCTCTACCCTATATCGGAGATTGATTGTACTGATTTTATTCGACGCTGACTTGCTTTGGCTCGTCTTTGATATATTTTTCGACATTCATGCCGAATTGCAGATTGTGATTTTTGACCACATCTTCCAATTCCGAAAGGGACTTGCGGCCGAAATTACGGAATTTCATCAATTCCGGCTGATGTAATTGAACAAGTTCGCCCAAGGTTTTGATATTAGCGGCTTTAAGACAATTATGCGCTCTTACGGACAGCTCGAGCTCTTCGACAGGCATCAACAGCATAGTACGTATACGCTTGCGCTCGGCTTCTTTTGCTTCGTCTATTCCGCTTGGCTGCGGTTCTTCGGCACGCCCTTTCATCTCCGTAAAACTAATAAACAAGTCTATGTGCTGACGGATTATGTCGGCAGCGTCTTGTACGGCTTCTTGCGGAGAAATTGTGCCGTCGGTAGTTACGGTAAGCGTTAATTTCTCGTAATCGGTTTTTTGGCCGACGCGAAAAGGTTCTATGCTGTATATGACATTTTTTATCGGAGTATATATTGCGTCTATCGGTATCATACCGACCGGATAATCGGCTGTTGATTGCTCTTCTGCCGGAATATATCCTTTGCCGCTTCCGAAGCGTAATTGTATGTTCAGCTCGGCTCCTTTGGAAAGCGTTGCTATATGATGACCGGGATTCAGAACCCCGATAAGTCCGGGAGCATTTTCTTCCAAATCTCTGGCTGTCCAATTATAGGGGCCTTTGAGCGTAAAATTGAGTTTAGTTGTTTTTTTATCAAGAAGCGTTAGGCGTACTTCTTTCAAATTCAAGATAATTTCGCACATATCTTCCACGACGTTAGGTATTGTCTGGAATTCGTGCAGAACTCCGCCAATATGCACGCCTACGATGGCTGAACCGGGCGTAGTGGAAAGCAATACCCGCCGTAAAGAATTGCCGATAGTCACGCCGTATCCCTCTTCAAGAGGCTGCATGATAAAACGTGCCCGTACGGGACTATCGTATTCAACTTGCACTTGTTCGGGCATTTGCATTAGAACATTCATACTTGCCTTCCGAATCGTTGATAAGCCAGAAACTTGCTTCACTTGTAAGACTATTTCGTCGTTCCTGCATATACGTGCATAAACCAACGAAGATTCATATTATCGCAGCGAAAATGCCGGATGAGCAATTAAACTCGACGCTTTTTAGGCGGACGGCAACCATTATGCGGCAACGGTGTCTGGTCCATAATTGTAAGAATTTCGAGGCCGGCCGAAGACAATGCGCGAATTGCCGCCTCACGTCCGGATCCCGGACCTTTTACGACAACTTCTACTTTTCGAAGCCCCATATCGTATGCTTCTTTTGCGGCTCGTTCTGCCGACACTTGCGAAGCATAAGGCGTATTCTTTTTAGAACCGCGGAAACCGTTCCGTCCGGCTGATGACCAACACAAAGCATTACCGTAAGTATCGGTTATCGTTACAATAACGTTATTGAACGAAGCCTTGACAAAGGCTCTGCCATGTATGTCGGCAACATTTTTTTTCTTTACTCTTCTTTTAACTGTAGCCATATTTACGCTGCAATTGAATTGATAGACACATGAAAAGGGGATGCTGAAAAATAGAAATCAGCGGCCGCATTATTATTTCTTGGCGGCAGCTTTCTTTTTGCCGGCCACAGTTTTCCGCCGCCCTTTGCGAGTACGGGAATTAGTGCGTGTGCGCTGACCGCGAACCGGCAATCCGCGGCGATGACGCAATCCTCTGTAGCAACCTATATCCATTAATCGCTTAATGTTTAGTTGCACTTCAGAACGCAATTGGCCTTCTACTTTATAGTCGGCTATCACTTGTCTGATACGGGCGATTTCTTCGTCCGTCCAATGTTGCACGCGCTTATCGAACGACAATCCTGCTTTCGTCAGAATATCTTCCGATGTTTTTTTTGCCACGCCGTAAATATAGGTTAGTCCTATAACGCCACGTTTATTTTTTGGCAAATCGATTCCGGCAATACGAGCCATTGCTTAAACTCCTTCTTATCCTTGACGTTGCTTGAAGCGTGGATTCTTTTTATTTATAATGTACACCCGCCCTTTACGACGAACGATTTTATCGTCGGGATTGCGTTTTTTCACCGATGCTTGAACTTTCATTATTCTGCTATACTAACGTGAGCAAATATTTTTTATCTTGAGAATAGAAGTGCAGATACTTCTTACCGACATTATTTATACCTGTAAACGATTCGCCCTTTCGTCAAATCGTATGGCGAAAGCTCTACCGTAACTTTGTCGCCTTGCAGTATCTTGATGAAATTCATCCGCATCTTGCCGGAAATATGCGCCAATACCTGATGTCCATTATCTAATTTTACAATGAACTGAGTATTTGGTAAAGTTTCGTCTATTACTCCGTCGACGCGAATAATGTCCTGTTTCGGCATATTACTTAGTTAGAAAGCGTAAGAATTACCGGTTTGTTCTCATCAACCATAACCGTATGCTCAAAATGGGCTGACGGCTGATTATCTGCGGTGTATATTGTCCACCCGTCCTCGCCGGTAAACACTTGATAAGAACCGCTATTAACCATGGGTTCTATAGCCAAAGTTTGCCCTCTTTGCAATTTCATGTTCGGATAATGCGACCTATACAGCAACGGTGGTACAAAATTAGGTATCGAAGGATCCTCGTGAAGCTTACGTCCCACGCCATGGCCGGTTAATTCTCGCACTATCGAATATCCTTGACTTTCAACATATTGCTGAACAGCACGCGATATATCATACACCTTATTCCGAGCGGTTGCCTGCTGTATGCCAAGTTCAAGCGACTTTTCAGTAACGTCCAGCAATCTCTGCTTTTCTGCGCTTATCACGCCAACGGGAAAAGTATAAGCCGCATCGCCGTAATATCCGTTTTTTTTAACGCCGCAATCTATTGAAACTATTTCACCTTCTTGCAGTTTGCGCTGTGCCGATGGTATGCCATGCACAACCTCGTCTTCCACAGATATACACAAAGTATTAGGAAACCCGCGATAGCCTTTGAAAGCCGGCAGCGCATCTTTGCTGAGTATATAATCTTCGGCAATAGCATCAAGCTCGGCGGTAGTAATTCCGGCAATTATATGCTTGCCAACCAACTCTATTGTTTCAGCAACTATTCTACACGCCGATTCGATGCAATGTATAGAATTCATTTCTATCGGGTGTTGTTGCAATTTACAGATTCTATTATTACGTGAGTAGACACCTTTTTATTCTAAAATTTAGAAGCCGCCTGCTCCGAGCGCGGAACGTCCGCGAAGTTTTCCGCTTTTCATAAAGCCGTCGTAATGTCGCATCAGCAAATACGATTCGATTTGTTGCAATGTATCAAGAGCTACACCAACAATAATCAGCAAACTCGTTCCTCCAAAAAATGAAGCAAATGTAGGCGGAACGTTCAGCACATTCGTTACGAACGTAGGAAGTATTGCAATAAGCGCAAGGAATAAAGAGCCGGGTAAAGTTATCTTTGAGAGTATATTCTCAACATAATCCGACGTGGGCTTGCCTGGGCGAATACCGGGAATAAAACTGCCTTGTTTTTTCAGATTTTCGGCTATTTCTTTCGGATTAAATATAATCGCGGTATAGAAATAAGTAAAGAAAACTATAGTCGTTCCATACACAAAAGCATATACGAATGAACTCTCCGAAAATAATTTGGCCATCGCCTGCGCAGAAGCACTATCCGGGAAAAAACTTAGTATAGTATTCGGGATAAACAGCAACGATTGCGCAAAAATAATCGGCATAACTCCGGCGGTATTAATACGCAAAGGAATATATTGCGTAGTGCCGCCGTATTGTTTTTTTCCAACAACCCGTTTGGGTTGTTGTACGGGTATGCGGCGAGTACCTTGAGTTATCAGAACTACGGAAGCAACTATAAAAACAAGTATGCCCAACATAATAACATCAACTATCCAAGGGCGGCTTCCCGCACTGATAAGTTGGTATTCTTGCCCTATTGCCGATGGAAAATGCGCTATTATTCCGATGAATATAATCAATGAGATACCATTGCCTATTCCGCGTTCTGTAATTTGTTCGCCAAGCCACATAAGAAATATTGTTCCGCTTGTAAGCAGAACTACTGTACTCAACGTAAAGAAAAAGCCCGGGTCAGCGACAGCACCTGCGGTATGTGCGACTTTAATACTCACACCCCATGATTGCAATGCGGCCAATAATACTGTTACGTAGCGCGTATATTGATTGATTTTTCGCCTTCCGTCTTCGCCTTCGCGTTGCATTTTTTGAATTTCAGGCACTACTACTGCTGCAAGTTGAAATATAATAGATGCCGTAATGTAGGGCATAATTCCTAATGCAAATATAGCTGCATTAGAAAACGCTCCGCCTACGAACAAATCGTACAATCCGAAAAGCGTATTAGAATCGGTATGCGACGCGGCCTGCATTGCTTGTACATCAACCCCCGGAAGCGTAATGTACGCGCCGATACGCACCCCGATAAGAACAAAAATCGTAAAAAGGATTCTGTCCTTAAGTTCAGGTATGCGAAAGATATTCTGAAAAGTTTGAGCAATGTTAGCCATTGGTAGTCGCTGTGCCTCCTGCCGTCTCGATTTTGGCGATTGCGGATGCTGAAAATTTGTCGGCTGTTACCATTACGCGCGTTGTAAGTTCGCCGTTACCCAATATCTTGCACGGTACGGTTTTCTTACGCAAGATGCCGAGCGCATATAAAATGCCGGGCGTTACAATACCGTCGGTAATTTTGCTCTCATCCACCAAACGCTGTATAGTAGCGACGTTTACAGATTGATATTCTTGGCGGAAAGGGTTGGTAAAGCCGAATTTCGGAACTCTACGAGCAAGCGGCATTTGTCCGCCCTCGAATCCAACCTTAGACTTAACACCCGAACGTGAGCCATGGCCTTTGTGTCCGCGTGTTGAAGTGCCGCCATGCCCGGAACCGGCACCGCGTCCGATACGCTTGCGTTTTTTTGTCGAACCTTTAGCTACCGATAAATTTCCTATATGCTTCATTGTCATCGCGCCTATTTTAGAGTTTTTCAACTTTGACCAAATGCTTGACCGTATTAATCATGCCGGCAATTTGCGGAGTAAGCTGATGCTCTACGCTATAGTTCGGCCTTCCCAGCCCGAGGGCTTTAATGGTCAACTTTTGATTTTCTTTAGTTTTAATGATGCTTCGTACCTGCGTAATGCGCACTTTTTCCATCGTTGTATTCTCCCGAATTATCCGTGCATAACTTTTTCTACGCTAATGCCGCGACGCTCTGCAACAACGCGCACATCCTCTAATTGCATAAGCGCGTGAAATGTTGCCTTGACCGTGTTATGCGGATTAGATGACCCCAAACTTTTCGTTAATACGTCTTGGATACCTGCCAGCTCTAATACAGCCCGTACCCCGCCGGCAGCGATTACTCCGGTCCCTGCGGTTGCCGGTTTAATCAATATCTTTGCCGCACCGAAACATCCGACTACATCGTGGGGAATGGACGTATCCTGCAATCGCACACTGACGACACTCTTTTTTGCAGCTTCGGTTGCTTTTGCCACAGCATCTACAACCTCACCGGCCTTACCAAGCCCGTAGCCGATATGTCCACTGCCATCTCCAACCACTACGATGGCCGAAAAATTAAACCTGCGTCCGCCTTTTACTACTTTTGCAGTACGCCCTACATGAACGAGTTTATCTTTTAGGTCTAGTTCCGATACTTTTATTTTAGCCACGTTGAATTAACTCCTTACACGGAAAAATCATTTAGAATTCTAAACCTGCTTCGCGGGCGGCATCGGCCAGAGCCTTTACTCGTCCGTGATAGATGTAGCCGTTTCTGTCGAATGCTACTTTGGTTATGTTATGCACAAGTGCTCGCTGGGCAATCAATACGCCGACTTGCTTGCTTTTTAACGACTTGGAAGACGAAGCCGCTGTTCCGCGAATGTCTTTGTCAACCGAAGAAGCCGAAACTATTGTAGAGGATGTAGTGTCGTCTACAATTTGAGCGTATATATGTCCCAAACTGCGGAACACAGTTAGTCGCGGACGCTCGGGCGTTCCAAATATCTTTTTACGAACGCGCTTTTTCCTGCGCTCTCTACGTTCGTCTTTATTTGCCAAACTCATAGTATACTGTTGCCTTGAATGTTTATTTATTACTTGCCGGCAGATTTGCCCGCTTTGCGGCGTATTTGTTCGCCTTCATATCGTACACCTTTCCCTTTGTAGGGCTCCGGCGGGCGCAAAGAACGAATTTTGGCGGCAATTTCGCCAACTATTTTCTTGTCAATACCTTTGACGTGAATTTGCGTGGGAACAGGAACGGCAAATTCCACTCCTTGCGGCGGTATGAGCAACACTTGATGCGAAAATCCGAGCATAAGTGCTAATTTCTGACCGCGCAACTCGGCACGATAGCCTACGCCTTCAATTATCAGGTTACGCTGGAACCCGTTCGTTACGCCCTGAACAGCATTAGCTGTCAGCGCACGAGCCAAGCCGTGCAACGCACGCACTTTCTTTTCGTCGTTTGGGCGTTGAAATTCAAGAACGTTATTCTGATAGTTGCAGGTTATCGGTTCAGGAATCTGAACGCATAATTCCCCTTTCGGGCCTTTTGCCGTAATTACACCTTCAGCCATCGTCAATTGGACGCCGCTCGGTATGTTAATCGGTCGTTTTCCGATACGTGACACGTTTCACTCTCCTCTTACCATACGGTACAAATTATTTCACCACCGGCATTTTGTCGCCGCGCTTCTTTATCCGACATCACACCTTTGGATGTCGAAACCACCGCTAAACCGAGACCGTTTCGCACTCGCGGCAATTTTTCAACCGGAGCGTATGCACGTCTTCCCGGCGTACTTACACGAGTGATTTCCTTAATCGCAGATGCTCCGTTGTTATACTTGAGCCATACTCGAATAATCGGAAAATTATTGACTTTTACCTCTTCAAAATTAGAAATGTACCCGGCTTCTTTCAGAATAGAAGCAATGGCGGACTTCATTTTTGAAGATGGAGTGTCAACAGTTTTATGCTTGGCGTAACCCGCGTTGCGGATGCGCGTCAGAAAATCTGCTATTGTATCTGTAACAGGCATATATTTTCTCAGAACGTAGAAACTGCGTTGTCATTACCAACTCGATTTACGAACACCCGGCAATTTGCCATCTAAGGCTAATTGACGGAACATATTACGGCAGAGTCCGAATTTACGATAGACTCCTTTTCCACGGCCAGTAACGCTGCAACGATTGCGCAGTCGTGTGGCGGAACTATTGCGAGGAAGAAGCTGCAACGCTTCGTAATCCCCATTTTGCTTTAACTCTTTACGCAGTGTTGCGTACTTGTCCACCAGTTTTTTTCGCTTTTCATTTCTGGCCGTAACGCTGGTCTTTGCCATACTGTTTCCGTGCTTGACTAAATGTAATGCAATATAAAATGTGAATTATGCTTTTCGGAATGGAAATCCGAACTCCTGCAAAAGGGCAACAGCTTCCTCATCGGTGCTGGCATTTGTAACAAAAGTAATATCCATACCGGCAATGCGAGTAACTTTATCCACGTCAATTTCCGGAAAGATGATTTGCTCTTTAACGCCTATGGTCATATTTCCCCGACCATCCAGGCATTTGTCCGAAAATCCGCGAAAATCCCGAATACGCGGCGAAGCAATATTAATGAATCGGTCTAGGAACTCATACATTCTTGCACGTCGCAACGTTACATGGCAACCTATCGGCAATCCCGCCCGCAATTTAAAATTTGCAATAGCTTTCTTTGCGCGAGAAATAGCCGGGCGTTGTCCGGTAATAAGTTCTAATTCATTTATTGCGGATTGTAACAATCTTTGGTCCGTCGTGGCGGCACCTACTCCCATATTTATGCAGATTTTCACAATTTTCGGCACCTGCATTACCGAGGAATAACCGAAGCGCGACATCATCGCCGGTGCTACCCGCTCTTTGTAAAACGAGTAAAGTCGTGGAAAGGGTACCTCGCCCTGGTATTCTTCGAGCCGTTTTCCTTCGGGCTTAATTTCTGCCTTTTTGGAAGTCTGCGTAGTTGTCTTAGCCATGGAAACTTCTTCGTATCAATGAAATACTTTGGTCTTAGTCAAGATTAATTCTCGACCTTCTTCACGTTAGAATAGTGAATGGGCATTTCCAATGTAATAATACCGCCATGAGGGTTTGCCTGCGTAGGGCGAGTATGCTTACTTCTGATATTTACCCCTTCAACCGTAATTCGTATATTTTTTTTATCTACGGCAATCACACGCCCTGTTTTTTTACGGTCATTACCGGCCAAAACTTGTACGGTATCGCCTCTTTTAATGGTAAGTTTCATCGTTACAGTACCTCCGGAGCAAGCGAGATGATTTTCATAAAATTTTGTTCGCGCAATTCCCGAGCAACGGGGCCAAAAATCCGTGTCCCTTTCGGCTCGCCCTGATTATTCAGTATTACCGCCGCATTTTCATCGAAGCGAATGAAAGAGCCGTCTTTACGGCGGATTTCCTTTTTTGTTCGCACAATTACAGCCTTGCAGACCTCGCCTTTTTTTACGTTGGAGTTGGGAATGGCCGCTTTTACAGAAGCAACTATCACATCTCCGACGGAAGCATAACGCTTTTCGTGTCCGCCTAAAACTCTAATGCAACGAATCCTTTTGGCACCCGAATTATCAGCGACGATAAGATTAGTTTCTTCCTGTACCACTTTTACGTTCTCCTAATTATTGTGCGCGTTCAACAATATCGAGCAAACGCCAACGCTTCCGCGCACTTAACGGCCGGCACTCAATAACGCGAACGGTATCACCGATGTTGCAATCGCTGTTTTCATCGTGCGCCATTATCTTTTTCGTCTGCTTGTAGTATTTCTTGTATATCGGGTGCTGCACTTGCCGCTCAATAGCAACAACAATGGTTTTAGCCATTTTTTTACCGCTGACAACCTTACCTTGGCGTATTTTTTTACCGCTTTGACCGGCCGCTTCTTGCTGCGCCGAGAACTGTTCCACCGTTTGTTCCATGTTCTGGGTATAAAGTTAATTACAATCCGCGTTTGAGCTTGAGCCCGCGTTCGAGCTTCTCTGTTTCAAGTTCGCGTTCGCGTACAAGTGTTTTTATTCTGGCTATATCTTTACGGATAACCCGCAAATGCGCTGTATCGTGCAACTGCCCTAGAACACTTTGGAAACGAAGCTTGGTAAGCGTACTGTTAGATTCCCAAAGTGAGGATTGAAGTTCTTCATCGCTTAATTCGCGCAAATCTTTCGGAGAACGCGGCTTCATTTCAACTCCAAATCTACTCGTGTTACAAACTTTGTCTTTATCGGCAATTTATGTGAAGCAAGGCGTATTGCTTCTTCCGCCGCTTCGCGAGAAACACCGTCTATTTCAAACAATATCCGCCCGGGTCTGACAACTGCAACCCAGAACTCCGGATTACCCTTACCACTTCCCATTCGCACTTCAGCCGGTTTTTTCGTAATCGGTTTATCGGGGAATATACGTATCCACACTTTACCGTCGCGGCGCAGATAGCGATTGATTGCAATACGAGCTGATTCTATTTGACGATTGGTAATCCACGCCGGCTCCAATGCCTTGATTCCGTAACTTCCGAAGGTTACTTGCGAACCGCGAAAAGCTTTTCCTTTACGCCTGCCGCGCTGTGTCTTACGATGCTTTACTCTTTTGGGAAGCAACATGACGTTATTCTTTAATCTGTGTTCAGTTTATGTTTTATTGATGTTTTTAATCGCGGCTCTGCTGTTTGCCTATAATCTCGCCGCGACAAATCCACACCTTTACGCCGAGTGCGCCATAAATTGTTTGCGCCGTAGCCGTACCGTAGTCTATATCGGCACGAAGCGTATGCAGAGGCACTCTGCCTTCTTTGTATTGTTCCGTGCGCGACATATCCGCGCCTCCAAGCCGTCCGGAGCACATTACGCGAATTCCCTCCGCACCTGTTCTCATCGCCAAACCCACAGCCTGCTTCATCGCTTTACGGAACGAAATTCTGCCTTCGAGTTGTTGGGCAATGTTTTCGGCGACTAATTGAGCCTCTAATTCGGGACGCTTAATCTCGCTTATCAAGATTTTCACGTCTTTTTTCGTAAGACGTTTAAGTTCTTCTTCAAGAAGCGTAATATCTTTGCCTGAACGTCCGATTATTACGCCGGGGCGCGATGTATGAATCGCAATTCTCATTTGCTTTGCCGTTCGCTCAATAACTACTCTCGAAATGCCTGCTTTTTTCAGGCGGTTCTTGATATAGTTGCGAACCATGAGATCTTCGGATATTTTTTCGGGCATGGATTTATTTTCAAACCAATTCGCATCCCAAGCCCTAATAATACCTAATCGCAATCCAACGGGATTTGTCTTCTGACCCAAAGTAAGCTCTCCTCTTGATGAACGCCGTTAATATTTCGATGAAACAATAATAGTTAAATGATGCGATCTCTTGCGAACGCGGTAAGCACGCCCCATAGGTGCCGGAAGTACTCGTTTTGCAACCGGCCCTTGGTCAACAAAAGCACGGCTGACGTACATATCCGAAGCATCGATAGTGATGCCTTCATTCTTGGCAATAAGATTTGCTTTTGCCGATTTCAGCACTTTTTCAGCGTCTTGCGCCGCGTGTTTCGGAGTAAATTTAAGCATTGCCAACGCTTCTTCTACCGATTTGCCGCGAATCAAATCGATAACCAAGCGCATCTTGCGCGGCGATGACCTGATGTAGCGTTTAAGTGCTTTTGCTTCCAAACGATTATTTGCTTTTGCTTCCATTTGCGAAGTATTCCACGATATTATTTCTTGCCTGTTTTCTGGTCTTTACGATGTCCGGCATGACCGCGATATACTCGCGTTGGAGAAAATTCGCCGAGTTTATGCCCAACCATGTTTTCCGAAACGTAAACCGGAATAAACTTATTCCCATTATGAACCGCGAAGGTATGACCTACAAAATCCGGCGCAATCATTGAGGCACGTGACCATGTTTTAACGACTTTTTTCTGTCCGGAATTATTCATTGCGTCTACTTTTTTCAGCAGTTTTACGCTGATAAACGGGCCTTTTTTAAGTGAACGAGCCATACTTACTTGGTTCTCCGTCGTATAATAAGGTTATCGGATTTCTTGCCTTGTTTGCGCGTTTTCAATCCTTTTGCCAATTGTCCCCAAGGCGAACGCGGATGCTGACGACCACCGCCGGACTTCGAGCGTCCTTCCCCGCCACCCATCGGGTGGTCAATCGGATTCATAGCCATACCGCGCGATTGCGGACGTATTCCCATCCAACGTTTTCTGCCGGCTTTTCCATGCACTATATTCTCGTGGTCTGCATTGCCTACCGAGCCTATTGTGGCGAGACAACGCGAAAGAACCATACGTATTTCGCCAGACGGCAACTTAATTTGTGCATAGTTCCCGTCAAATCCGGCAAGCTGAGCTGATGTACCGGCACTTCGAACTATTTGGCCGCCTTTTCCGGGTTTTAATTCTATATTATGGATAAACATACCGGCCGGTATTTTAGCTAAAGGCAAAGCATTGCCGTCTTGTAATTCGGCATTAGCCCCGGACACTACTGTCTGACCGACTTTGAGTTTGCTCGGTGCCAGAATATAGCGCGTTTCGCCGTCTGTATACTCAACCAAAGCAATTCTGCAAGAACGATTCGGGTCGTATTCAATAGTCTTCACAGTAGCAGGTATATCGAATTTATTACGCTTAAAATCAATAATGCGATATCTGCGCTTATGTCCTCCGCCTCTGTGCCGAGATGTTATGCGACCGGTATTATTCCTTCCGCCGGACTTTTTCAACGGAGCCGTAAGTGATTTTTCCGGCCTGCCGGCGGTAACTTCGTCGAATGCGCTTACAGAGTAAAACCGCGTTCCGGGAGTTATTGGTTTCAGGGTTCGTATTGCCATGACTATATATCGTTATTTTCTCTTGGTGTTAAGTCTTACTCGTTCGTGCCGCCTTCGCCGGAAACAATATCTATACTGTAATTCGGACGAAGAGTAACATAAGCCTTTTTAATCAAATTTGTGCTTCCTCGCATAATTCCTCGCTTTGTCATCCGCACTTTATGCTTGGGCTTATTGGTTGCAGTGCGAACAGATGCGACTTTAACCGAAAAAAGAGTTTCTACCGCTTCTTTAATTTGTATCTTGTTCGCTTCGGGAGAAACTTCAAAAACATATTGGCGTAGCGGGCCGAGTTTCGTCGCTTTCTCCGTCAAAAGCGGCTTTTTCAGAATATTTAACATAGCCGTATTTGATATTATTGGAGATTTTCGATAATTGTATTGACCGCACCGATACAAACGACTATTTTCTTATGCGTCATAATATCGTATGTAGAAAGCGATTCGGCGGATTGTATTGAAACAGTAGGAATATTCCGTGCCGACAACAAGGCGTTTTTTCCTTGTGCATTGTTAACCGCATTTGACTGAAGAATTAGCAAAGCCTTATCAGTCCCGACCGATATATCGCCAAGCATACGTGCGATTCGTTTTGTTTTCGGCCTGTCGAACGATAAGTTTTCGATAAAAACAACGTTTTTTTCTTGGAAACGAATCGAAAGAGCCGATTTACGAGCCAATGTACGCACTTTTTTAGGTACTGACAGTCTATACGAATGTGGCTTCGGTCCATGTACAGTTCCACCGCCGACCCATACGGGCGACCTTGACGAGCCGGAGCGAGCAGTACCGCGCCCTTTCTGTTTCCACGGCTTTTTTCCGCCGCCGGAAACCTCAGAGCGTGTTTTGGTTTTATGCGTTCCTTGGCGACGATTGGCTAAATACGCCTTAACGACAAGGTGAATCGCATGTTCATGAGGCTGTATGGTAAACACCGATTCCGGTATATCAATTTGCCCCGCAACTTTGCCTTCTGTATTCAAATAATCTACTTGCATAACGCTCCTCACATTCTCACTATTTCTACCAAGGAGTTGATTGCGCCGGGAACGCTGCCTTTGATTACAAGCAGGTTTTCTTCGGGAATCACATCTAATATTTCCAGATTGCGAATTGTCCGCGTTTCATAACCCATACGCCCGGCCATTCGCTGGCCTGGGAATACGCGCGACGGATAAGACGAACCGCCTATCGAACCGGGTGCTCTAACGCGGTCAGACTGCCCGTGCGTAGTCATTCCAATACCGCCAAAGTGATGACGCTTAACTACACCTTGAAAACCTCGTCCCTTACCTTTGCCCGTAACTTTTACCCTATCGCCGATATTAAATAATTCGACTGTAAGTTCCGCGCCGGACTCTTGAACGGCATTTTCTACTCTAAACTCACGGAGAAAGCGAGTCGGGCGGACATTTGCTTTTGCAAAGTGTCCTTTTTCCGGTTTATTCGATTGCGTACTCTTCGTTAGATAGTCGAAGCCGATTTGAACGGCACTATATCCATCTCGTTCTTTCGTTCGGATTTGCACTACGGGGCATGGACCAGCCTTAACGACGGTACAAGGGATACTCTCTCCTCTATCGTTATATATGCTTGTCATACCTAACTTTTTACCCAAAAGCGCTGTCATGTTTATTTCTCCGGTTTTATACTTTCACTTCAACGTCAACGCCAGCAGGCAACTCCAAACGCATCAGCGCGTCTATCGTGCGCTGCGTAGAACTAAAGATATCAATCAAGCGCTTGTGAACTCTTGTTTCAAACTGCTCGCGCGATTTCTTATCAACGTGCGGCGACCGAAGCACAGTATAAATAGTTTTATCTATCGGAAGCGGAACAGGACCGGACACAGCCGCGCCGGTTTGTTTCACCGTCCGAACGATTTTATCAGCCGACCTGTCAATTAAATTATGGTCGTACGATTTTAGTTTGATGCGAATTCTTTGTGTTGCCACGGTTTCGATACCTGTGAATAAATCCTGCTGTCAATTATTGATTAAGAAGGGGAGCTTTTACGAGTGCACACCGCTCCCCTCATCTTATGTTTTCAGCCGCAACGGGCTTATCCTTGCGTGTATTACTCGATAATTTTCGTTACCACACCGGCGCCAACAGTACGTCCGCCTTCGCGAATAGCAAAGCGAAGCCCTTCTTCCATTGCTATCGGCGTAATAAGCTCGATAGTCAAATTATCAAGATTATCGCCCGGCATAACCATTTCTACTCCGCCCGGCAATTCAGCAATTCCCGTAACATCAGTCGTACGGAAATAAAATTGAGGACGATAACCATTGAAGAACGGAGTATGACGACCGCCTTCGTCTTTTGTAAGAACGTATACTTGTGCGTTGAACTTATGATGCGGCGTAATGCTTCCGGGTTTTGCAAGAACCATTCCGCGCTCAAGTTCAGCCTTATCAACGCCGCGCAACAAAAGACCTACGTTATCACCGGCTTGACCTTCGTCGAGAAGCTTACGGAACATTTCAATACCGGTAACCGTAGTTTTCTTCTTCAAGCCGAAGCCTACTACTTCTACTTCTTCACTCAACTTAACAATACCGCGCTCTATTCTTCCCGTTCCTACCGTTCCGCGTCCCGTAATCGAGAACACATCTTCAATGGGCATCAAGAAAGGCTTATCTACATCGCGCACAGGAGTCGGAATATACGAATCAACGGCATCCATCAAATTATAGATGCATTTCAAACGGGAATCGTCAGCCGTAGCCGAAACATCGGCACCTGCATTCAGAGCGTTAAGAGCCGAGCCGTGAATAATCGGAATATCGTCTCCCGGAAACTCGTATTTGCTAAGCAATTCACGCACTTCAAGCTCTACAAGCTCAAGAAGCTCCGGGTCTGCAATATCCACTTTATTTAGAAACACGACAATACGCGGCACACCAACCTGACGAGCAAGAAGAATATGCTCGCGCGTTTGAGGCATCGGGCCGTCCGTACCGGCCACCACCAAAATAGCCCCGTCCATCTGTGCCGCACCGGTAATCATGTTTTTCACGTAGTCGGCGTGTCCGGGACAATCTACGTGAGCATAATGCCGATTATCGGTTTCATACTCCACGTGAGCCGTGGCAATTGTGATTCCACGGGCTTTTTCTTCGGGAGCGTTATCTATAGAATCGAACGAACGCGCATTAGCATGGCCTTTTTTTGCAAGTGCCATTGTAATAGCCGCCGTCAGCGTAGTTTTACCGTGGTCAACGTGGCCGATTGTGCCGATGTTAACGTGCGGTTTACTTCTGTCGAATTTTTCTTTTGCCATGAATCACCTGGAAAGAAACGTGATATAACAAGATAGGTAGCTTTCTAATTTTGCTACGAGAGTTTACATTGACGCCGTATCGTACTTTGTGAAGGTCATTGTATACGACGCGCGTCCTTGTGTCATTGAACGTAATTGCGTTACATATCCGAACAACTTGGACAAGGGAGTTTCCGCAATAACAGCCTGCAAGGCGTTTTTCTGAAATATCCCTTCTATTCTTCCGCCTCTGGCACCCAAGTCTGCGATAACATCGCCTACATACTCTTCGGGCGTAAGCACCTCTACGTTAAAAATCGGCTCAAGAGTTGTCGGTACTGCCTTTCGGCATCCTTCTCTTACAGCCATGGAAACAGCTATGCGATAAGCCAACTCCGTCGAAACGTCTTTTTCTGTCGAACCGCCAATCAATCTGACGATTACATCTACCAGCGGATAACCTGCTATCGGACCTACTGCCAATGTTTCTATTGCACTTTGCCGTATAGCATCTACAAATTGCAACGGTATATCTGCCGAATTACTTCTGTTTTCAAATTCATTTCCCTTACCTCGTTCGTTCGGCGCAATTTCAATTATTACGTGCCCGTACTGATTCTTATTTCCTTGTTGCCGGTCGAACGTTTTTTCTTCTACTACGACTTCCGTAACTGTTTCGCGATACGCAACCTGCGGCTTTCCTACTCTTGTATGGATATTATATTCGCGGCTTAGCCTATCAACTATAATCTCCAAGTGCAATTCGCCGACACCGCTGATAATAATTTGTCCGCTTTCTTTATCTATGGTAAATTCAAACGTCGGGTCTTCATCAACCATTTTTTGCAAGGCATCCAACAACTTATCTTGTTCGGCAAGCGTCTTGGCTTCTATGGATTGATTGATGACAGGACGCGCAAAATCTATTTTTTCATACAATATCGGATGTGCCGAAGCACACAAAGTATCACCGGTACGAACGAATCTCAAACCCGGTATTCCTACTATTTCTCCGGCATTTATCTCGGAGATTTCTTCGCGTTTATTGGCGAACATCCTAAGCAATTTCCCCAGACGCTCTTTTTTTCCGTTTGTAGCGTTGAGTATTTGCTCGCCTACTCGGACAGCACCGGAATATACTCTAACATAAGTTAATTTTCCGACGAACGGGTCTGTTTGCACTTTAAAAGCCAAAGCCGAAAACGGTTCATCTTGTTGCGGCTTACGTACCAAGTGCTTATCATGATGTTCGGTATCAAAACCGGTAATCAACCCTTTATCAATCGGCGACGGCAAATAATCTACAATTGCATCTAATAAAGGTTGAACACCTTTATTCTTAAAAGACGAACCACAGAACACCGGCAGTATCTTTCGACTGATTACAGCCGCACGAACCGCTCGTTTTATTTCTTGTGTTTCAATTTCTTCTCCGGCCAAATATGCTTCAAGAAGTGCGTCGTCTGTTTCGATAACTGCATCTAACAATTTGTCGCGACATTCTATTATCTCGTCTGCCATATTAACGGGCGGCACGTCTATACTAAAATTCACGCCTTGAGAATCTTCATCAAAATAGACCGCCTTATTTTCAAGCAAATCCACGATGCCCCGAAATCCGTCCTCAGCACCTATCGGCAACTGCATCGCTACCGCATTACCTCCGAGTTTTTCGCGAATAGAAGCAACGGCTTTCAGAAAATCCGCTCCGATTCTATCCATTTTATTAACAAAAGCAATCGCAGGAACGCTATATTGCTCGGCTTGTCGCCAAACTGTTTCCGTCTGCGGCTGTACGCCGGCAACTCCGCATATCAGGCACACCGTACCATCGAGTACGCGAAGCGAACGTTGCACTTCTGCGGTAAAATCAACATGACCGGGAGTGTCAATGATATTAATCTGACATCCTTTCCAGAAGCATGTTGTTGCGGCCGAAGTAATCGTAATCCCGCGTTCTTTTTCTTGGACCATATAGTCCATAACCGCAGTACCTTCATCAACTTCGCCGATTTTGCGCAACATTCCGGAATAAAACAAGACACGCTCTGTCGTAGTTGTTTTACCGGCATCAATATGCGCGATAATGCCGATATTTCGCAATTGCTGAACGCTCGACATATCACAAAACAATTACATTGTCAAAGAACACGCAACACACTCGGAAAGTGCGCCTCACCACTTAAAGTGAGAAAATGCTTTATTGGCTTCTGCCATACGATGAACGTCATCACGCTTCTTAACCGAACTGCCTTCGCCATTTGACGCTGCGATTAGCTCGGCGGCAAGGCGCAATGCCATCGTTTTATCACGGCGGTCGGAAGCATATTGTTTTATCCAGCGTATCGAAAGTGCAATACGACGGTCTTCGCGAACTTCAACAGGCACTTGATACGTAGCTCCGCCGATACGGCGCGACCTTACTTCAACCACAGGCGACGCATTTGACAATGCTTTGCGAAATACATCCAACGGCTCTTGCTTAGTCCGTTGCGCCACAACATCGAACGCTTCGTACACGATGGACCTGGCCGTATTTTTCTTCCCTTGCCGCATCAACTTGTTAACAAACTTTGCAACAAGTATATCGTTGTACTGCGGGTCGGGTGTAACGTAGCGCTTTTCCGCTCTTTTTTTTCTCATAACATCTATTCCTTATTTCTTCTTTCCGGCCGCAACAGGAGCCGCACCCGGCTTCGGACGTTTTGCGCCGTACTTGGAGCGCGCCTGTTTTCTATCTTTAACTCCCTGCGTATCTGCTGCTCCACGAACAATGTGATAGCGCACGCCGGGCAAATCTTTAACACGGCCGCCACGAATCATGACTATCGAGTGCTCTTGAAGATTATGACCTTCGCCCGGAATATAAGCCGTAACCTCGATTTGATTTGTCAGACGAACACGAGCCACTTTCCGCAAAGCCGAATTAGGCTTTTTAGGCGTAGTTGTATACACACGAGTGCATACCCCTCTACGCTGCGGACATTCGTCAAGTGCAGGCGACTTACTCTTATACGTTACCACTTCGCGCCCTTTACGGACTAACTGACTGATTGTTGGCATTCTATATCACAAGGGGTTTTGTTGTCATTCGCCGATAGAGTTTACAAAAATAAGGCATTTTTACGAACCGGCCAAACTTTTTTTTACATTTCCCGGAATTTCTTCCGTTATTTTCTGCCTTCGGCACGTTTTAATTGATATTGTTTAACCATTTCGTCCTGCACTCCCTTCGGAACGGGAGCATAGCGCAAGAATTCCATAGTAAACTCTCCTTTGCCTTGCGTTACGCTACGCAAATCGGTAGAGTATCCGAACATTTCACTCAACGGAACCTCCGCTTCGATTACGACATAGCCGGCATCGGGCGATGTGCCTAAAATAAGACCTCTGCGTTGATTAACTTGTCCGATAGTAACACCTTGAAATTCTTCCGGTGCGCTAACTTCCAATTTCATTATAGGTTCAAGTATAATTGGACGCGCCTTTTCATACGCTTCGCGGAAAGCGGCAATAGACGCAATCTTGAATGCGAGCTCCGACGAATCCACAGGGTGATACTGCCCGTCGTTTAACGTAGCTCTTACACCCACAACCGGCTGACCGATAAGCGAGCCTTCTTTGACGGCCTCTTGGAAGCCCTTATCGCAACCGGGTATGTATTCCCTCGGTATAACGCCGCCGACAATTTCATCCACAAATTCATAATTTTCGACTGCGTCGCTTGGCAAAGGCTCAATAAAGCCTCCCACGCGGGCAAACTGACCGGAGCCGCCGGTTTGTTTTTTGTGCGTATAAACAAAGTCCGAACGTTGCATAATTGTTTCGCGGAATGCAACTTTCGGCTTCCCGACAACCACTTCGCAATTATACTCGCGTTTTATGCGCTCTATGTAAATCTCGAGATGCAACTCGCCCATTCCCTTAATAATCGTTTCGCCGCTTTCTTCGTCGCGATACACTTGGAACGTCGGATCTTCCTTCGTAAAGCGATTAAGTGCTTTTGAAAAATTCACCTGTCCCGTTTTTTCTTTTGGCATTACAGCTAATTCGATAACGGGATTCGGCACGAACATAGACGTAAGCGTGATATTTACCGTACCGTCCGTAAAAGTATCGCCGGTGGCGCAATCAACACCGAACAATGCAACTATATCGCCGGCCGATGCCGACTCTATATCGTGCATTTGGCTTGCGTGCATTCTTACAAGGCGCGGCACTTTTACTTTTTTGCCGTTAACCGTATTGATGATTACATCACCCTTTTTAACAGTTCCTTGATAAACACGCATATATGTTAATTGGCCGAAACGCCCGTCTTCAAGCTTGAACGCCAATCCGACGAACGGCTTGGTTGCATCGGAAGCAAGCAAAACCTTGTCTTCGTTTCTATCTTGGTCGAGAGCTTCATTCGGCACTTCGTCGGGGCTGGGCAGAAACATTGCCACACCGTCAAGCAGTAACTGAACGCCCTTATTGATTTTGGCGGATCCAACATACAGAGGCGTAATCTTTAATGCAAGCGTTTCACGACGAATTACCGGAATCAATTCATCGGCAGTAACGTATTCCTCCATAAGGAATTTTTCCGCAACCGCATCGTCATAATCGGCAATCGACTCCACAAGTTTATGGCGGCGATCTAATGCTTCATCCATAAGCTCTGCCGGCACATCTTCAATTCGTATATTTTCACCGCTTGCACCGTCAAAATACACGGCTTTCATACGAAGTAAATCAACAATACCGCGAAATCTGTCTTCCGTTCCGATAGGAAAGTTCATAATCACGGGATTATGCTGCAATTTTTCGCGCAGCTGTGCTGCTACTCGGTCAGGATTTGCACCGGACCTGTCAATTTTATTGACAAATGCCAATCGAGGTACATTGTAACGGCGCATCTGACGGTCAACCGTAATAGATTGACTTTGAACACCGGCAACACCGCACAATACAAGCACCGCGCCGTCAAGAACACGAAGCGAACGCTCGACTTCAACCGTAAAATCTACGTGCCCGGGAGTGTCAATCAAATTTATTTGGTATTCGTCCGCTTCAAAATTCCATGAACAACAAGTAGCGGCGGATTGTATCGTAATCCCTTTTTCGCGCTCCAAATCCATAGAATCCATCGTGGCTCCGACACCGTCTTTGCCGCGTACCTCGTGAATTGCATGAATCTTACCCGTATAAAAAAGAATCCGTTCGCTAAGAGTTGTTTTTCCCGAATCTATGTGGGCGGAAATACCAATATTGCGAACTTTCTTAATGTCTGCCATGACCGTGAACTTTCGTGGTCGTTATTAATGTATTGCAAAAACTTCAGTTCTGCAATGTTTTTAACTATGAAAGACTACAAAGATATGATTTTTTATCGAATTATCAAGTTGACCGATGAAATACTGACGAATTTTCAGCGTTTTTCATTCCTTTCCATATTAGTTTATGTATGGCTCATTCACAATAAGAATACGTAAATACATCCTATGCGCCATATACTTAGATTTGATGTTGAGTAAGTAGTCACTATACGAACAAACCTATTATAAGCAATACCGCATATACGGCTAATAATGCACCGGTTCCGGCAAGTATCGGATTTAAATCCGCACCTTTCCTGCGAACTACACCGATTATCAGCATAACAGCCGCCGGTATTGCAACAAAAGACAACATTATATATTTTGAATAGCCTGCCGAAACTAACGCAATTGTTGTAATAAACGGAATTACTGTAAATATCGCATACATTACCCGAGCGTATATGACACCGAATCGAACGGCAAAAGTTCGCTTTCCGGCAATTCTATCAGTTTCAATATCGCGGATATTATTTACGGCCAATATGTTGGCGGATAAAGCCGCCGGTGCTAAAGATAGCATCACGGCCGATTGTGTTACGGTGCCGGTATAAATATAATATACGCCGCAAACTGCAATAATTCCATAGAAAATAAATGCCATTGCTTCACCAAGGCCGATATATGCCAACGGATATTTACCGCCGGTATATGCCCACGCAGCCGCAAGCGATATTACGCCTACCACAAAAATAGGCCAGCCGGCGATTGATGTTAGATATAATCCTATCAAAAAAGCAACGGTAATTGCAATCAACGCGGCAAATTTCATATTTTGCTCGGATATAACCCCTTCCGATACAGCTCGCCGAGGGCCTAATCGAAGCGGTGTATCGGCACCACGGCGAAAATCATAGATTTCGTTAATAAAATTAGATGCTATTTGCATCAGCGCGGCACACAACAGAGTAGCGATAAATATACTCCAAGTGAATTTTCCGTCTATTGCAGCAATAGCAGAACCCAAAGCGACGGGGACAATACTGGCCGGCAATGTTTTAGGCCGCAATGCTTCAAACCAAATACTTATATTGGTCATAATTCCTTAATCGTTAATTTTACTTCAAGGTTGTTTCGATTACAGATTACAGAAACAAGCCCTTTCAATATAAATTCTTAATTCAAAGATAGGTGATTATCATTTCTGTTGAACTTAACATTCCCTCAAAATAACAAAAAAAGAGGCCGCCCTTTTCAAAGGCAGCCTCTATACCAATTCTGCTTGCGCAGATGTTTGCCAAACCTTACTTGACAAACATCATGCGCTTGGTCTGCGATATGCCATCTACGCGCAATGTGCAGTAATATACGCCCGATGGTACATTGTACGTTGAGGCATTGAAAGATACGCTGTGTACGC
>JADZAA010000032.1 GCA_020852855.1 Bacteroidota bacterium
GACCCAGACTTCAAGTGCAAAGCACGAGAATATGAACGGGAAAATACAATCGGTAATATCTAAAGCAAGAGGATTTTTAAATTTCGAGCGATTTAGAATTAACGCCCTATTCTACTTCTGAAAACTTAACTTTGCTCCATTAAAATTTTAGTAATGCCTTAATAATTACATAATTGCCGTTAAATAATCGCACAAAACAGTATTGTATCTGCTTAAAAAGATAATCAATTACAGAAAATTTGTGCAATTTATTGTTGAACTTTATGTAACATAGTGTTGTCAATAACAAAATGCTCTTATCTGATTACCGTAAATAATCTCGAAACAACGTTTGATGCGAATGTAATGCGTATGATATATGCGCCC
Organism: Bacteroidota bacterium; assembly: GCA_020852855.1. Classification (GTDB taxonomy): domain Bacteria; phylum Bacteroidota; class Ignavibacteria; order Kapaibacteriales; family UBA961; genus JADZAA01. Next base: position 367 of record JADZAA010000032.1, read on the forward strand.
GGTGCAAGTCGGTTGACAGGTATTTCAATGGAAAAACTATTCTTTTTATCGGTTAAAAAGGTCGCGCCATCAAAATTTTCCTTGAAAACGGAAGTACCGGTTAAATCTGAAATTTCAAGCGAAGCGGGAGAATCGTCGCTGCTTAACGTAATGCTTTCGTGTGCGGGCGACGGATAAAGCAAAATGCCTCTGCCGGCTATTTCTTCGACGGCATTAGTAGGAACATTTACACGCGCTTTCAGAACTGTGCCGCCGCTGCCTACTGCCCAGCCGGTCGAGTCGTTAATGAACAATGCTTTGTGAAGCGTACTCGACGTGCCGGTAAATTGGGATTTCCATGTTTCGCCGCGGTCGGTAGTGCGAATGGCCGTGCCTTCGTCGCCTACAATCCAGCCAACAAGGCCGGAAGCAAAAGTTATAGAGCGAAGTGTAGCGGATTCGCCCGTAATTTTTGCGTGCCACGACGCGCCGCCGTCGGTAGTGGAACGCAAAGTACCGTTTTCACCGCATATCCAGCCGTTTTGAGCGTTAGCGAACCATACTCCGTATAGCGCGGTAGCCAAGCCGCTGACTTGCGGTTCCCATGTTTCACCGCCGTCGTTTGTGGAAAACACGGCTCCTGCGCTTCCTACAGCCCAGCCAAGATATTGATTTAGGAAGAATACATTGAAAATTGCCGTGTCGCCGCGTTGCAGTTTCAATTTCCAAGTTTCGCCGCCGTCGGTTGTGGCTGATATTCCGTTTGTACCGGCAATGAACCCCATTATTGGTGACAGAAAACGCACCGCATAAAGCTGTCCGGTCGTTCCGGTGTTTTGAAGCGTAAAATTTTCTCCGCCGTCTGTTGTGCGCATTACAGTGCCGTTCGCGCCTGCAATCCAGCCGATTGCGGGCGAAATAAATGCCGCATCGCGCCAAGTAATCTGAAAAGGCGATGAAATGCGTTGCCACTTTGCACCGCCGTTTTGAGTGCGCAATATAACGCCGGAATCGCCGACGGCCCAGCCGCGTTGAGCATCTGAAAATGAAATGCCGTACAGATTTGTTGTGGGGCCTCTTGTTAAATTGTTCCACGTTTCGCCGCCGTCGGTCGAGCGAAGCGTTGTGCCGCCCGCGCCTATGGCAAAACCTTCGTTTCGATTTGAAAATCGGATGCCGTGCAGGGATTGCGCAATACTTGCAGTACTTACCTTCCACGTTTCGCCGCCGTCGGTCGAGCGGAGAATTATACCGTTATCGCCGCAAGCCCAACCGAATGAAGCGTCAAGAAAGAAAATGTCGTTTAGCGTTTGAATTACACCGGATTTTTGCACTTTCCACGTATTGCCGCCATCAATTGTTGAAATAATGCCGCCGAGAGTTCCTGTCGCCCAGCCGCGTCCGTTCGGCAAGAACCAAATACCGTTCAGTCCGCTTTCGGTTTTTGTGAATTGCGGTTGCCAAGAGTGCCCGCTGTTATCCGTTGTAAGTATCAGCCCGTTGTTTCCGGCAACCCATCCTTTGGAACTGTCAGTGAAATGCACGGCGTTGAATATTCCCGAAACACCGCTGATTATTGAAGACCAATTTTGGCCGCCGTCGGTAGTTTTCAGCAAAGCAGCTTTGTTACCGACAATAAAACCGGTTTTTTCATTTATGAAAGACACGGCGTTCAGCGTTTGCATTGTGGAATTCGGCTGTAATTTCCAGGTTTGCCCTGCATCGGAAGTATGCAGTATTGCACCGCTGCCGCCAACCGCCCAACCTGATGCCGAACTTGGAAAGCAAACGGCGTTAAGTGTTTGAACAGTAGGGCTGTTGGCCGTTGTGAAGTTAATTCCGTTATTTGCCGTGGATAGTATTGCGCCGCTTGTGCCGACGGCATAAAATTTTCCCGAAGGAGATATGTATGAGCCGCGAAGGTCATTGCCTATAGGTAACGGATTCTGCCAATCCCAGCCGTTTTGTCCGAACAGCATAGCGGGCAGGAACAGCACGGAAACTATGAAAATATAGCGCATACAAACTCCTGTGTAAGCTAAAAAAACAGTGGTGAAAGAGAAAATTAGTCGCCGAACGAAATTCCTAAATCGCGTGCTGCCAGCACCGTATCGCTGTCTGTCGGCACGCATCTCATTCGCCCGGCCACTTCATTCAGCGGCACGTAACGAATATCGGGCGGGTCGAGAGCAACCATAATACCGGATTGTCCCTCGGCGAGTGCGCGAACAGCGGCGGCTCCAAATCTCAGGGCCAATAAGCGGTCCGATGTTGTGGGGGTGCCGCCTCGCTGTAGATGCCCCAACACTACGGTTCGAGTTTCTTTGCCGGTTAGTCGCTCAAGTTTATCTGCCACGCGCGCGCCCGCGCCGCCTAAGCGCTCGGCGCGGCCAATCTCACGGCCTATTACCGAGTAGTCGCCGTCTTTGGGGCGCGCACCTTCGGCTACAACTATAATGGAAAATTTTCTGCCCGAGCGTTCGCGCCAAATAACTTTTTCGGCGACCTTATTTATATCGTAAGGTATTTCGGGAATTAAAATTGCGTCGGCCGTTCCTGCAATGCCGCTGTTGAGCGCAATCCAACCGGCGTAGCGTCCCATAACTTCAACAACCATAACGCGGCGGTGCGATTCGGCTGTGGAATGCAGTCTGTCAATACATTCCGTCGCAAACGTTACGGCTGTGTCGAATCCGAATGTGATAACGGTTTTATCGAGGTCGTTATCAATGGTTTTGGGAACGCCCACAACTCGCAAGCCCTTTTCGGCCAGGCGATTGGCTATAGAAAGCGAGCCGTCGCCGCCCACGGCAACCAATGCTCCCACTCCCGCTTTTCGCAATGCCGCTATAATCTCGTCGGAGCGGTCAATTTCGACTATAGTGCCGTCCGGTTGAGTTACGGGAAATGCTAACGGATTGCCGTGATTTGTAGTGCCGAGTATTGTGCCGCCCAAATGCGTTATACCACGCACGGAAGCGCGTGTAAGCGGTATTATTCCGCCGTCGGGATATTCGCTTGCGTGTAGAATGCCGTCGTAGCCGTCGCGAATACCGACAACGTTCCAACCCCGGTTATGCGCCGCAAGCACTACTGCGCGAATGACGGCATTAAGTCCGGGAGCGTCGCCGCCGCCCGTGTTAATGGCTATTGTTTGGATTTCTGCCGCCATATATATGCACTCCTGTTTCTATTAAAAAAGCGATTTTGTACGAAATTTATGCAAAATGAATATCGCCGCAGTTCCGATATTCTGCCAAAATTTACTTTTTATGTGTAAAATTTAGGATTCATCAGATTCTCAACGGAAAGCACGGCATCGAGTTTTTCTTTGTCCAACAAATTTCTGCGCAACACAATCGAATAAACAGAATCGCCGGTTTCCAATGCTTCTTTGGCAATGGCAGAGCAAATTTCATAACCCAGAATCGGATTGAGTGCCGTTACTATGCCAATACTGTTCATCACGTAATTACGGCAAATGTCAGCATTTGCGGTAATTCCCGATATACATTTTTCGCGTAATGCTTTAAATCCGTTGCGCATCATCGAGATAGAGTTGAACAGCGAATATGCGATAACCGGCTCCATAACGTTAAGTTGTAACTGCCCCGCTTCGGCGGCCATAGTTACCGTAACGTCCGCACCGATTACATAATAAGCGATTTGATTTACTGCTTCCGGCATTACGGGATTTACTTTCCCCGGCATAATCGAGGAACCCGGCTGTAATTTAGGCAAATTAATCTCGTTCAGTCCTGCTCGCGGTCCAGATGATAATAAACGTAAGTCGTTGCAAATTTTGGATATTTTTACTGCAATGCGTTTTAATACGCCGGAAAGTTGCACATAAGCTCCGGTATCGCTTGTAGCTTCAACCAAATTTTCGGCCAATCGAACCGATATTCCGCTGATTTCCGCAAGAAAAACAGTAGCAAGTTCAGGATAACCCGCCGGTGCATTAATGGAAGTTCCTATGGCGGTCGCGCCTAAATTTATTTCAGTGATTAATGCTTGTGCTTCCGTAAGCCGCGCAATATCTTCGCGTATAGTTACCGCGAATCCGGTAAATTCTGTTCCGAGCGTCATGGGAACTGCATCTTGCAATTGCGTTCGCCCCATTTTCAGGACATTTGTAAATTCATTGCCTTTTTCTGCAAAACTCTCGGCAAGCAGATTCATCTCGGCTAGCAACTCCGAAATATTCAGATACAAGGCAAGCCGAAATGCAGTAGGATAGGCATCGTTGGTCGACTGCGAAAAATTAACGTGATTGTTCGGGTGAACAACATCGTAACGTCCTTTTTCTAAACCTAATATCTCCAAGGCTTTATTGGCTATTACTTCGTTGGCGTTCATGTTGGTGGAAGTGCCTGCACCGCCTTGAATAAGGTCAACGGGAAATTGGTCGATAAGTTCTCCGTCGGCAATAGCATCGCACGCTTTTCCTATAGCGTCGGCTATTTCTTCCGGCATAACGTGAAGAGCAGCATTTGCTTGCGCTGCCGCCTTTTTTACGTATGCGAATGCACGAATAAGAGCCGGTACGGTAGAAATTGGAATATTCGTAATGTGGAAATTCTCGACAGCCCGCATTGTTTGTATGCCGTAGTACACATTGTCGGGAATTTTCATTTCACCGAGAAAATCATGCTCTATGCGAAAGTTGCTCATTGCCGCCTCGTTAAAAAACGCTTTGAAAAATAAAATTATTCGGCCGTAATCGCTTGCTCGGCTTCGGCTAATGTTTTATGTAAATCATCGTTGACAATTATAATGTCAAATTCGCCGATAAGTTGCATTTCCATTTCTGTTCGCGACAGACGAATTTGTATTTGCTCTTCGGATTCTGTGTTTCGCGCTTGCAATCGTCGCTTTAATGTTTCCGCGTCGGGTGGCGCAATAAACAATAACAGCGAGTCGTCGGGAAAGGCCCGGCGAATGGACAGCGCGCCTTTAACATCAACGTCGAACAGCATAGGCCGCCCCTCGCCGAGTGCACGTTGCGTTTCGGAGCGCAAAGTTCCGTATAAGTTTCCGAATATTTCTTCGTATTCAAGCAAATCTCCGTCGGCAATTTTTTGCTCGAATTCTTGCTTCGTCAAAAAAAAATAATCTTTGCCGAACACTTCGCCGGCCCGTATAGGCCGCGTAGTTGCCGACACTGAGAAGCGCAATTCGGGAAACACAGCCAATAAATGACGTGCTACTGTGGTTTTGCCGCCGCCGCTCGGAGCAGAGAGAACAATCAGCTTTTTTAGAAGCATGGATTTATTCGATATTTTGCGTTTGCTCGCGTATGCGTTCCAATTCCTCTTTCACTTCTACTACGTGATGAGCAATTTCCGCATCATTTGCTTTCGAGCCGATAGTATTTATTTCACGATGCAGCTCCTGCAATAAAAAATTCATTTTTCGCCCGACTGGTTCCGGTGATTTAAGCAAGTCGTGATAAAATTTTATATGACTGCGAAGGCGCACACATTCCTCCGAAATGTCAAGCCTGTCGGCAAGCAGTACTATTTCCATTTGAAGACGTTGCTCGTCAATTTCGTCGCTTTCAAATAATTGCGCTATTCTTTGACGAATTTTTTCACGCTCTTCCGGTACTCTTCGCGCAGATTTTTCCTCGATTTTGGCAAGAATATCTTCTATTCGCTTAATTCTGTTTTTGAGGTCTTTTGCTAATTCTTTTCCCTCGTTTTTACGGGCAGCGTCAAGATATTGCAATGATTCGGCTAGGGTTTTTTGTACTATTGCCCAAGTTTGCTCCGTTTGCTCGTCGGCCGAACTTTCCCATAAATTTTGCGAAAAATGAAGTAAATCCGAAAGTCCGGGCTGCTCTTTTATTTTAAGTTTTTTCGACAGATTTTTTAACGCGGTAAAATGTTCTACGGCAATATCTTCGTTGAATTTAGGCGCAGAGTTTTTCGCACCTTCCACATTGATATTTACCGAAATATTTCCCCTTGAAACCGCTTTGCGGATAATGTCGCGGGCATCGTTCTCTTTTGTAGCGAGCGAACGCGGCAGTCTTATGCTTGCGTCTAAGTATTTTCCGTTAACGCTGCGTATTTCCACCGTAGCCGTTATGCCGTTTTCGGTTGTTTCCGATTTGGCGAAGCCGGTCATGCTGTTCATATTTTTTGATTTTATTTGAAAAAAGAAAAACTGTTTATAACATAATGAAAATTACATTAAACTTATTTGTTCCCGATAATACTACTGTATTCTTATACCGAATATATCCGTGATTATTTCAGTAAATAATAATTTTACTTGATATATTTACGGAGTAATATATCAAGTTTGAAAAGAAAAATTTACTTGCCGATTATGTTATATTTCGCGGCAATTTTACGTAAAAGGGAATTTCGCAAATATTTTAATTGATTGTAAAAAAACGAATTTTATAAAATATTGTTTTTATCTTTCGTTTTATTGTTGATTAACGCCGAACTGCCGTGTGGCAGATGAAAAATAATTTGTCCAATGTTCACGGCCCAAAGGCTCGTGCCCCGCTGCAAGAGCTGTCAGCACATCGTCGACATATTCGGTTGTTCTTGCGCCGACGAGTGCGGAGGTTACGCCTTCGGTAGCCATAACCGATTGCAATGCAATTTGTGTAAAAGGTAATTCCGTATATTTTTCGCCGAAACTTTCGGCAGATGCCCGCCTTATTACGGCCGGAACAGAAATATCAACCGCATATCTCGAGCCTATTGTACCCCACATAAACCGCAAAGAGTCTGTATAGCGCGGCAACCATTGTTGCAGGTCATAATTATCTATTTGTTGCAATATATTTAACGCTTCTATTGCGCGTGGCTCCAATTGCTCGGCTAATACCGGTTGCCAGCCGGAGAAAGACGAAATGGCATTAACAAGCCGCCGCGTTGCCTGCCCGGCCGAAAGCAGTATGCGAAATCGAATAGCAATATCCGGTAATAGTTGAAGTTGCGGAGAAATCGTATTGAAAAACTCTTGCTCGATATTTGCAACATTGTTAATCAAGGCATCAATTTCCACGCTTGACGGGCTATTTTGAGCGGTTGCCTGCGTAGTCAGCCGCACTATTGCAGAGTCGCCGGAAAGTGCGTTCAAAGGACGGTTTGCCAATACGGAAATGCCGGATTTCTGCGCGTATTCAAATACAGAAAGCGAATCGTTTTCCTGATTTTTATTGTATGCTGCACCTGTTTCCAATAGATTGAAGGGCAATTGAACAAAGCGAAAATGATGGTCGTTTCCCGCTACGTCTTTGGCTATATTCAAACATTCTTCCAACGAACAAAATTGCAGATGTGCCGACGGATAGCCGAAAGTATTGGAAGAAATTCCGTACCACGATATTTTTGCCGAAGCTACAGCTTTTTCGCAATATTCGAAAGCGCGCCGAATCCTCCGATAAAATTCTTCTCGCATATCTGTTGCCGATACGCCCGAAGCCTGCGCCCATACAAAATAGGATTCCGGGTTATGCAACAGAAATATATTGATATGCAGGAGATTAAGCCTGTCCAAGGATTGATTGAGTTGTTCGGCGAGAAAAAACGGATGTATGCTGTGCCATGCATTGTCGTCCAATTTAACAATTCCCGGTATGCGCTTACATTCGTGTTCGCCGCGCTTGGCATCTTCGAGAATACCGCCTTCGATATAGCCGGCCTTGGTTATAAGAACTATTTCGTCTGCCGAGATTTTATTCTCGTTGGCAAGGTCTTCGAGTACGCTACCGATTAGTATTTCGCTGTCTCCGAATGCGTAACAGCTTGCCGTGTCTATTAGATTTATTCCCGACAAAACGGCTTTTCTCAAAGCTTGCTCGTGTACTTCAATGCCTATCGCTGTACGATATGTGCCAAATCCTGCACGAGAAACAGTTTCGCCGGTCGGCAGTTTGCAATAATAATTTTGCGGGAATTGTTTTGCATATTCCGCTGTAGCTTGTTCTGCAGTTCGCATTTCCAAATTTCTATTTTTTTCTAAAATTGCGTTTGAAAACCTAATGCGAGATATTCGTCCCGCTCCCGAAAAAACATTCCGTGTATGTTGCGTCCGCCAAAATAATAGAGATTGAGTGAAATTCCTCTGTCAGGCGAAGTTTTCAGCGCGATTCCGGCTTGCGCTGAATACATCGGCACGTAAGCCCCGTCTATACCGATTAGTTTGGCATCGCAACCGCCTTGAAATTCAAATAAACCGGATAGCGGACAATGCAAATCCGCACCGGCTTGCGGTATAAACGGTTCTGCCGAACGAGGTTGCCGCGAATAAACATAAGAAATTCCGCAGTATAATCGCGCACCGTTTTTTAGAGCCGCAAAAGTCAAATCGAAAAATTCTCGACTGTATACAAAAGGTTGCTTTTCGGTGAAATGTCCGGCCGAATCGGCCAAGCCATCAACCAAATGCGACGATATATGTGCTACGCGGAATCGTGTCGCCCCTGTCCAATCATTCCCGATTGGTGCAAGTGCCGAACTGTTTACGCCGAAATAATAATCGGAAGTTTCAACAGGAAATTTGAAATTTCCTTCGCTTCGCAATCGGGTATAAGTAAAAAAATCGGCACCGGCCGAGCATTGCAAAGATTCGGCGGGCGAGAATCTGTACAAATCCGATGTATTTCCTATATCGAGCCGCAGTTTTTCCTTGCCGAATTGCGTCATTGCACCGACGCGCCCTTCGTAAGGATTCGCCGTAAGCGGTTTAAAAAGAATATCGCCGTAGCAATAAGCCACATTCGGAATAAACGGTACAAAAAGAAAAAATATGTAAAAAATAGGAGCAAGTCTCACTGCGTATGCTCCAAAAGTTCCGGCTCGAGTTCGGCCTCAATTTGCCGCCAAATTTTCTGACAAGGAAAGCGGTTTTCGTAGAGTGCGCGTCCTACTATCACGGAATCTACGCCTTCGCGTTGCAATTCCTGCAATTTCCAAAGTTGCTCCGGTCCGGCCACTCCGCCGGCTGCGGTAACGCGCATTTTAGATGTACGGGCTATGTCGGTCAATATATTGTAGTCTGGTCCGCAAAGGGTTCCTTCCCATGAAATATCGGTATAAACTAATCTTTGAATACCGAGCGATTTGGCTGTAAGTGCAAATTCCACATCGCCGATATCGCATCGTAAATCGGGAAAAACAACGCGGCGATTATAGGCACGTATGCCCAAAATTATGCGACTTGCCGTATATTCTTTGATGAGTTCGCGCACGCCTTCCGGATTGGTCAGAACAAGTTGGCTGATAATTACACGATAAACGCCGGATTCCAGCCAACGACGGCACATATCGGTAGTCGGATAATACGACAGTAACTGCACGGGAATATCTACGGCGCGAATAAGATCCTTGATAGTTTCGGCATTATATCTGCTATGTCCTTCTTGCAATGCGTCGTGGTCGGTAATATGAATGGATTTTGCATTCTCGCGCCGCCATAGCCGGGCCAGATCCGACGGGTTTACCGAAATCAATGTGTATAAAGTTTCGGTGCCGGGCTCGCCTATAATGCAACGCGCACAATGGCCGTGTTCGATATCTATTGCCGGAATGATAAGCAACATTGCGTTATTCCTTGAAATTACTGTTTCGTAGACGAATATCCGCCGCTAATAGCGGAAGAAAACCGCTTCTCGAAGTATTCTGCTTCGGCAAGGTTCACCAAGCACGACATTTTGACCGTCGGTTGTGAAAGATGCTCGGTAGCCTCGGTAAAACGTCCGTTCAATCCGAGCAACAATCCTTTGACGTACAGTCTGAAACCTTCCGTTGCGGCCGACGAGCAGCCGAACTCAAGCATTTTTGCCGCTTTATCGTTATCGCCGAGAGCAATGGCCGACTGTGCGGCCCTTATGCGGGAAATCTCGCGTTGTTCGTCGGAGAGCTCAACCGAATCGGCGATAGAACGCAGAATCTTGGCGGCACGCTCGTGGCGTTTGGCGGCGAACAAAGCCATTCCCAGATGATGCATCAGCCATACATCGTTCGGTTTTTCGCGCAATTCTTCTTCGAGCAGGCGAATATTCCGTGCCGTGCGCTCGTCGTTGTCGGGCGCGGCATAGCCGTAATGCCGTATAACAAGCGGCAAGTCTGCCACATCGAATCCTGCGGCGCGAATTGCAGGAGCGATTTGTTCGTGGATACGTCCTTCGTAGCGAATAGTGCCGCGATTACGGAACAGCCGCGTAAAACGATGCTCAGCACTTGTTCCATTCTGTAATTCGTTGATAATTCTTACTGTTGCCCCGCCTGTTTGCGCATCGGAAATTATATCGGAAATCGAAGCAATGTCTGCATCAGCAACTTCTTCGTCCGCATCTAATTGTAATATCCACTCTGTTCGTGCGGCACTCAAAGCGTAATTTCGCGACTCGGAAAAATCATCGCACCACTTATGGAAATGCACTTCCGCACCCATTGCGGCAGCGATTTGCGGCGTAGCGTCAAGCGAGCCTGTGTCCACCACGACTATATGTCGCGCAAAGTTCCTAACAGAGTTGAGTGCGCATCCGATATTAGAAGCAGCGTTGCGGGCTATCATTGTTACGCCGATGTCGAGTTGTGAAGCAGACATTGGGCGGCAAGGCAAATCTTACGCCCGAAAACTATGGTTTTCGGATAAATTTCATAAAAAATATGCGGCAAATATAGCCAAAATGCGCCGATTAGCCGCCGTGATATATTAACTGTAATTCACCTGAAGGTAAGGCGAAAATCTATATTAAGGTCTTATCTTAGAACAATAGGTGTAAAAGCAATAGTCGGTAGTGATTTTATCCGATTTCTCGTTTTGTTCCTATTTTTGCGATTTACACGGCAGAATTATCGCACAAATATTTCTATTTTCTCTATGAAACGCTTATTCATTACAGTTGTTTGCGCAAGCGCGGCGTTGATTACCTTTTCTGTATCATCTTCTCTTGCGGCAGATTCTCTTTCTGCTGCGGCGCAACGCTTGCAAGCCTCTACGCGCTACCTTGCATCGGAAGAATTGGCCGGACGCAGCCCCGGCACCGACGGCAACGTCAAGGCGGCGCGTTATATTGCGGACGCTTTTGCAAAATCCGGTCTTAAGCCGATAGGCGCGTCGTACTTTCAGGAATTTCCAATTGCCACCGCGATTTCAATGGGCGAGGGCAACGGTGTCGGATTCGAGCTTGTAGTGGAGCAGCCCGGAGTGCCGCGCGACCAAATCAAGCCCGTAAAATTCCGATGGAAACCCGACGCGGATTATATTCCGCTTGCTTACAGCGACAACAGTACTGCAACCGGCAAACTTGTATTTGCAGGCTACGGTATTTCCGATGCCGAATATAAGTACGATGATTATTCGGGAGTTGACGTTAAAGGTAAAGTCGTTATTATTTTGCGCGGCACGCCCGACGGCGACCCGCAACACGGCAAATTCGGGCGGCAGGCACCTATGCGTTCAAAAATCACAAATGCTCGCGAAAAGGGTGCGGTAGCGGTTATTTTCATCAATGAGCCGGGCGATAAGGGCGATTCTTTGCTGGCATTAAAGCTTGAACCCGGTGGAAAATCGGGTGTAATCGCAGTTCATGCCAAGCGCACACCACTTGCCAGAATTTTTCGCAAAAAGCCGCTGCGTACAATCGAGGAAGAAATAAAAAAGACCGGAATGCCGCAAAGTTTTGAATTTGCTGATGTTACGGCTTCCGTTACCGTAAATCTTACCGTTATGGAAAAGCCCACTGCAAACGTTATAGGCGTAGTGCCGGGCAACGAGCCGTCTTTGGCCGGTGAGTATATCGTTATAGGAGCACATTTTGACCATTTGGGTATGGGCGACGAGGGAACGTTATATTCCGGCAGCGAACCGAAAATTCATTACGGTGCCGACGATAATGCTTCCGGTACAGCAGGAATGATGGAACTTGCGGCACGGTTCGCCGCCAATCCTGCGCCGCGCTCTATAATATTTATGGGCTATACGGCTGAGGAGCGCGGTCTGATAGGCTCTAAATATTATGTGGATAATCCGCTCGCACCTCTCGATAATACTGTTTGCATGGTAAATATGGATATGATAGGCCGGCTGAAAGACGATAAGCTGAATGTTCAGGGCGTTGGAACGGCCGCACGCTGGCAACCGCTTGTGGATTCACTTGGCACGGCTTTCGGCTTTGCGCTGACAACTTCGGCGGATGGCTACGGACCAAGCGACCACTCGTCATTCTTCTCGAAGAATAAACCCGTTCTGTTTTTCTTTACCGGACTGCACCCAGACTATCATCGCCCGACCGACACATGGGATAAAATAAATTATGAAGGAGAAGCGAAAGTAGTGGATATGGTGGAGCAGACCATTCGCGTTATCGCCCGGGAAGCCAAGCCCGATTTTATTAAAACAACATCGCCGAAGCAATCGGGTTCGATGAGTTTCAGCGTGTCGCTCGGAGTTATTCCCGATTATTCCGACCATCCCAAAGGATTGAAAATTACGGGAGTACGCGAAGGAGGCACGGCTGAAAAAGCAGGGCTGAAAGCCGATGATATTATCGTAAAACTCGGTGCTACAACCATAAAAAACATCTATGACTACACGGCCGCTCTCGGCGCGTTCAAAGCAGGAGATAAAACAACTGTTACCGTGTTGCGCGGCCCGCGTGAGGATAAAGAAGTTGTGTTGAACGTAACTTTCGAGGCAAAAAAATAGGGGAGAAACCGTTTCCGGACATTAAATCCAAAAATCAAGGGTAATTGCTTCTGAAATATATGGGGCAGTATTGTAATTTTTGCTGTTCGCAAATGATTAGGCAGTAATTCTTTTGACGTGCAAGTGCTGTCCGAGTATAAAAAAACTGTCGCGTCAGTATCGATTTATTACGGCTAAGGCCGCAATTGCGGCCGTTTCGGCACGCAAACGCCGAGGTGCAAGAGATAATCGTTGCAAATGTGCCGCTCCGGTGTTTATGATTGCAATTTCGTGGGCGGAAAATCCGCCTTCCGGCCCTACGATAATCACAGCCGAGTCTGCAACGGACGTGGGCGGTTTGCCGTCTGCGTCCGCCAAAATAAATGATTTGAAATCGGTTGCGGAATGTGCGATAAATCCGCTTATGCCGACCGCTGCGTGCAATGCGGGCAAAACGGCGCGCCGACATTGCTTGACGGCTGCAAGTATCTTTGCATTAAGCCGTTCCGTTGATGCGGTTTTGCGTTGCGAACGTTCGCAAATAAGCGGAAAAAAATCGGTTATGCCGAGTTCTACGGCTTTCTCTACGGCGAATTCCATTCTATCGCGGCTGTCTAATATGCCGAGTGCCAAACCAAGCCGCCGGCCGGTTTCTCCGAAATCCGGCAATTCTTCGAGTACCGTGAATGAAGCCGAATTGCTTGCACTGCAATTCAAGGCGGCTATCGCACATAATCCGCAACCGTTTGTTAGCATGGCGCGTTCGCCCTTGCGCAATCGTAACGCTTTCGTGTGGCGAACCTCGTCGTAATCGGATATATTCACCGTTTTAATACCTGCGCGAAGTTCGGGCGCGTAAAGACACTCCATAGAAGCTTTGAATTAATCGCAAAAATCGTCTGTTTGACTGCAAAAACGCTTAATTGTACGATAATAGCAAGCGTTTAAGGCATCGTTCCGTTCATCGCAAAAATAAGGCGAATGTTTTCTATTGTGAAAATTTTTGCTGATTTGCATAGTGCAAATATCGCGTTTGCTTCTTTCTTATTTGCCTATTTTTGCAAGAGTATCTTTTACTTTCAATCCGTTTAATTCTTATGAAAACACATTTCAAAGGCACATTTACCGCTCTTGTAACACCATTTGCAAGCGATGGTTCTATTGACGGGGCTGCACTTGCCGCATTGATGGATTTTCAAATTGCATCGGGTATAGAAGGCATCGTTATCGGCGGTTCCACGGGCGAAGCCGCCACTATGAGTTTAGAGGAAAAAATATCGGCTGCGCAAATCGCCGTAGAACGCTCGGCCGGACGCGTGAAAATTATCGTTGGAACGGGAACAAACGATACTCGCACTTCCGTAAAGCATACTCGTGCCGCAAAAACTGCCGGAGCCGATGGTGCATTGGTCGTAACGCCGTATTACAATAAGCCGACTGAAACAGGATTACGGGCGCATTTTCGCGCAATATCCGATGCTGCCGAAGATATGCCGATTATACTGTATAACGTGCCGTCGCGTACGGCGCAAAATGTAGGCGCAGCATTGCAAATTCTTGTGGCCGAAGACTGTCCGAATGTTGTAGCAACAAAGGAAGCCTCGGGGAATATGGAGCAGATAATGGAAATTATACGCGATGCACCGCCGCATTTCAGCGTATTGGCCGGCGATGATTCCGCAGCATTGCCTTTGATAGCCTGCGGTGCCGTCGGCGTTGTTTCGGTAATTTCCAACTACGCGCCCAAAGTATTCGGTGATTGTGTTCGGGCGGCATTGGCTGCCGATTTTGCCGAGTCAAGGCGGTTGCATTATCGCTTGTTCCCGCTTATGAAAGCGAATTTTATTGAAACAAACCCGATTCCCGTCAAAACGGCTCTCTCGTTGATGGGATATTGCGAAGAAAATTACCGGCTACCGCTCGCGCCTATGCAACCTGCCAATAAATCGTTCTTGGCAGAAGTTTTACGCAATTGCGGAATACTTAACTGAGTCGTATTACTGCAAATTCTTAAGCAAAAAATGAATAAAAAACGGATATTGGCCGTATGTGTCGGTAATTCCTGCCGCAGCCAAATGATAGAGGGATATTTACGGATTTTTACTGAAGGCCGGGCGGAAATTTACAGTGCCGGAACGGAAGCGCATGGATTAAACGAATATGCCGTTCGTGCAATGGCCGAAGACGGAGCGGATATTTCACGGCAAACTTCAAATGTAATAGACGAATACGCCGATATGAAGTTCGATTTAATTATAGCGGTTTGCGAAAGTGCGCGGAAACGATGCAACGGATTGCCAAATGCAGGCAATATGATTTATCGTGAATTTCCCGATCCGGCCGACGCATACGGCAACGAAGAATATATAATGAACGTGTATCGCGATTCGCGCAATGACATACGTGAATTTTGCCGCACTTTGGCAGATGAGATATGAATTTATGGCAACAAATGGCAACGAGCAAAAAAGCCGGAAAAACCGGCTTTTTTGCTCGTTGCTCAATTCTACAATCCCGTTTTAGGAAGAGGCGGTTCGTTGGATAAGTTGCGTTTGGGCATTATCTTTTTCTGTTGCAGAATTATGCTTACTTCGCCGAATGTGTCCGATGCATCATGTACGCCTGCAAGTCGTAGTGATTCGGTGCCTTCGGGCAGAGAAAACTTGTAAAACTGCGGCAAATTACCGTTCGGCGCAATATTGATTTCGGATTTTTTGTTTGAGCCGGATATAGAGGCAATAAGTTGTCCGGTCGGCTCGAAAGAAACAAATACAGCTTGATTGTCCGTACGATTCCAATAGAGCCGGCCTTTTATTTCTCCGTTTGCGGCTACAGCTCCAAACGTTGCCGCATCATTTGATTTTAATGTGTTGAGCAATTCGTCGCCTGCTTGCCTTTTTTCGGTTTCTTTGTCTATCATAGCGGCGAGTTTGTCGTTTTCTTTCCGCAATGCATCATTGTTTGTGTGTTCGTCATTCCACTTATAGAATAAAGCGACGGCAGACAATACGGCGATAAAAGTTGCGGCTGCCAGCGTAAAAATTGCGAGAGATAAAGAACGGGAAGCGGTTTTTGCGGCCGATTGCGGTGTGTGGCCTTCCACTTTTGCTTTTATTTCCGACATAACCCGTGCGCGAACGGCAGGCGGCGGATTACGCGACTGTGCGGCGGCAAACTGCTCAAGTGCGGATTCTATATTTTGCAGTTCTTGTCGGGCTTCCGTATTGTATTCAAGATTTAGAACTGTGTTGACGCGCTCGTCGGCCGGTAATGCGTCAAGCGCGTATAATTCGAGAGTTCCGGGCTGTAATATTGTATTGCTCATAATATATTGTTCTTTTCCTTTTCGCGGAAGAACATCCGCAATGATTTCAAAGCCGAATGAAGTCGCGTTTTGACCGTACCAAGCGGTATATTAATTTCTTCGGCTGCTTCTGTGTGCGTCAGGCCGCGATAGTATAGATGCTCGATTATTTCAATTTGGTCGGGCTTGAGGGCATTTACCAATTCACGCAAACCTATAACATTCGGATTAAATGAACAATTATGCTCGACATCTACCATATCTACGTCGAAAGTAACGGTTTGGTTCTGTGTAGGATTGCGATTCAGCGAGCGATAGTGGTCAATAGCCAAATTGCGCGCTATATTAAGCATCCACGTAAAAAGCCGCCCTTTGGATTCGTCGTATTGTGCGAAAGAACGCCAAATTTTAACGAATGATTCTTGCAATATATCTTCTGCCGCAGCATCGGACTGAATTATGCGGAATACAACGCCGTATATTGCAGCTGAATATTGGTCGTAGAGTGTACCAAAAGCCTCATGTTCGCCTGTTCGCAACCAAGCCACGAGGTCTTTTTCGTCTATGTCGGGGAGTTTTTTTCGAGGCATGGGCAACGCTCCTTTTTTAGGATATTTCATCGAGCCAAACAGCATATTCGGCATCGCTCGGCATACGCCAATCACCTCGCGGCGATAGCGAAACTCCGCCGACTTTTACGCCGTCGGGCATACAAGACCGCTTAAATTGTTGTGTAAAGAATCTACGATAAAATATTTTCAGCCAATGAGATATTTCGCCGCGTTCGTATTTGCCGCGAAATGCTTCTTCTGCATAAATCATAATTTTTGCCGGCGGCATACCGAATCGAACGGCATAATACAGAAAAAAATCGTGAAGATGATACGGGCCTATTGCTTTTTCCGTGAATTGCTCTATATTTCCGTCGGCGGCCGGCGGCAATAGTTCGGGCGATACAGGTGTTGCGATAATATCGCGCAGTACAATCGGAATCTCGCCGGAAAACTCTTTATCGGCTGCCCATTCCACCATATAACGCGCCAATGTTTTGGGTATGCCTGCATTTATGCCGTACATTGAAATATGATCGCCGTTATACGTGCACCAACCGAGAGCAATTTCCGAGAGGTCGCCTGTTCCTATTACAAGTCCGTTCGATTGGTGCGCCGCATCCATCAGTATTTGCGTTCGCTCGCGCGCTTGGGCATTCTCAAACAAAATGTCGTGAATATTTTCGTCATGTCCCAAATCTAGAAAATGTTGCCGCACTGCCGCCTCAATAGATATGACGCGCAAAGAGCAACCAAGTAATTCCGACAAACGCCCGGCATTGGAACGGGTGCGCTTTGTAGTTCCGAATCCGGGCATAACTACCGCTGTTACACCGTTGTGCGGCAGTCCGAGTTTATCGAAGGTGCGAATAGTTGCGAGCAATGCCAGCGTGGAATCAATACCGCCCGAAACGCCTATAATTGCGGAACGCAAGCCCGTATGCCTCATTCGTTTGGCAAGAGCCGTAGTCTGCATGGCAAATACTTCTTGGCAACGCGTGTCGCGCTCATCGGGCGCGTCGGGAACGAAAGGTGCGTGATGTACGGGGCGAAGCAAACGTTCGGCTTCGGTTTGTTTCTGCGATATTTTCACGATGCGGAATGCAGATTCCGGCCGTTTGCTTAATCCGAAAGAAGCGTTGCGTCGTCGTTCGGCGAGCAGTCGGCCTGCATCAATATCGGCAATTAGCAATTTTCCGCCGAAATCGAATCGCTCGGCTTCGGCAAGCAACATACCGTTTTCTGTAATAATCGAATGTCCGCCGAAAACCAAATCCGTAGTGGATTCACCCGGGCCGGCTGCGGCATACAGATATGCTGCAAGGCATCGTTCCGACTGCGAGCGAACTAATCGGCGACGATAGTCGGCCTTGCCGACTGTTTCATTGCTGGCCGAAATATTCGCCAATATAATTGCTCCTTCCGTTGCCTGATTGCATGACGGCGGAACAACGCTCCATAAATCTTCGCAAATTTCCGTGCCTATGATAATGTAGGGCTGTTGCTCTACGCGGAATAAAATATCCGTTCCGAACGGCGTTGTACAACCGCAGATTTCGATATCTTTGTTTATTGCATCGCGTGCCGACGAGAACCAGCGCGCTTCTTGATATTCTGCGTAGTTCGGTATAAATGTCTTGGGAACAATTCCCGCAATTTGTCCCGACGATACTGTTGCGGCGCAATTAAACAAGCGTCCGCCGATTGCAATGGGCAGCCCGACTATTGCTGTACAGTCGAGCATTTCGGTTGCTGCGGCTATTCGCTCAAGCCCGCGCTCTGCTGCGCGCAACAAGGCGGTTTGATGGAATAAATCGCCGCATGTATAGCCCGTTATGCAAAGTTCCGGAAAAACGACGAAGCGACATTCGCGCTCGGCTGCGCGGCGCATCATAGCCAGAATTTCGTCGGTATTATATTCGACGTCCGCAACTCGCAACGCAGGCGAAGCCGTGCCTACGCGAAACAGGTCGAAAAGGGAGAGATTCATAAACAGGTTGGAAATAGAAGCAATTTACGCCGAAATTAAGATTGCTCGGGCTTAGGCAATTTTACGGTAAAAGTAGTGCCTTTGCCCTGCCCGTCGCTAATCACGCCGATAGTTCCGCCATTCAACTCGGTAGCCTTTTTTACAATGAACAGTCCGAGTCCGGCACTTGATTCGTCGCCCGTAGGACGCGCCGAAAGGCGTTGAAATTCCTGAAAAGCGTTCTGTATGTCATTCTGCGTCATACCGAGCCCCGTATCCCGCACTTCTACCACGATATGCTTATCGTCCGTAAAAGCCGAGAAAAAGACCTCGCCGCCTGAAGGCGTATATTTTATGGCATTGCTTAACAGATTATAGACAATTTGACGTATAAGCTGCGGGTCGGCATATATTGACGGCAGGCCGTCCGGTACGTCAATGTTCAGCGCGATGCGTTTTTTGTCGGCCGTCGGGCGCAACGTGGCGGCCAAATTGCGTAAATACGGCGAAAGCAACAGATAATCTCTCGGCGGATTAAACTCCGGTTGTGTGAGAGTAGCCACAGTCAGCATATCCTCGACCAAGCTGCGCATAATAGATGTAGACTGCAATGCTATCTCTATAAGCTCTTGATAATCAGACGGATCTATGTTCTGCTGAATAAGTTCGGTCAGTATCAGGTCTATATTGCCTAACGGCGCTTTCAGATCGTGCACTGCCATGCGAACCATTTGCTCGCGCACTCGTTGCGCCTGCCGCAAGCGATTATAGGCGACGTTAAGCTCCGAGTTGTCCTGCGGCACTGCACTTTCGATTTGAGCATTGACTTCGCTTAATTGACGGGCAAGGTCGGCGTTCTGACGGCGCAAATGCGTGGCTTCGCCAAGGCGCTCTACCGTCATGCGTAATTGCTGGAAGTCTACAGGCTTGGTGATATAATTGGAAATCTTGGCGCGGTTGATGCTCAGCACTATGCTTGAAACGCTTCCATAGCCGGTCAGCAATATGCGCCCGCTGTCGGAGCTGAGAGCTATGCTGCGCTCCAAAAACTCTACGCCGGACATTCCCCCCATTCTTTGGTCGCTTACAACCACGTCCGGTTTATACGATTGTAATATTTCCAAGGCCTCGTCGCCCGAAGATGCAACGCGAACCGTCATAAACGGTGCGAAATAATCGCTTAATGCCGAAAGTAATTCCGGCTCGTCGTCTACAAATAATACGGAAATTACTTGATTGTTCGATGACACGGCATCTCCTTGTAATTAGGGAAAAAGGCATTCAGAAACAGGGTGTTATACTTATTCGGAGCGATGTTTTCGCGTAAAATATGCGTAAAAAGGCACGCCGAGTCCAACGAGTGCCAAGCCGAAAGCGGAGTTGATAATGGGCGCGTTTCCGCTTAGATAATTTGCAGTATCGTTATACAGCGTCATAATCACGAAAGCGGCTGCAAAAATAACAAAAATAGCGGGAACGGCAGGGTATCCCCACACACGATACGGCCGCGGAACATCGGGCATTTTCTTCCGCAGAATGAATACGCCAAGCGCACCAAGCATATAAAACAGCCAACTTACAAAAATCAATGTGTCCGTTAAAGTGTCGAAAGTACCGCTGAAAGTCAGAACGCA
The DNA here is from genome assembly GCA_020852855.1 of Bacteroidota bacterium. Classification (GTDB taxonomy): domain Bacteria; phylum Bacteroidota; class Ignavibacteria; order Kapaibacteriales; family UBA961; genus JADZAA01. The sequence goes on from JADZAA010000032.1 coordinate 20,464, forward strand.
AGACCAAACGGCCTGTATCGCCAATGCGTTGGCGGGAGTGCGAAATTTGTTGTGCAGTTTGCCGGTCGACTTAAAAAACAATCCGTCGAGCGACATTGCGAAATAGATGCGTGCCGTTGCCAATATAGTTCCGTTCGATGTTCCGAAAGTGGAAATCATAATGCAAAATGCTATAATTCCCGTGGCGAGTGCTGCGTATTGCGGGCTGATTTTGCCTAATATGGCGGCAATCACATCTACGGCAACCAAACCTGATTGAGCCATTACATTAACCGGCAAAATGTATAGATATGCCAGGTTGATTAACATATAAACTACTATGATTATGGCCATGCCCGCAAACAGCGAACGCGGTATGTTCCGTTGCGGTTCACGTGTTTCGCCCGCGATATACGTGATATTATTCCAGCCGTCGAATGCCCAGAACGCCCCCGACAGAGCCGCCACAACAGCACCGGCCAATGCCCAGCCCTGCGGCATAACCGAAGAAGTGCCGGCGGAAATATAATTTGCCGCCGAGCCGGCGCCGCTGAAAAATGCCAAAGCGATTATGGCTGCCAAAGCCGCCACTTTCAACGATGTAAACAGCATCTGCACTGCGCCGCCGAAAACGGCACCGATATAATTCACGGCACTCAAAAGCAAAATTGCACCTGAGGTAAGCAGTTTTATCCCAATATCTTTGAGTGGAAATATATCGCCTATGAAAGGTAAATGTATGCTGAATTTCTCGGCACTCGCCGACAGATGCGGCAGGTGCAAAAACGTATCGGCTGCTTCTGCAAATACATAAGTTATCGAGGCGATGGAAGCCGTCTGTACCACGGCGAACATAGACCAGCCGTAAAGGTAAGAGAAAAACTTGCCGTACATTTCCCGAAAAAATACGTATTGCCCGCCCGTTTCCGAAATCATACCTGCAATTTCGGCATTGGTAAGTGCGCCGAACAGAGTAAGTATTCCCGCCACCAGCCATACGGCAAGTAATAATTCCGGCGAGCCGAGCTCTTGCGCCATAGCTGCGGGTTTCTTGAAAATACCGGAACCGATAACTCCGCCGACTACAATGGAAACAGCGGTTGCCAATCCGAGTGTGGGCTTAAAATTCGGACGATATTCGCTTGCGCTATGCTTCTGCGATTGTTCTGCTCCTGTTTTCAAAGGTAAATCGAGGAAATGTTGCTGTTTTTTTTTGCAAACTACAACGCAAGCGGCAAATAACATAAGCGCGGCGCATATAGCAACCCAAAAACAACATAATGCAGAAAAAAGCACATAACTTGAAAAAATGATTAAAGTTGCGTAATTTACGCCGTTTAGTTTACTTGACTTTACCGTGTAAATGTTTTTTTCGAGATATACAACCTCTTAAATATATGGACGAACCGCCGCTGATATATGCCGAAGAAACAGAGCCGGACTCTGCGAATTGTTGCCCGAAAGCCGGACTGCACCGCTACGGCGAATTAACAAATTCGCTTAATTATACATTGAATATGTACGTAGCCAATGAGTACAACCCGCAACAAGTTTGGAACAATATATTGGCGATTTTACTGCGTATAACCGGCAGCGAGCGAGGCTTTGCGGGCAGAGTACACAATGCGCCCGACGGCACACGCAAATTGAAAGTATGCGCTTTATCGTATGCGGAACACATAGAGGAACCGAGTGATAAATCCGAAAATCGGCACTCGGATTTCGAACCATGTAATATCGAGGTTCTATTTGCTCCGGTAATAGAAAACGAGCAACCCGTTATTTCAAATAATCCGGCAGACGATCTTCAATGTTTCAACGGCCAAACCCACGAGAGTAATGTGCAGTCGCTGATGGGAGTGCCCATACATTACGGCAATCAACTTGTGGGCGTATATGGCGTGGCGAACAGCCCGGACGGTTACAGCAACGCAACCTTAGAGTTTTTACGGCCGCTGACCACAACGGTTAGTTTTATTATCAGAAGTATGCTGGATGCCGAGCAACGCGATGAAATTAACGCAAAACTTCGGGAGAGCGAGAGAAAATTCCGTGCTATGTTTAATGCGTTGCCTATCGGCATAGCTATATCCGACAAAAACGGAAATATCGTAGACTTGAATCCTGCCTGCGAAACGATTTTCGGGATGTCGAAAGACGAAATATTAAGCGGCAGACTTTTTGACAGCAGAACCATAGTGCGGCCGGACGGTTCGCCAAGGCCGAAAAACGAAACCGCTTTGCAACGCGCTCTCGACGAGCGTCGTATAGTTTCGAACGTGGAATCGGGTGTTGTGACAGGGCATGGCGATATCCGCTGGATGAATGTAAATGCCGCGCCTATGCCGGAAGCGGGCGACGGAGTGATAGTATCGTATTCGGACATTACGTGCCGAAAAGCGGCCGAAGACGACCTGAAAGAGCATAGGAAGTTCTTAAATGCAGTCCTGAACGGGATAGATGTGGCTGTGTTTGTGGTAGATGTTGAGCAGAACGGCGGGGTATTTCGCTTTAATTCTGCCAATACTGCGTACGAAAAATACAACGGATTCCGAAACTCTTTGCTTGCAGGCAAAACAATAGATGAAACATCTAAGCATTTTACGCCGGAATCAACCGAAAATATAATCGAAGCTTGCCGCGAATGTTGCCGATTAGGTAAATATGTGGAATATGAGGAAATGTTGCCTTTCGGTGAAATAGAAACATGGTGGCTGACGCGCGCTACGCCGATAAAAGACGAGCAAGGCAAAGTTCAAAGAATTATCTTTGCTTCGTCGCAAATAACCGACCGTGTGATAAACGAACGCAATCTGCGCGAAATGAATGCGCGGCTTGAAGATATTAACTCCGAACTTGATAGTCGCGTGAAAGAGCGCATCGCCGACCTGCAACGTTCGCTGTCGGCAGAGCGCGAGCTGAATCTTCTGCGCGATACATTTACGGGGGTTGTGGCGCATCAGTTTCGCACTCCGCTTACGGTTATTTTATCCAATGTCGAGGTACTTCATCTGTATAGTGATTCTATACGCGGCGAGAAACGCGAGCAACTGTTTCGCCGGCTGTTCGGAGCTATAAATGCCATACAGGACCTGCTCGAAGCCATTCGCAAAATCGAGGAAGTGGACGAAAAAATACATTCAATGAGGCTTTTGCCGATAAGTTGCTCGTTTCTATTGCAAACCGTGATTGATAATTTTATGGAAACGTCGGGTGGAAGCCATAAAATTACGCTTGATATTTCCGAAAATCTTATCGTAACGGCCGACGAATTTATGCTGCGAAGCATATTGTTCGAGTTGCTTTCCAATGCCGCAAATTATTCGCCGAAAGGCTCGGAAATCATAGTTACCGCCAAACTCGACCGCTTGAATTTGGTAATTAGCGTTGCCGATAAAGGTATAGGTGTAGAGCCCGAAGATATCAATCGAATCGTAGAGCCGTTCTATCGCACAAAAAGAAGCGAAAATATCTTCGGTGCGGGCCTGGGGCTTGCCATCGTGGAAAGGTACAGCGCGGCTATAAACGGTATGCTGACATGCAGCAGCGTGCCGGACGAAGGTTCTACATTTTCCGTTGTTCTTCCTATGCTCAAAATCCATGCCGGAGTCTGAATACGACAAAGCAGAACACACCGTGCCGCAACTTGTTTATTTTAATTGGACTTAATGTGTATAGTCCGCTTCCGGCCTGTTGTAACCGTTGCACTTGACTGTTGAATACAAGTAAAGGCACAGATTCTAACTCTTAATCCGCATTTCATGCTTTCATCTGTTACTTTCGACCGAATCCCGGGTTACAGCCGGCTGTTCTGCGAATTTATGGCGGGGAATCGCTTGCTTGCCGAGCGTTTTCCGACCGTTGATTCGGCCTTTCTTGCGGCTCGCTCGGCCGAATTTGCCAAACGGCGCGAATTGTCCGAGGCAATAGCCGAAACAATGCGCGGAATCTCTTTCTCCGCAGCGCAACGGCGCTCGCTCGACGCACTCGGCAATGAGAACTGTCTGGCAGTAGTAACAGGGCAGCAAGTCGGCTTTCTCGGCGGCGCAAATTACACCGCATTGAAATTGTATTCGGCTGTGGCGCGGGCGCAACAATACGCCGAAGAATATACCGATTTCGATTTTGTACCCGTGTTCTGGGTAGAAGATGACGACCACGATGCAGCCGAAGCGGCCGAAACTGTCATATTGAACGCAAGCGGCGAACCGTTCCGTGTTTCATGTGCCTCGCCGGACGCGTCGCAAGGCTTGCCGGTAAGTGCTCGTGTATTCGGCGATAATATAGCGGACGTTTCGGAAAAAATCAAAGAAGTATTGCCCGGTTCGCAATATGCCGATGAGTTTAAGGAATTGCTCGGTAAAATATATGCACCCGGAAATGGTTGGGCGGCGGCTTTTGTGCGCATATTGCATGAATTGTTCGGCGAAACGGGAATTGTGTTCGTAGCTGCATCGGCGGTACGCAAGCGCGGACTTGCAGCCGATATTATTGGAAAAGAAATAGCAAATCCTAAAATAACGGCACAAATAATAGAACGCATATCGGCGCGGCTTGCAGAATCCGGATTTCACGCGCAAATATCCGGTGCCGAGATAAATTTGTTTTATATCGAAAATAACGGCAAGCGCTCGAAAATTCACACAGAAGGAAATGAATATATTGCCGGTGAACGGCACCTGACGGCCGATGAATTACGCCGAGAAGCCGAAGAATATCCCGAACGCTTCTCGCCGAACGTAGTGTTGCGCCCATTGGTGCAAGATAATGCCATTCCTACCGTATGCTATGTGGCCGGCCCGGGCGAGGTCGCTTATTTATCGCAACTTCGAGAGGTATATGAATTTTTCGGTAAAATAATGCCCGCTGTCGCGCCGCGCCATTTCGCTACTCTGATAACGCCTTCGGTGGCAAGATTTCTGCAAAAATCGGAGATAATGCCGGAGTTTTTTATGCGCACATGGAACGAAATTGACCGCGATATTGCCGCAACGTTGCGCTCGGAAGAATTTGACTCGGCCATGGCCCGTACCGAGCAAGGCTTAACGGAAGCGTTCGGAATATTGACCGAAGCGGTTGCCGCGGCCGATATAACTTTGACCGGCTCGGCAAAAGCCGCTCTCAGCCAAACTCTGAAATCTGTAGAACATATACAAAAAAAGGCAGTTGCAGCCCTGAAACGAAAAAACGAAGCGTCGTATGCAAAATACAGAGCGGCGGCAAATCTGATATTTCCGTTGGGAATTTTGCAGGAGCGGGCAATAGCCGTAGCCGTATGGTACGCCGCAATCGGAAATGAAAATCTGAACCGTACTTTGAACACTATTGTTGCGCAACCGCCGAAGGCTCATTTTTTTGCCTCGCTATTTCAATGAAAGACTGTATTTTTGCACGATAAGATATAATAATGCATTTTCCTTTTTCATTACGGAGATAAATTATGCATAAACCGTACGTTCTTGTGGTCGACGATAATAGAATAACAACCAAACTTTTGCGCCGTTATTTGGAAGCTAACGGATATGAGGCCGCCGAGGCTTACGACGGTATAGAATGTCTCGAAAAAACGGCGCAACGCGCGCCCGATGCCATTGTTCTCGACGTGATGATGCCGCGATTAGACGGCTATGAAACGGTAAAAAAATTGCGTGAGGACGGAGTGCTGAACAAAACGCCCGTAGTTATAGTTACCGCTCTGAACGATGTGGCTAATCAGCTTAAGGCGATAGAAGCCGGCGCGGACGATTTTCTGAGCAAGCCTATTGAAGAAAAATTACTTATTGCCAAAGTAAAACTGCTGACAACTGTAACCACAGAAAGGCGTAAAGCGGTAATACTGAAAGACTTGCTCGACAAATCGCTTAAAGGTACGGTTTCCGGCTCGCTCGATGAGGTTATGGCTGCGGCAGAAATCAAAATTGCATAAATCTTCGCAGTTCTTATTGCCTATTCAAACTTTTTTACGCAGCGCCGCCGTCAATACATTCGACGTGCGGCGTTTTTTTTATCAAATCGGAAAACAGGCCTTTTATGAAGCGGTTTCTATATTCTTTTGCGGTTTCGGTTGCTTGTTGCGCAGCGGCTCTTATGTTTCAAAGTTGCCCGGCGGTAACGAACGCGCTGGCAAATATGCAACGGCTGCAGTTCAAACTCGACGGCTTGTCGAATTTCCGGCTGGCCGGCGTTTCGTTCGCAGGAAAATCTTCAATAACGGATTTTTCGGCTTTCGATGCTTTGTCTCTTACACGCGCTTTCGGCACCAATCAATTTCCGGCTGAATTTATACTGAATGTGGCGGCCGCTAATCCTAACGACGGTAAAGGCGGCGCAAGGCAATCCTCTGCTTTGCTGCAAGGACTCGAGTGGCGATTACTGATTGACGATAAACAAACGGTAAGCGGCGATATAGATGCTCCGGTGGAAATACCCGGAACAGGACAAACAACAATTATTCCTGTCAGAATATCGCTTGACTTGTATAAATTCTTCGGCTCGAAAGGCTACGACAACGTAATAAATCTCGCGCTTGCTTTGGGCGGTGCAAAGGGAAGTACGTCGCGCTTGAAACTTGACGCACGCCCTACAATTTCTACTCCGATAGGGCCATTGACTTATCCGAACAGAATTACAATAATAGACAAACAATTTTCCAACTGACAATGGTTTGAATTATGAAAATACTGCTGACTTTTGCAATAGCCGCTTTGTTGCTCGGCACAATGCCGGCAATGGCGCAAAACGCCGCCCCAAACGTAATTAAAGAAAATCTGAAAGTTGAATTTCCTACGCTCTGGAATGCCATAAAGAAAACGCTCGCCGATATAAAATGCGACGTGGAAGTCGAGAAAAACGACCAAGGTGAGGATAATTTGTTCAAAGGTAATATAAGAACAGGTTTTTTTATTATCATTACGGGAATTGACAGCACAAAAGATGTGATGGAAAGCTATAGCTGCGAAGACGACGCTTGCGAAAAATTCCCGTATATACGCGGCGGCGAATGGGTGTCGGGGAGAATCCAATATAAATTCGTTCTGAAAGAAAAGGAAGATAATACGGTGGATGTCAGGTTGGAAGGCGAACTTAGCGGCTTTGAACAATGGGTTACGCATAAAGTTCATTTCTGGCAAAGTAACGGAGTTCTCGAACATCGCCTATTGGATAAGATTAAAGAAAATGCGGGAATTACGGCGGATAAATAAATATAGGCAGAAAAAAATATTTTTATATGTCGCCCCAAACGGGGCGATTTTTTTTTGCCGTTTTTCTACCTATATTTCATCTCTACCTATATCTCATCTCTACCCATATTTCATCCCTACGGGATTTTTTGGGGGAAACGAATTGTGCCGTAGGTACAATATATCGGTAGGGAAGAGAAGCAAAAAAACGAATTGTGCCGTAGGTACAATATATCGGTAGGAGGTAACAATTAAAAAAGCACGTTCCGTTATTACAATGAAACGTGCTTTCCTGTATAAAAATGCAACCTTTAGTTAAGGCCCAGGGCAAACTTTCATTATGAAGCCAACATAAATAAACTCCGGAATATTATCTTCGCTCGAAGTTCCTACGCTGGTCGCATCGTCGGTTGTGCCACTACCGGAGATATCGTTAAGATTTACGCTTACATCGGAACTATTGCCACTAAACGTATGAGTATGGCCGGGATCGGTAATATTAACATCAACACTTGTTGAATAATTAGAGGTTTCATCGCCACTAAGATCGCTACCGCTTTGAAGTGCTCCGCTTGCTGAAATACCTGTTGTTGCATTATCTATAGTTCCGCTGAACGATGCCGTACCCTCAATGGTACTACCTGTACCGCCACTAAAGCTGAAACTATGCGAATGGCCATCAACTGTATGCGAGTGAGTATTACTTCCACCGGGCGTTCCTACACTGGCCGGCGTTGTGGTGTCACGTGGGAATCGGTCATTTAGATCGGGAGTGCCATTATTGCCGTCGCATAATGCCCAGCCGCTTGGCACATTGCCAATATCTCCCGTCCACATCACTATAGAGCCGCAAGGCAGGGCGGCGTTTATAGCGTCATCAGTTTCCGTCTTTGTGTAATAATTATTGAGCGTAGTCGTTAGGCTACTGCTTGTAACGTAGTCTGCGAGCGTAGTTGAAAGGCTACTGTTTGTAACGTAGTCTGCGAGCGTAGTTGAAAGGCTGCTGATTGTAACGTAATCGTTAATATCAAACGAAGTATTGATAATAGGTTCGGAAGCCGTGCCCGTAATGCTAATGCCTGTGCCGGCAGTTACACTTTGTACTCCGGGGCTCGGTGCATTAATCCATTCAAGGTCGGCAGTAGTTCTACCGCCGCTGCTTTGTACATTATTCGCGCTTAATATTTGCCCGCCGGTAGGTGCGGCTTTCGGTAAAGCATACATGAAATTACCCGTAAGTCCGGTAGCCGGTGCCACAAAACCTGCATAGTTGGTAGCCATCGGAAAATCATCGTCATCGTCATCATGATGTGAAGTATAAAAGCGTAATTCGCGAGGTTTACTGTCATTATTTGCCAGCCATAAGTCCACATTTCCAAGTACAGCGGTATTATCGGCAGTAATTGTCATTGATTCGTAGTTATGTCCGTCTGTAGACGCTCCGAGAAAGCCCATGGAACTGTTTCCGATTAGGGTGAGGTTACTTCCGCCGAGAATAGAGGAGTTCCGTCCATTATCTCCATCAACATCTCCGATTGTATTATCGCTTCCCCCCAAGATAGAAGCGGAATTGCCCCGAATTGTGTTATTAAGACCGCCTGCGATAGTAGCATACTGTTCATATATGCTATTCATAGAGCCGCCGCCTATGGTTGAGAAACGGGATATAACAGTATTGTCTTCACCACCGGCTATTACCGAATTAGCTGCAAAAACGTCGACGTCTACGTCTCCTATCGTATTGCCGCTTCCGCCGCCGATAAAGGAATATGGTACATGGCTGCCTGCTATTGAGTTATCTTCTCCGCCCGCGATAGTGGAATTATAGCCGCCGCCCATTTCACCCGAAAAGGAGCTGTGAATAAAGTTACCCTGCCCACCGCCTATGGTGCTGCCGTTCACATAGGATCCGAGGATTGAATTACTTATACCGCCTGCTATTGTTGCGCCGTAGCCACTATTAAATTCATAGCCGTCGTTGCTAGTTATAGCATTACCGGTTCCGCCTCCTATAACCGAGTAATCTCCTCCGGCTACCCTAAATGCCTCTTCATCGTCTGTTGTACCAATTTGCCAATCAATGGCATTATATCCTCGAGGGTCACCCAATTTAGAAGCTTGTAATGCACCGCCTTCGCTTGGAATAAGTGCTATGCTGTGATACATCCACTGGTCGTTAATGCAAGTATTTATGCTTATAGGTACTATGCCATTGGTTACATCTTCGAGAATGAGCGCGCCTTGTTGGATTTGCGTACCTGATGTATTGCCAAAACGTACAAAAGCATTTTGACATACGGGCGACGGAATTGTAGTTACGCCGTTTCCGCCTCCGCCTTCGCTCCATACAACGTCTGTACCGTTGAAAGTGATTACATCTCCGGCAACCGCACCGGTAGTCCAGATTTTCTTTCCTGTAACATTACGGTCAAAAATTTTGGGTGTTGTAACTGCATTATCGGCTATGTCAATCGTTCTAATTGTTCCGTCAATTATATTGTCGGTGGATACGGAATTATCCGCAAGTTTAGGATTAGTAACCGCGTTATTGGCCAATTTGGGCGATGTAACGGCATTGTCGGCGAGTTTAGGACTTGTAACCGCACCGTCTAATAATTTAATGGAAGATACAGCGCCGTCAGCGAGTTTTGGTGTGGTAACGTTCAAATCGCGGATTTTTTCTGTCATTACGGCATTGGTTGCGATGATTTGCGTTTGAACCGCATTATCGGCCAAGTTGGCCGTCGTTATGGTTTTATCGGCAATTTTGGCAGTTGTAACGGCATCATTTGCAATGAGTTGTGTTGTAATGGCGTTATTGGCGATATTCGATGAAACAATAGTTCCATTTGCAATTTTAGCACCTGTAACGGCATCATTGACAATTTTTAAGGTAGTAATTGCCGAGTTTGCGATTTTTGCTCCGGTAACAGCATTATCGGCGATTTTTGATGTAGTAACTTTACCGTTGCCGATTGTTGGGCTCGGGTATGTTCCCGATAAATCGCCTCCGGCCGAACCTGTGGGCGGTACAAGTATATCGTCGCCGTTTTTAAGTGAATTTTTATCGAATTCCAAGCGGAATATACCGCCGTCATTATTTACTTTGATACCGTTGGAGCCTACTATTGAGAGATCGCCGTCTTCTCCGTTAATCGAGGTTACTGCCCCCGTTGCAAAAGGTGCCAGCGAGCGTGCCTGCTCCGCTTGCATCGAGTACGGCACGGAAACGAGTGGAACGCGGCTGATTTCGGGCTTTCCGTCAATGCTTATACCTATATAATAGGGCTGGTCAAACGACAGCGAAAGCGATGTTTTATTGCCGACTATGATATTAAACAAACCATCTTCTATGGTCGCGCTATGCTCTTCGCTCCAAATGGATTTGGCGGCGTTAGGCGCGTCGTAAAGCCTTACGGTAATTGTATGAACTCCGCTATACGGCTTGCCGCTTATTGCGTCGGTTAATGTTCCTTGATAGGAAAATTGACGCGGAATTTGCCCCAATGAAGGAACAACGGCGATAGTCAGGGCGGCTAATGCAATAGCAGATCCTGCCAGAATAGAGGTAAAATACTTCATAGAAAGAACCCTTGATAATTGTTTTCAATCACAACAATAAAATAATAATTCTAAAATACAAAGAAACGGCAAAACAATGCTTTTATATTAAGAAATATTTTTTCTTTGTTGCATTTTCGGTAATATATTGAAATTACAAACGATTAAAGCGTGTTTTAACACCTAAAGGCGATGTTTCTTTTATAATCTGTATTTTTCTGCGGGTTTGCCGCCTATTAAATGTTCCCGAATTATTATTTCCAATACTTCGGGTGTGCAACTGTGATACCAAATATTGTCGGGATGCACCACGGCAACAGGCCCCGCATTGCATATTCGCAGGCAGTTGGCTTTTGTGCGATAAATACCTTCATTTTCAAGCCCGAGCTCTTTAAGGCGTTTTTTCAGATATTCCCATGCCTCCAATCCCTTGTCCTTCGAGCAACATTTGGGCTTTGTTTGGTCGCAGCACAGAAAAATATGCCGTTTAATGCCGGCAATATGATGTTCCTCCGCTTTTGCACGGGCTTTTTCCAATGCACGGTTTTGTTTTTCTTCGTTTTGCATAATGATTTGAGATTTACGATTTGAGATTTGAGATTTACGATTTCCTAACCACTAACCACTAACCCCCATAAAGCAAATATTTTTCACGCAGCCGGCGGAACTCATCTTCGCCTTTCGTCGCAATTTTAAGTATATTTTCAAGTGTGTCGCCATTTGCCAGAGCATTGCATAAAGCTTTATTCGCCAAAACCTTGCGCAGCATTGAATCTTTTTTGTTCAGTTCGCGCATTATTCCGGGCAGCGTCGTTCGTAATTCCGCAAGCAATGCTATACCGGCAGAGAAATAACGTTTTTGTTCAGCATCGGGCAGGAGAATCAAGCCCGAACAAATTTGTCCGCCGAATGTACCCGTTTCCGTGCGAAATCGTGTACGGGCAATTTTGCAGGGCATAGATATTTGCTCGATTTTCGATATTATTTCTGCCGCGAGTGAATCCGGCCTTCCCAAATATCTGAACGGGAGTGCCGAGCCAATTCCGATATTTACGCCGCCGGCTTCGCCGAGAATACCCGTTATTGCCATAGCGCGAATTGTTTCGGGCGACGGAACATTGGGCGATGTCGGAAACCACGGCAGTCCGGTATTTTCCCAAGTCATGGAGCGTTTCCAACTGCTCATCGGAATTACCGTAAGTTTTGCTTTCCGCTTCGCGGGCAACCAATTTTCCTCGTTCATCATGCGTGCAAGTTCGCCTATTGTGCAGCCGTGCAAATACGGCACGGGCAATGCGGCCACAAACGAGAGTGCGTCGTCCTCGGCCGGTGCGCCGTCCACCAATATACCGCCCAGAGGGTTAGGGCGGTCAAGTACAATTATCGGTTTGCCGAACTCGGCGCAAGCGTCCATTACATTGCGCAGCGAGCTTACGAAAGTATAAGAGCGTATACCGATGTCTTGAATATCGGCAACTACCGCATCGCAATCGGCCAGCATTTCGCGTGTAGGGCGGCGGAATTTTCCGTATAAAGAAAAAAAAGGTATGCTGTTAATGGTATCGTTGGCTACTGCCGAACCGGCCGGAACAGCTGCATCGAAGCCATGTTCGGGCGTTAAAACCGTAGTTAAACGGCAATAGGGAGTAGAGCGGAATACATCGAAAGCGGTGCGTAAATCAGATGTGCGTCCCGCCGAATTTGTCAGCAATGCTATGCGTTTTCCGGCTGTTGCGCCAAAATTATCGGCAATTAAATTGTCTATTCCAAGCCGTAAGGACACTGTTTTGTCGGTATCAGGCGGTGTTTCGGGCGGCTTGACTACTGCGCAGGCGCAATAAATAAGCCCACAAATAAATATGGCAAGCCGAGTCTTTATCATAGGTCAGAGAATTTTGTTTCGAGTGCTGACTGCGCGGCAAGCTGTTCGGCTTCTTTCTTGGTTTTGCTTGTTCCCACGCCGATTTCTTTGTCTTGCAGCATAACGGCTACGGTGAATACGCGCTCATGTGCAGGCCCAGATTCGGCGCGAACAACATAATACGGCGCTTCGTAGCCGAGCCCTTGTGCAATTTCGAGCAAACGTCCTTTGTAATTCGCATTATGCGGCGGAGCAACATTAAGTATGGGAATCAGTATGCGCAGTATAAAGTTTTGGGCGAATTTAATACCCGAATCAATATAAACGGCGGCAATTACGGCTTCGAGTGTATCGGCAAGTATGGCCTCGTTGCCTTTCTGAATGGATTGTTTCGCACTTACGCTGACCAATAAAAATTCTTCGAGATGCAAAGAGCGGGCGCATAGCGCAAGCGAACGTTTGTTTACCAACCATGAGCGCATTTTGGTCAGTTCTCCCTCTTGATTGTCACGGTAATGATAGAAAAGATATTCCGCCGCAACCATACCCAAAATCGCATCGCCGAGAAATTCCAATCTTTCATTGGATATTGTACCTTCCGGCAAAGACTGAAGTGCGGAGCGATGCACGAGTGCTTGCTCAAATATGGCAATATTGCCTATTGAAATACCGAGACATTCTTCAAGAGCGTTTTTTTTCTTGTCGTTCAAGAAGCCTACACGCGGAAAATCGAATGTTTTGTTTTTCGATTTACGCCGCGCAACACGCAGAAAATTATCGTAAACTTGCTCAAGAATTTCTTTTACTTCCACATTGTGTACCGCAGTTTAAGATGGGTTTTTCAACTAAAAAGACGGGCGCAATACACACCCGAAAAGGAAAATAATCTGCAAAAATAGATAATTTTTTTATGGAAGCCGCCGATAGACGTTAAAAGATAAGGCTGATACATACTGTTCATAATTCAATCCGCCCGACAGCAATGCACAGCTGCCAAGTTCACTGCGGATACTTTTTTTCTGCCCGAATTAATAGAATGTGGTATTTTATCGAATCATTAAAAATACTTTAACGTATTTTCCAATTCGGTTCTAAATTCGTTTCTTGAATTCAACAGTCAAGTGCAACGGTCTAGATAAATAAAAAGTAGGGTTAGGTGTCATAGAGCAATAACCCAACCAAAGATTATCACAAACTGGAGCACATAATGTCACGGAGCTATAAGCACCTAACCCAAGAGCAAAGATACGAAATTCGAGCGATGTATTTGCAAGGCATATCATATCGTCAAATGAGTTCAATACTTGGATTATCGCCGTCAAGTATAAGCCGAGAGATACGCCGCAACAGTAGATTTTGGGGCTATCGTCCGAAGCAGGCACAACGTCATATATGGATTGATAAATCAGTTGGCGGCATTTTATGGCAACATCTTCGTCACAGTCGCAAGAGGTATCGTAAGCGTAGTAATGGTAAAGGACTTGCGTGGTCAAACAGTTAATCGTCGCAGTTAGGAAAGAATTTGCTTATCATCAAAACATAGCCGACGAGCTGGAAGCAGATGTGTATTTTGCACATCCATACAGTTGATGGGAGCGTGGAACGAATGAAAATACCAATGGTCTGATACGTCAGTATTTTCCGAAGGAGCAACAATTAGACAACGTAAAACAGGAGGAAATAGATGAGGTAATGAGACGATTAAACAACAGACC
>JADZAA010000033.1 GCA_020852855.1 Bacteroidota bacterium
ACTGACCGAAGAGGACAAGCGCAATATATTCGGTAAATTCAAGCGGCTTTCGGCGCAACCTACCGGCGGCGAACATTCCACCGGACTTGGACTTTCCATTGTGAAAAAATTGGCCGAGGCCGTCGGCGGCGAAATCCGATACGAAAGCGAACTCGGGAAAGGAACAACTTTTACGCTTGAATTGCCGGCTTAAAGCGAAATCGGCAACAATTGATTATTTGGAGAGATAAACCGAAAGTATACAAAAGGGTTTTGAGCCGGTCGGCAACATTAAGCCGCCGACCGACGTAAGTTTTACCATTTCATTATATTTACTTCATCTACGTACACAGTCTGTTTATTGCGGAACAAAGCAAGCACAATAGCCAAGCCTACCGCTGCCTCGGCCGCTGCAACCGCCATTACGAAAAATACAAATATTTGCCCGCCCGGATCGCCAAAAAACTGTGAGAACGCCACAAGCGTCAAATTAACCGCATTGAGCATTAGCTCTATGCTCATAAAAATAATAATGGCATTACGCCGCGTCAGCACACCCACCGCACCAATAACGAATAGAATCGCAGACAGCGTCAGATAATACTCCAAAGGCACAGATTGCAAATTCATATTATTTTTCGTGTTGGTTCATTCAACAAATTAGTTTTTATATTTTCCGCTTTGCAAGTATAACTGCACCGACCACCGCAACCAAAAGCAAAAGCGATACTGCTTCGAACGGAAACAAATACATTTTGAAAAGCGTTTCGCCCAATGCTTCGGTTGTGCCGGTTACAGCCGATCCCGGCGGCAAGACATGGCGGCCGGCAACGTCAGTGAACGCTGTTTTTCCTACCTGAAACGCCAGCATTACGCCTAATGCCGTGCCAATTATAGTTCGATAACCCGGATTTTCGCGCATTTGCTCTTCGCGCCCTACGTTCAGCAACATAATCATAAATACTACCAGCACCATAATCGCACCGGCATATACCAATACCTGAACTGCCGCTATAAACTGCGCCTGCAAAGTCAGGTATATTCCCGCAAGTGTGAAAAAATGCAATACCAACGACATCGCCGAGGCTACCGGATTTCGACTCATTACAGTAGAAATTCCGGATGCAACAGCCACTACGGCCAAGATACCAAAAAGCAGTACGGTTACGCTCACTTGCTAATCCTAATGGAAGTTCAACGTTCTACTTTGCCGCCGAATCAATGTTCGACAGTAGCAAAAATAGCAATTTTCTGCCAACTCTTTCGGTTGAAACAGAAAAACGGCTTCAAGTTTTTTAATTTACTTCGCGCTGGCGTTGCAATAGGCCGTCTTCCGCATAACGGCGGCGGAATTCGGCCGCGGCGACGAACGGATCGGATTTCGTATAAAGCATCACGGCAGCCGTAGCAACAAGCAGTAAAATGGTTGTAATCAAACTTTCCTCTACACCAAACGCACCGCCGAGCCATACGGAAGGTGCGGCAGCAAGCCGAGTATGAAATATAGGACTGAAGTCCTGACCGCTTACCGACATTCCCAAACCTATGCCTAAACTCCAATTCCAGCCGAAATGAAAACCCAAAGGCATCCACAAGGTTCGGCTTGCAATACGCATAACGGAAAGCATTATGCCGGCCAATGCCACGTTGGCGATACCCATAACAGAAGCATTGGGATTTGGAATATGGGCTACGGCAAACAGCAAACTGATACCGACAGTCGTTTTAGCCTCGCCGAATCGCTCGGAGAACGGCTCGAAAAGTAATCCGCGAAAAACAAGCTCTTCCATAAGAGCAGCAAAGAAAATAAGCAAAGTAGAGATAATCGGCAATTCATTCTCGGCCAATGTAACTTCCGCGCCGGCCAGAACATATAAGCCGAATAATATACCAACCGAAGCGAGCGCAAATGCAATACCCTGCGCGAAATGTCGGAGTGCGAACGGCGTAGGTGCAAAACCAAACGTCATTGCAACCTTGCCGGCACGTGCCGCGTTCATAAAATACTGTCCGACTAGCAAACAGATTGAAAATATCGCCATGTATACGAAATCGGCTGTTTTGCTGTCTATATTGCTATTGCCGGCAATAAAGTCAAAAATTGCCGTAAATGCTACGGTTGCCACTACTGTATAAGCAACTGCAAACGATAGCGCGATGATACATATCGCCACCGGCAGACGCACCGCCCAATGCGCAAAAGCAGGTTTCATAATGCCAAGTCGGGCATTGCGGGATTGGACTTGAGAGATTCTATATAAGCAAGAATATACGCTTTCATAGCGTCCTCTACCTCCTCGTGGGCTGCACCCTTTATCATATAAGCTAATTGCGGGCAGTATGAAGCGTAATTCGCCCCATGGTCATAACGTCTTATGAGTATTTCATAATCGTCCGGCTCTATACTCGCAGGCATTGTCATAATTAACCTTTCGGAGAAACGTCTAATGCAAAAAACAAGAAATGAATTAAGAAAAGTATTGCAAAATTACGGCGAAGAAACTGTAATTTTGTCATAATAAATTCTTCGGCTGTGGTCTTAGGCATGAAACTTCAAGGAATTGGCGTTATTTTTGGACTGCTGTGCGCTACGTATTCGGCTGTTGCCCAGCAAAACGGCATTACGCCTGCGGCAGAGCGATTAGCGAATATGCTGCAAGGCTCGTACAGCAATGAAACTCAAGCACGGTCAGATTCGGATTATTTCGACATACGGGTGCGAATAGCACGTATATGGCGATGGCGTGCCGATGCAGTTTGGCTGTATATGGAACAGTCTCTGGCAAGTATGCAAAGCAAACCGTACCGCCAAAGAATTTACCGCCTTGCGCAAAAAAACGACACGACTTTCGAGAGTGCAATTTTTATTCTTCGTTATCCGTTGCGCTTCGCCGGCGAATGGCGACGCGAAAATATGCTAAGGCATCAAACGCCCGATTCATTAGCCGAAATGAACGGTTGCGGTATAGTGCTGTATCGCAAACGTAACGGCGCATACTCAGGCACAACCGTCGGTACAAATTGTTCGAGTGAACTGCGCAAAGCCGTTTATTCCACAAGCGATATAACGGTTGCCGCCGACAGACTCATATTGTGGGATAGGGGTTTCGACGCTTCCGGCCAACAAGTGTGGGGCGCAACAAAAGGCGGCTATGAATTTATTAAAAAGCCCGAATAACGCATCGGAATCGGCATAAACCAAAATTCAAAACATAAACCATGAAAATTACGCTTCTGCCTGTAATTTGCGGATTCGCCGCAATGACCACAATATTATGGGGTTGCGACGAACGCACGGCACATGCTCCCGAAAAGCCGATGTCTGCCGCAGATAGTTCCAATGATGCAAGCGAATTGCTGAAACTTATCAGCGAAAAAGATAGTGCAAGCATAGTTGTATTGCAATCGAGTTCCGCTCTTAATCAAATATACGACCGACTATTGTTCCTATCCGCAAAACGTTCGGCCTCGCGTAGTGTGGTTCGCGAAACAGCCGCAATGATAAACACTCTCGACTCGCTTAACAACATAGTTCAAGGCGGAAAAGCACGACTTGCCGATATAGATGCCAAGTTGGTTGCACTAAACAGTAAAAACGCAATTATCGCACAGGCTGCGCCGGTCGTCAGACAAAATATAGCAACTTTGAAAAGTAGTTTTGAAACGCAAGAAACGGGCGCAACAATTCTGAAAAGCAATGTTGATAACGTTAAAAAACGCACCGAAAGACGCATTGCCGAAGCTGTTGCCCGCGCTCGCGAGCAACAAAAATCGGAAGAAGTTAGCGGCAATCAGGATATGTATTACGTAGTGGGAACGGAAAAAGAATTACTGGATAAAAAAATAGTTCGTGAAGCGGGCGGCGCAAATCTTTGGATTTTCGGCAAACTCGGCGTAACGCTACAGCCGTCGAAAGATTTGCCGCAAGACGAATTCGCCAAATTTAACCCAAAAAAATCTAATCAATTAAATATAGATTCACTTTTGGCACACGCAGGTAAAAAAGGCAATAAACCTAAACATTTTAAGGTGATTTCCGCACACAACGAGAAGTACATAGAATCGGTAACAGACTCGACCAAAACCATACGCTCTTTCAAAATAAACGACGAAAATAAATTTTGGAAGCCGTCGCCGTATTTAATTATC
This sequence comes from Bacteroidota bacterium, assembly GCA_020852855.1. GTDB lineage: Bacteria > Bacteroidota > Ignavibacteria > Kapaibacteriales > UBA961 > JADZAA01. Next base: position 4,129 of record JADZAA010000033.1, read on the forward strand.
GTGGTGGACGAAAACGAATAGCCCGAAGTACAAGCAATTCTTTCCGAAAAAGTCGGTATCTTGAGTAAAACGCGCTTTTAACAGGTGTGTTTTTCTGTTTACGCAATATCAACCAAATTTTCTCCGACAATATGCTTACGGCGGAATTCATTGCGAATCGGTTCGTTTTCTGCAGAGCGAAGATGCGGGTCTCTATTTACAAGTGCAAAGGCTTCGCTGCGGGCCGAAGCTATAATTTCGATATCGGAAACTAAGTCGCTGAACTGAAATTCGGGTACTCCACTTTGTTGCGTTCCCAATATATTGCCCGCACCGCGCAATTTCATGTCTATTTCGGCAATTTGGAAACCGTCGGTTGTATCGCGCATAGCCCGCAAGCGAATAACACCGGCCTTTCGTTCGGAAAATTCCTCGTCGCGCTTATGTATAACATAACGGAAATGGTCTTTTGTTGCCAAGAAACAGTATGATTGCAGCTCGCTTCGCCCTACCCTTCCCCGCAATTGATGCAATTGTGCAAGTCCGAAACGTTCGGCGTTTTCAATCAACATAATCGTAGCATTAGGCACGTCAATTCCCACCTCAACAACCGTAGTTGCAATCATAATATCGTATTCGCGGTTTTTGAACGCTTTCATGGCATCTTCTTTTTCATACCATAGCATTTGCCCGTGCAACAGACCTATTTTCATATTCGGAAATATCTCCGACGATAGAAATTCATAATGCTCCACAGCCGATTTAGCCTCTATTTTTTCGGAAATTTCCACAAGCGGATAAACGATATAGGCTTGCCGGCCTTTTCGGATTTCGGTGCGGATAAACTCGTAAATTTCGGGTAATTGGCTCTCGAATACAATTTGCGTTTGAATTGGCCGGCGGCCAGGCGGCATTTCATCAATAATCGAAACGTCCAAATCGCCGTAAAGCGTCATGGCAAGCGTTCGCGGTATAGGTGTAGCACTCATTACCAAGATATGCGGCGAGTGAATGGCACCTCCCTCCTTTTGCTCCAACGAACGTGTGGCCAGCGATTTAAGTTTGGCGCGTTGCATTACGCCGAAGCGGTGCTGCTCGTCAATCACAATCAACCCTACATTATTATAGCGCAGCCCTTCTGTTTCTTTCATAGAGGACTTGCTGCCGCCAAACAAAGCATGAGTCCCGACTATAATATTTGCTTTACCTAATGCAATAGAGTCAAGTATTTCCGTGCGTACTTTCTTTTTCTGACCGCCGACAAGTTGCACAATTTCAACACCGCTGTTTCCGAGTAGTTTTTTAAGCGTATGATAATGCTGTTCGGCCAATATTTCGGTAGGTGCCATCAACAATGCCTGATAGCCCGAATCTACGGCCATCAGCATAGCAAAAGCGGATACAATGGTTTTACCTGAGCCCACATCGCCTTGCAGAAGGCGGTTCATAGGCTGTCCGCTTTGGAAATCGCGTGCAAAATCGTTCAACGCACGTTTTTGCGCACGTGTCAGCCCGTATTCCAACCCGTTCAAAAGGCTTCGCGCTTTGGCACTTTTTGGGTTTATGTCTGCGCCGTACTCACTTGTTTTGAGGCCGCGACGGCGCATAGCCAGAATCATCTCGAAAAAAAATAATTCTTCAAATTTCATGCGGTGCAATGCGCGGTCGAGCGTAGCGGTAGAGTCGGGAAAATGCAGAGTTCGTATTGCACGGCGTATATCGGGCAGGCTGTTTCGTGCCAATATATCGGCAGACAAAGTTTCTCCCGTAAAAGCAATTTCTTCGTCCAATGCCATTTTCACAGCACCGCGAATCATTTTCAGCCCTATTCCGGCTTTGCGCATTTCTTGCGTAAGCATATAGACGGGCAGTATTTTTCCCGCACGATACTCGGCTTGGTCTTCATCGTCAATTCGTACTATTTCGGGATGATAAAATGCTGTTTTTTTATATTTTTCGTCATATTCCGGATTTCCGCTTACCGCTATTAATTCGCCCTCTTTCAATATAAGACGATAATAATGCACATTATTAAAAAAAATAATCTCGGCCGAATCGGCCGAATCATCTGTTATTTTTGCCGTAATCATTTTGCGGTTTGCGCCGAAAGAATGTTCGCGAACTTTTATTATTCGGGCAATTACCGTAGTTTGATTTTTAAGCGAAACAGATGCTGCGGGAATATTTTTCTCTATGTCGAATATGTTGTTTTGTAAAAACTTACGACGAATATCCGAAAGTGAGCCTGCCGCATTTCGGTCAATATAAGAGCGAGGATAATATCGAATTAAATCAGCCGAAGTATGCAGTCCGGCGGCTATTAAAGCCTCGGCACGGCGCGGCCCCACACCGCGGATAAACTGAACGGGCGTAGAAGAACGACGTTGCGAATCGGTCATTTGGGTCATATCCCTTTTACAAAGCATTTCAAGGAATAAAAACAGAAAGTATTGATTATTTTTTATTCCTCTGTTTTTTTCAGCAGAATTTGGCGGCTGTCTTCCTTTACTATTCTATTGTAGAATTTTTTATATTGCTCGTATTCATCAACACCAATGTACGACTGCAAATAAACATAGCGGCGTTTTGCTTTGAGCGTGTTTCCGTACAGCGCAAATTCCAGCGTATAATCGCCGGCTTGGGAGGAAATGCGCAAAGGTGCGGGCAAATCGGTCGGCTTGTAGCCGTCGGGCAGAATTATCTCCGCCTCCTCCGAAACCGTGTCGACATTATTTATGTCTTTTATCGGGAACATACGCTTTTCATAGGAAAGAGCATCGTCGGCACGCAACGGATTTTGCCAGGGAAGTTTCACTAATTTATAGTTGCCGGCATCGTTCAAATAATTCGGTGCTTCGCATACGTAAGAATATTCTATCGTCGGTGCAAGGTCGTCAAGCGGGCCTATGCGAAAATTCAGCAGGCGCACGTTCGGAATTTCCGCGCTAAGTTGTGTTTGCATCAGCTTTTCGCGGTCTTTTTGCGGCTTGCCGCGATAACGGAAACGCAGATTTGCCGTAGGATTACCGCTTGTAATTGTTGTGTTTTCAATAATTGCACGATTATCATCGAATAATCGCATACGGGAACGGGCAACTATGGTTGGCGGCGCAATTTGATTTCGCGGCAAATTTATCGGAGCATTTGTGGCATCGTCTATTACAAGAGAAAAAGCATCGCGGTCTGCGCTCGGTATCGTACCGGCGGGATGATTGTTTGCCGTAAAATCAAGATATACCGGCCCCGACTCGGTTTCTGCCTGCACAATGCAATGATTGAAGGCGATTGAGGGCGGAATATCGCCTATCCTCTCTTCATTTCCGCTGTTAACCAAAACGTAATTCGCCTTTATGCCGACTTCGCGGAGCATTGCAATACCCAATGTTGACACGTCTTTACAATCGCCTATACGATTTACCAGCACATCGCGGGCTTTCTGCGGAATCAGTGCCGATTGGCGAAACGACACCATACTGTAACGAATATTTTCGGTAATATAATCATATACGGTTTCTATTTTTTCACCGGTTGTCGCATCGTTTTTTCCGGCAAATATTTCATTAACTTTTTCTTTTATTTCATAAGATGATTGCGCTTTGGTTTGCGCTACCTCTTTATACCAATCCGCCAAATACTTCCAATCGGGAATAGACGATATTCGCAGTATTTTTCCGGCTTCGTCCAGCCCGGGCATATCCGATTCATAGCCTATAGCCGCTTCGTTTTGCGATGACCACTCATACATTTTTCCGCCGTCGACCTCGAATGCAACGGGTTTTGGTGCCCCGTTTTGCCCTTTGTACTCAAATTCCATATCTTTCGGGGTCAGTAGTGCATATCGGGTATTCAGAGTAGGCATAAATCGATTGAAATAATAAGTATCCCAAAAATGTTTGCCCAATTTTCCGCTGTTGAAATTGCGTATTCGCCATTTCAGATAAATAAAATCATTTTTTGCCAATGATTTAAATACGCATTGATTCCGGCTTATATCGGCGCGAATTTCCGTTCCGTCGGGTTTTATGGTTACGGCTTTTTCGATAATTAAAGTCTGAGCATAATTATTATAGCCTACCGAATATTCTTTGAATAAATCAATACCTCTGTCGTTAAATACGCGAATCAGCGTTTCTTGGCTTGTTTCGGACGCGCCGCGCTCATATACAACGCGATTTGTATTCTCCAATACAACCGCCGCCGCCGACTCCGGGTAAAAATCGGACGCAGGCGCGGATTTCACCAAACTGTCAATATTATTCTGCTTAAACAGCGAAAATATGGAAGACTTACCTTCAAGCTCGCGCAAAACTTGTCGCGAATCATAATCCGCCGCATTATAGAGCATTGCATTTTTATAGGCTTCTTTTGCTTGTTCCATGCGCTTATCGCTGCGATATGCCTCGCCGAGTTTTGCCCAATACGCACCGCAGGACGGACAGAACGACAACGCGGCGCGAGCATTGGCCGCCGCACTGTCGTATTTCTGAAGCTGTGCAAATACTTTTGAAATCTGGAAATAATATCCGGGCGAAGCGGGCGAAGTTTGCAACATTTTTCTGTAAGTCTGTTCCCACTCCTTAACTTTTGAATCGTCAAGGTAAGTCGCTGCAAGATTTGACATTACACCTTCATCGTAATTTTCGGCCAGAAATTTTTTGTAAATTTCTATTGTCCCTTCCCGCTTGCGTGTTTTCTGATAATCAATAACAGCGGCAAGATTGGCAAAACGCCAAACCGTAGGATATTTAGAATATGCATCCAGTGCGGTCTGTATCACTTTTTCGGTGAGTTTCTTTTTTCCGTAAAAATCAAGTCGGAAAGAATAAGCGTCTTCCGAACCGGGTCGCAGTTTTTCCATTCGCAACAGTTCTTCTTCGGCGCGGTCAAAGTCTTCGTTTTCCAAATATTGATTGAATTTATATTGTATTCCGTCTATTAAGTTTTTACTTAAAGCATATATTTTTTCGAATGTCGTAGCCGCTTCGTCGCGTTTGCGCCCTCGACTGTACGCTTGCAACAAATAGTGATAAACCAAACCGCAGTTAGGCAATAGTTTTTGTACTTTTCGCAAAATAAGTTCGGCTTCTATTGCCTTATCATTACGCAAATAAGCATCGGCCAATAAAAAATAATTCTCATAATTATCGGGATATTGTACAATTTGGCTTTTGAAAAATGCTTCTGCAAAATTTTCTGTTACGCGCACAAAGGCCTTTTCTGTTTTCGTATAATTTTGCGGCTCAACCGTATATTTCAGCCCTGCAATCGGCAATCCATTCTCATCGGTTATTCGTGCCATAAAATTGCATCGGTCAAGTTCCGAATAACCTACCTTTACCAACAAACGATTCCAACCTTGCTGCAATTCCGTTACTGCGATATAAGTGTCCAAATCATTGTTTTGCTCCAATGAATCGCGCATAATTTCGGCATCATTCAAGAACACTTTTAACGAACCGCTTGTCCCGACTCGCACCATTACGTTTTGTTTTTGCGGAGAAAACACAAAAGTATTTGCGTAATACAATGCTTGCCTGTCACCGAAATATGCTTGGAAATCCAACCATTTATCGTGTTTAATCGCTGGAGGAACGAACCATTGCACCGGTACAGAATTTTTGCCTTCGTAGATTTTTTCCGGTTTATATTCTGTTTCCGGCAGATAGACGGTATTAAAGCCGGCCGCCGATATATTTTCAAACGGACCGGAGATAGTCCAATTTTCAAGTGCATTTTGCTTGTTGTAATGTTCGCGGGCTTTCTCGAATTGTCCGCGTCGCTGATATATTTCACCCAATACTTCGTGCGCCATAGGTTGCAACACTCCGGAAGGCTCGCCTTTGGCGGCATATCGTTCAAGTGCCTCGATTATACCTGTTTTCGGATTGCGGCGATTGCGCTCTACTTTCAAAGTAGTCCATTGCGAGAACCAATACGGTGCAGGCTCTTTTTCAATGCGCAGAACATTGCGGAATGCCTCCCACGAATCACCGTAGCGCAACTGCATTTCGTAGAGTAAAGACAAGCCCATATATGCACGGCTATTATTCGGGCAAAGTTTAACGGCTTCGTCAAACTTTTGCTCTGCTGCGTCTAAATCATTTTCACTCAACGCTTTCCAAGCACTTGAAACTGACTCGTCGCAACCTGCACGGGCGTACATAGTCATTATCGAAAATACCGATAGGAACCAAATTGCGGTTGCGGCAAAAGAACGGATGTGGCGCATTATGCTCGTTTTGAAAAGTATATCGTAAATAGAAACGCGAGTCTGAAACTACACGCTGGACTGCATTGACGAACAATTTCGGTTTTTCTCGTATTTTATTGCCGTTCGCCGTTCAAACTCATAGATCGCAAAACAATTCTTCGAACCGTTTCGGGTTGAAGTGCATCGGACATAAGCAATAAACGGCAACTGTTTCACGTTTATTATTTTACGTTCCACAATTCTTTATGCTCTCGCTTATGTATATCCAAATAATTGCAATAATTATTTTTGCACTTCTTGCCGCGCAGCCTGCGGCGGCGCAACTTTTCGACACTTTCAAAAAGCAAGTTGAAAAAATCGCCGGCAATCCTTCCGAATTCAGCGAGCGCGAAGCCGCAGATGCAATCAAAGAAGCACTGACCAAAGGAGTTGTAAAAGGTACGGAAATACTTGCAAAAACCGATGGCTACCTAAAGAATCCGGACATTGCTATCACGTGGCCGGCTGAAGCGAAAAAAGTGGAAACAACTTTGCGCAACATAGGTTTAGGCAAACAAGTCGACGAAGCTGCTGTCGCGCTGAACCGTGCCGCCGAGGACGCGGCCGCCGTTGCAAAAGATATTTTTATTTCTGCGATACGCGATATGACTTTGCAAGATGCAATAAATATAGTCAAAGGAGAAAATGGCGCGGCTACTGCATATCTCAGGAAAACGACAGCTGCATCTCTTACGCAAAAATTTACGCCGATAATTCGGGCTTCACTCGAAAAAACACATGCTGTGCGCTATTGGGAAACCGCGTTTAACTCATACAATAAAATTCCGTTCGCAGAAAAAATAAATCCGAATCTTACAGAATATACAACCACAAAAGCACTTGACGGTTTGTTTTATATGATTTCCCGCGAAGAGCTTGAAATTCGCAAAAATCCTGCGGCACGGGCAAGCGAATTATTAAAAAAAGTATTCGGCAAATAAATCGGGCAAAGATATATTTTATCAATTTATCTCCACATTATTTTTCACATTATTTACAAGGTTTTTTCATGACGAACAAAGAGTTTTTTCTAAGCCGTCTTGCTACGGAAGAAAAATTTTCGACCGATATAATTCGCACTTGCTCCGCCGACAGTTGGGATTATAGCCCGCACCAGCGCAATCGCTCTGCAAAAGAGCTGATAGGACATTTTACGGCACATCTCGACGATTTGATTGAAGCAGTGGAACATGGCGTAATAAATCATCGCCCGATGCTGGAATTTGCTGCACCGGAAGAGGCAGCACGGCATTATGAGGCTTCGAATAAATCTCTTATCGAAAAGATAGGTGCTCTCGGCGACTCCGAATGGAACGATAAAAAAGTTGATTTCATGCTTTTCGGCAAGAAGTTGTTCGCGCTTACAATAACTGAACATTGCTGGCATTCACTTTTCGGTTTGATTCATCACCGCGGCCAATTATCGGCTTATCTGCGGCCTATGGGTGCCGTACAAACTGCGGTATACGGGCCTACACGCGAGCAAACAGAATCAATGCATGGTGGCTGACGATACAATATCCCGCATAAGAAAAATCCCGCAGAAGTAATTTTTTGCGGGATTTTTTTTTAATGTGAAAATACTGCATTTTTTTTAATTCTTCACAAACCCACGCACAGTTCTGCGTAAACCGTCGGAAATTTCGATATAATACGTACCGGCCGGAAATTGCAGCATATCTATAGAAGCCGAAAAATGCCCGTCGGCAAACTCGGCATTGGCATAAACGCGCTCGCCGAGAGCACTATACAATGACAAGCGACATAGAACGGGTGCGTTAAGTTGTATGTCTATGTAAATTTTTTCAGGTGCCGGATTCGGATAAACGGCAATTTCTGCATTGTTCCATTCTTCAACGCCCATAGGTATTGATAAATCGCAGATATAAACGCCGCCGCCGTCGGTCGCGGCAAACGGACGTGCACCTACAAAAGCGAAAGCCCGCGTTTTCAGAACGTCCATTCCCGCAACCGTTTGCTTCCAAGTCATACCGCTGTCGCGCGACATATACACGCCGCCGTATTGCGAGCCGGCGTAAAGCACGCCGTTATGTTCGGCAAGGGCACGAATATCGGGAACACCGATTCCGTTATTCATCATTTGCCACGTTTTGCCTGTATCGTTAGTGCGATACACGCCGGAGCCAGCCACGCCCGCATAGACATAATCGCCAAAGTATAGTAAAGTACGTACCGGACGACCTTCGGTTTGCATGATGAGCGTACTGTCAACACGTTGCCAATCCTCGCCGCTGTTATATGAATAATACGCTCGCCCGCCGAAAGTACCGGCGTAAACGTCGCCTGTATTAGGCTTCGAAATAAGCGCGTACACCCAGCCGCTGTTAAGTTTTGTCTGCTTCCAATTAAGGCCGCCGTCGGAAGTCCTGTACACACCTCCCGTATCGGCACCGGCCAGCATTACGAAATTACGTTGCGCAAGTGCATAAACCGTTGCGCCGTCGGGTAATCCGTTGTTCATCGGTTGCCATGTCTCTCCGTTATCCTCGGAACTGTGAACGCCCGCGCTATGCGGACAAGCATAGAATTTACCGGAAAAATCCTCGCCGAACGCAGAAATTGTTTGTTTGCCGAACGCAAGCAAACGCCATGAAGAACCGCTGTCGACACTAGAATAAATTCCGGCAGCAGTTCCGGCATAAATCGTATCGTTGCGCGTTGTCAGCGCATAAACGGAGCGTTCGGTTGGCCCATTGGTACGCGACCATAATTGTGCGGCTGCATCCGGCGAAAAGAATATCTGGGAAGCCAAAGCAAACACGCAGAACAAAGTGGGCAGACAATGAAAAAATCTGAACATAACAGGCTTATTTTTTTGATGGGAATGAATCTTTTGACTATAGGACACCCTGCAAAACATAATAATACGGAAAGGCGATAAATGTTTCCGTTTTCCTTTCTGTTTTTTAACGAGCATCGTCTAATTTGAGCGCAAAATTCGGGAATTTCGTCAATACGCCAAGAATTTAACGGCAAAACGTCTGTATAATGCAGACGAACAATACGGCACAGCATAGGATTTTGTATCTTTTTGCTTCCGCCGCAGTTGTTCATTTAGTATAAACTTAGATACGACGGGAATAATGGCGCGTGGCGATTATACTCAAAGAACAGACGAAGAAATCTTTACGGCCGTGCGCGACCGTGCCGACCAAGCCGCATTCAGAGAGATTTACCGCCGCTATTCGAAGCGCATATTCGCATATTGCTTGCAGATTATTAAAAATTATGATGCAGCGGAAGATGCTTTTCAAACCACTATGACTGCCGTTTACGAAAAGCGCGATTACTTTATCGGCGGAAACTTCTCTGCATGGATTTTTACTATTGCAAAAAATAATTGTATTACAGCATGGAAAAAATTGGACGAAGCCGCCTCCATTATCTCTATCGAAGAGGTTGAATCGTTAATATCCGACGGACGCGACCCGCTTGCCCGCGATATTATTCTGAACGATGCACTGATGAAAGCCATCGCTTCTCTTGGCAAGGACTATCGCGAAGCCATAGAAATGCGATATATAAAAGACTTTACATTTGAACAAATTGCGAAAAATGCGAATATATCGCTTCCGCTTGCGAAAATCCGCGTAGCCCGCGCAAAACAAAAATTACAAGAGATATTGTCGCCCTATTTCAAAGAGCTTAAATGAGTGTGCAGGAATTGCTCGACAAATATGCCAACGGAACTATTTCGGCATCGGAATCTGCCGAATTGAATGTGATGGCGCAGGCCGACCCAGCCTTGCAAACAACTCTCGACGAACTGCGCAAAGTCGACGAATTATTTGACTTTCCGAAGTCCGAACGCGGCCGTAAAGTAATCGGCTGCCTTGACAGCGTAGAAATTGCGGCATTGGCGGCAATGTCCGGCGCGGCCGTTCCCATAGCCGCTTCACAATCCGGCTGGTTGTACACTGCCGCAGGAGTCGTCGGTGCGGGAGTTATTGCAGGGGCGATTTGGCTGGGTACATCATCGGACGGCAAACACGAAACCGCCGTTTTAACGCAGAGGAAAACACCTCAAAAGCAAGAGCAAACAGCAGAAACCGTACCGTCCGCCGCAACCGAGCCGAAGATTTCCGAGCCGTCAGCAATCGAGCCGAAAATTTCTGCACCGGTCAAGCGGGTGGAAATTGTACGTAAAGAAACAGAAAGCGTGCGTATCATAGCGAAATCCGCAGGCGAAAATCATAATTCTCGTGAAACAGACTCCTTATTGAGCGAAATCATACGCGCCGGCAACAATTCGGCTTTACTGTCGGATTTGCATTTCAAAACGGCTATGCTGTATAAACAAGAGCGTAACTATAGCGACGCAAAGCATCAGCTGACGGCAGCGCGTACCGAAGCATTAAAAATAAATCTTGCAGAAAAAGCCGCCAACGCACTCGGCGAGCTCGGCAATATCGAGAAATACAACGGCAACTATTCGCAAGCGGCCGATATGATAAATGCCGCCATAGACGAATTACGTCCGATACGCTCGCCCGAAGCCGAAAGTGCGATTCGTCGTTGGGAAAACGTATTACGCTCCATGCGGTAATTTTACTTGCAACCCGCGAAATCCGCCGGCAGCAAAACAATTCGACAAACCCGTTGTTTGAAGTTTGCGATTAACGCAGTCGAACTCTATGACATCACGGCTGTTTTTGATATTTCACCTGCTTTTGCGGGGCTTTTTTATTGTAATGCAAAAAAAAAATTTGCCACAAATAAAAATCGTTCGTATTTTGCAATAAATCTGACCGCGTTTACTACTTCCTGTAGCCGTCCCTCATTTCTGATTATACGTCGCTTTACAACTGCATATTACGCTCTAAATCCCGATAAAGCATAGATTTCGGTTTATGTTCAATTATGTTTAATTATCTTCACGCCTAACTTTCTTAAAAATCTTGTGAAAAGAGAACAACGTCCTCAAAGACCTCTGCTTGCTTCGCGGCATCATCCCGAACACTCGGTTCCGCACTACGCTCCTGCGCAGTCGGTTCCGCACATTAGTAATATCGCCGAGCTAAAGGCGATGAAAATCATCGAACTGACAAAAATTGCGAAGCAACTGAATATCGAAGGATATTCGGATATGCGCAAGCAAGACCTGATATTCCGCATTATCGAAGCCCAAGCCTTGCTTCAGCCTCGTGAGCAACAATCCGAAGGAACCATAGGCGAAGGCGTTCTCGAAGTTATGGGCGACGGTTTCGGCTTCCTTCGCGCCGCCGACTACAATTATCTGTCCTCACCCGACGATATTTACGTTTCCCCCTCGCAAATAAAAAAATTCGGACTTCGCACGGGAGATACAATTCGCGGCCACGTGCGTCCGCCCAAAGAAGGCGAGCGTTTTTTTGCTTTATTAAAAGTTGAATCTGTAAATTACGTGTCGCCGGAACAAATGCGCGACCGTACCATATTCGATAATTTAACGCCTCTTTATCCCGACAAGCGACTATATCTCGAAACCGTACCGAACGATTACTCGATGCGAATCATAGACTTGCTTTCGCCCATAGGCAAAGGCCAGCGCGGGCTTATAGTTTCGCCGCCGAAATCGGGCAAAACAGTATTATTGCAACGCATCGCGAACAGTATATCGCGCAATCATCCGGAATCGAAACTGATAGTTCTGCTGATTGACGAACGTCCCGAAGAAGTTACCGATATGCAACGCTCTGTTCGTGCCGAAGTCATTGCTTCCACTTTCGACGAGCCTCCCGAACGACACGTACAAGTGGCCGATATGGTTCTCGAGAAGGCTAAACGCCTTGTGGAGGCCAAGCAGGACGTAATAATACTTTTGGATTCCATCACGCGACTGGCACGGGCGCATAATACGGTTGTGCCACATTCGGGTAAAATTCTGTCCGGCGGCGTTGACGCTTACGCACTACACAAGCCCAAGCGATTTTTTGGCGCAGCGCGAAATATAGAAGAAGGCGGCTCGCTGACTATAATAGCAACCGCACTTATTGATACGGGCAGCCGTATGGACGAAGTTATTTTCGAGGAATTTAAAGGCACCGGCAATATGGAACTTGTTTTGGACAGAAAACTTGCCGAACGAAGAGTTTATCCGGCTATTGACGTGAACCGCTCGGGTACACGCCACGAAGAATTGTTGCTTACAAGCGAGGAAATCAGCAGAACTTGGATACTTCGCAAAGTATTGAGCGAGTATAACTCTATCGAAGCAATGGAACTTCTGCTCAGTAGAATGACCGGAACGAAAAGTAATCGCGAGTTTTTACAGGCTATGAACAGCTAATGCCGCGCAATAAACACACGACAAAAGAATATATGCAATAATTCGTCGGAAAATTCGTGCTAATCCGAAGTTTTTGTACGACAATCGCCCAAGTAAATACGCTATGCCGCATTATGATTATCAATGCCGCTCTTGCGGTAAAAGATTCGAGTTTTTTCAGTCTATATCATCCGAACCGCTTACACATTGCCCCGATTCTGTATGCGAACAACCTGCAAAGGGCGCAGGCAAAGTCGAGCGAAAAATAAGTAAAGGAGCAGGACTTATTTTTAACGGAAGCGGGTTTTATCAAACCGATTACGTAAGAAGCAACGACAAAACGGAAAAGGCAACTTCAACTTCCGACAAAACGGAAAAGGCAACTTCAACTTCCGACAAAACGGAAAAGGCAACACCCGCGGCAACGGAAGCAATTACTTCATAATTTCTGAATTTACTAACTTTTAAATCGGTTACGACAATGAAAAAAACATTTCTTTCGTTCGTACTAAGCGCGGCGGCTTTGATAGTATTCGGCGGCTTCGGCGGAACGCAAATTCTGCCTTCGGCAAATGTCAAGGATTTACAGGGAAAAACCGTAAATACTTCTGCTATTTCCAATGACGGCAAACCTATTTTGGTAAGTTTCTGGGCTACATGGTGCAAGCCTTGCCTGCAAGAGCTTAAGGCAATACACAATGTATATGACACGTGGAAACAGGAAACGGGCGTAAAAGTCGTGGCTATTTCAATAGACGATGCGCGAAACGCTTCGAAAGTAAAACCATTCGTTAATGGCCTTGGCTGGGAGTTCGACGTGTATCTTGACGAAAACGGCGATTTCAAACGCGCCATGAACGTAAATAATGTGCCCCATTCATTTTTGATAGACGGCAATACGGGCAAAGTTGTTTGGCAACATAATTCTTATGCACCGGGCGACGAAAATCATCTGTACGAAGAAATTAAAAAACTTGCAAGCGGTACGGGGATTGCCGCTCCGGCAAGTGAGCATTGATTTACCGAAAATTATCGCAATCAGCAGCGGCGGATTACAAGCGGGGAAGCCAACGTAATTCGCCGTTCCCTTTATAGGTGGTTTCTCATTAAAAAATGGAGTGCGCGTGAAATTTTCTACTCTCGTTAAAATATTCGCATTACTCGCAATATCTGCTGTAATACCTGTTCGTTCATCGGCGCAAGACGATTTGGGCGGTATTTCCGGTAATTTTCAATTAGACGTTCAATCCTATAGCGAGGACACTCTGATAGGTGCGCAGGCAGCACCAGAGCGAATACGCTCAAACGGCTTTCTGAACGTAAATTACACAAAAGGGAAATTCTCGGCCGGACTTCGATACGAAATGTACGCAAAGGAAATTCTCGGCTTCGACCCGCGCTGGGGCGGCACAAACGGCAACACGGGCATTATGTATCGTTATGCGCAATATTCCGATGATAATTACGAGGTTACACTCGGCAGCTTTTACGAACAGTTCGGAAGCGGAATGATACTGCGCTCTTACGAGGAACGCGGGCTTGGGCTTGACAATGCTTTCGACGGCATCAGGCTGCGCGGAACGCCATCGCAAGGTATAAATTTAACCGGATTTATCGGAAAGCAAAGGTCGTTTTTTGATTACTCGCCCGGAATAGTTCGCGGCGCAGATGCCGGTATAGACGTAAATGACGTTTTGCAGAGCATTACGAACAACGTTAATCCGTTAGGCAATTTACAGTTGCGCTTGGGCGGAAGCATTGTAAGCAAATTCCAGCGCGATGAAGACCCGTTGCTGAAACTCCCCGAAAATGTATTGGCTTATTCGGCGCGTATGCAAATCGGAATAGGCGATTTCGGACTTACCGGCGAATATGTGCATAAAATTAATGACCCGACATCATCCAATCAAATGTCGTATAATATCGGGCAAGGCCTGTATTTGGCTGCTTCGTATTCCGCCAAAGGAATAGGTGTTAATATTACTGCAAAATCGCTTGATAATATGGATTTTCGCTCTAATCGATCTGCAACCCTGACCAATACCGTTCTGAACTTTCTGCCCGCACTCGCCAAGCAATACTCCTATCGCCTATTGACTTTATATCCTTATGCAACGCAACCGAATGGCGAAATCGGACTGCAAGGCGATGTATTTTATACAATTCCCAAAGGCAGCGCATTGGGCGGCGACTACGGAACGAATATATCGCTGAATTTTTCGACCGTTTACTCCCGCGATACCACGCATATTGACCGCTTCACTTATGATGGCAGTTTCTTGAAACCAGGCAAGCGCAAGTATTTTGAGGATATAAACATAGAAATACAAAAAACCTGGAGCAAAACACTTAAGACCACACTCGGCTACGTAAATCAGTACTACGACAAGGAAACTATCGAAGGGCACGGCGGATTCGGTGCAATACGCTCGAACGTAATAATTGCGGATATAGCTTATTCATTGAATACCACAAAGACAATTCGCATGGAATTGCAACATTTATCGGCACAGCATTTTGCACTTGACGCTTTCGGCGAGCCTATGAAAGAAGCAAACGGCGATTATGTGAAGCCCGAACTCGACCGTAACAACGGGAATTGGGCTTACGGACTTATAGAATATACGATTGCGCCGTCGTGGTTCATTTCGGCTTTCGACGAATACAATTACGGAAACGACGATACGGAACGCCGTCTGCATTACATAAGCGGCAATGTGTCCTTCGTTAAAGATGCTTTCCGCATTGCTGTAGGCTACGGTAGAATTCGCGGCGGTATATTATGCGTCGGCGGCGTTTGTCGCCCCGTTCCGGCATCGAACGGCTTTTCGCTCTCTGTTTCAAGCTCTTTCTAATAAATCGTTACGGGAGAAAACTCATGAAATATAAAGCAACTGCAATTGTATCGTGCTTCACCGCCTTTTTCGGAATGATTTTGGGATTGAACGGTTGCGATGTTATAGACCCGGCCGACCGCTTGCAAAATACCACAATAGTCGATTCGGGAAGTATGCGCAAAGTATTGCTCGAAGATTATACCGGTTTTTTATGCGTGAATTGTCCGCAAGCCGCCGAAGCCGCCTCAAATATTCTCGATATTTACAAGGACAAGGTTATCGTAATATCTGTTCACGCCGGCAATCAATTCGCAAAACCCTATGGTTCTAAATATACTTACGATTTCCGTACTCCTGTAGGCGAGGCTCTGTTCCCGCTGTTCATAGGCGATGCAGGACAGCCCAACGGCACAATCAATCGCAAAAAATTCGACGGAAGTTATGCGGTTTATCATACAGATTGGGCGGCCAAAGTAGCGACAGAATTAGCCGTCGGAAAAGCGGGTATGACAATACAATTAAAGCCCGAATACGATTCGACGACTAAAATATTAACTGTTGCAACCAATGTTAAATATCAAAATACAGGGACAGCCGACCATAAATTAGCAGTTTATCTGATTGAAGATTCAATTGTTTTTTATCAAAAAGACATTCGTTTTACGCCAAATGACCGCCCCGATTATCTGCACCGCCACGTATTGCGCGGCGCAGTCGGAAATTACGGCGAATTCGGCAAACAAATATCTGCGGTTGCAATTTCCGCAGGCTCTTCGTTCGACGATTCTTTTTCGGTCAGTTTTGCCGGAAAAGATTGGAAACCGTCGCGTTGTTCGGTAGTTGCATTTGTCAATGATTCACAGACCTACGAAGTGCTTCAAACGGAAGATGCAAAAGTAACAATAAAATAATCGGAACGAAATGTTTCTCGGTTTACCGGACAGTCTTTTTTTCTTTGATTCGACAAGTGTAATGATGCGATATTTCCTCTCTTTTTGTCTTGTTTTTGCAATTTCATCTGCCTTACTTTACGGGCAATGCATGATGTATGAATTGCCGCTTAATTTGCGAACAGGCGAATCCTCGGCAATTATAGAAGGCGGCGTAATTTCCAAATATTCTTTTATGAACGGCGGCCGAATTTATACCTCGCATACGGTAGCCGTATATAAAATATTTAAGGGAAAAATTAACGGATACAACGTCGAAGTGATTACCGAAGGCGGTCATATAGGCGAAAAAGCAATGATTGTAATTCCTAACTTGGAATTGCAAACGGGCGATGCGGGAATATTTTTTCTTGAAAACGCCGCTTTGCCGTACAATTCGACTTCCTCAGAGAATCAATTTACACCTTACGGTTCGGCGCAAGGTTTTATTAAATACGACGCTTACGACGCTTCCGGCTACGATGTGTTCCGTCGCTACGAGCATATAACAAACGATGTGTACGCGCCTATCATTTCGCAGACCGGAACAATGTACCGCGATATTTCCGCATTGCCGTTTCCGGTAATTGCACCTAAAGAAAAGCCCGAGCAAACCGCAGCACCGCAAGCAACGATTTCTGCGTTCTCACCTCCTACGGTAACAGCAGGAACATTTACGGAACTAACTGTACGCGGCAGCGGATTCGGAACAAATACAGGTTCTGCTGCCGTGCAATTTTCAAACGCAGATGCCGGCGGAGTAGGCTATGTAAATGCACCGCCCGACCATATACGTTCTTGGAAAGACAATGAAATAAAAGTTTGGGTCCCAAGCGTTGCCGGTGCTACCGCTTGCACGGGAAAAATTCGCGTAGTAACATCTGGCGGCGCGGTTGCGGTTTCGTCGCAACAATTAACTATTCTTTACAGTGTTCTCGGCTATTATTTCGGCGCGTCTTTTCAATCGCATTTAGTAAGTACAAACGGAGCCGGCGGATATACTTTTTACTTGAACAATAATTTCTCGACAAATAAACAAGCAACGGCGGCATTGCAGCGTTCAATGACTACTTGGCGTTGCGCTACGGGAATTAACTTAGGATTTGAACCGTCAAAAACAACGCCTATATCTTGTGCTAAAGAAGACGGTAAAAATATCATCGCTTTTTCCGGTGCGGGCTGTCCTTTGCCGCAAGGTGCTCTCGGTGTTACATATATTTATCCGTCCAATACGCCGTGCCTCACCTCCGACTCCGGGCTACAGCGCGTCTATATCAAAGAAATGGATATGCTCTTTACGACAACTCCGCCCGGAGGCTGGAATTACGGGCCAGGAGCAACAACTGGCAACAAATACGATTTCGAATCGGTAGTGGTGCATGAATTAGGGCACGTGCATCAATTAGGGCATATAAATGCACCCGACAAGCTGATGCATTATGCCGAATTTCCAAATAAAGACGTTCGGCAGCCCAGCAGTGAAAGCAGTTTGGCAGGCGCGTTGAACGTATTGAATCGTAGCGTTAATCTAAAATGCGATTTGCATAAAATAGAGCCTGTTTCAAAGACAAATTGCACTCATGGCGCACCGGCAGCTCGTATTGCAATATCGGGTAATGAATTTGGTTGCCCACCGCTTACCATAAAATTAGTTGACTCCTCATATTACAATCCTACTTCATGGTCATGGGATGCCGACGGCAACGGAAGTATTGATTTTACAACACGCGACGGGTCATTCACTTACACAAAAGCCGGGAATTATACCGTAAGATTGCGCGTTTCTAACAGTACGGGATTCGATACGGCTTCGTATTCAATCATCGTTGATGAACCGCCGACAACAACCGCCGGCAGCGACAGAGTTATTTGCAAAGACTCGTCCATACGACTTGCCATGGCTACTACAGGCGGACGCAAGCCGTATCTGTACAATTGGCAACCTTCCGACGGGCTTTCGAACGCCGCCTCATCAACACCATTGGCAAAACCTTCTGTTACAACGACTTATATTGTAACAGTAACTGACCGTAACAATTGTATCGTATATGATACGCTAACAATTTCCGTAATAGAACCCAAGCCTGCAACTATTACGCAACGAGGCGATACGTTGATAGCTTCCGGCGGTTTATCTTATCGCTGGTTGCTTAACGGCGAAGAAATTGTCAACCAAACGAACAGGTATCTTATTCCTGAAACTTCAGGCAAATACTCTGTTGCAGTAACCGATTCTTCGGGCGGTTGCTCTACACGCTCACAAGATATAGTAATTACGATATCCGGTATTCACGATAAAATCACGGCTTCCGATTTTACGGCTTATCCGAATCCTACCGACGGCATTGTTCGATTTTCTCTAATTTCTCCCGAAAGCGTAGAGGTACGAATTTATTCAACAACCGGAGAACTCTTAATCTCGGACTATTTTCCGCCTTTTACGGTAAGTCCTTCTATTTCATTGGAATCTCTGCCTGTCGGCATCTACACGGCCGTAGCGCGTCAAGGTATGAATTCCGAGTATATCCGGATAATACGGTACTAATTTTTTTGAATTATGTCAGACTCTATTTTTACCCGCATAATCAAGCGTGAAATTCCCGCTTCGATAGAATATGAAGACGATGAAATAATCGCTTTTCGCGATATAACTCCGCAAGCTCCCGTGCATATTCTCGTTGTGCCGAAGCGTCCCATTCCCACATTAAACGATACCTCGCCCGACGACGCGGCATTACTTGGGCGATTGCTTCTTACGGCACGTGATATAGCGGTTGCCAAAGGAATAGCCGAAAGTGGTTTTAGACTCGTAACAAATTGCAATGCCGACGCAGGGCAAACCGTGTTTCATTTGCACGTTCATTTGCTCGGCGGCTTAAAAATGGGGCATAATTTCGCCTGAATTTCCAATTACGCCGATGACCGACGACGATATACTCAACAAAGCGCGTTACGTTTTTCAGAAAGAAATTAACGGCTTGCAGAAAGCAAAAAATGCCATTGACATAAACTTTGTCCGCGCCGTAAAAACATTGTTTTCAGCCGAAAAGATAATTGTTTTCGGTTTGGGAAAATCGGGCATAATCGGTCAAAAAATAGCCGCCACACTGACAAGTATCGGAAAAACTGCAATTTTCATTCATCCCGTAGAGGCTCTTCACGGCGATATCGGCACGGTGAAAAAAGGTAGCGATGCGGTTATTTTCCTTTCCAACAGCGGAACTACAGCCGAACTTATCAGACTTCTTCCGCATTTGCGCAAGCGCAACGTACCAATTATAGCTATTGTCGGTTCAATAAATTCTCCGCTTGCTCATTCTGCTGATATTGCACTTGATTGTTCGGTAGAAGAAGAGGCTGTTCCGGATTTCACTGTGCCGACTGCCAGTACAACCGCCGCACTTGCAATGGGCGACGCATTAGCCGTAGCGTTAATGCATTATATGAAATTCACTGCCGAAGATTTTGCAGCATCACATCCGTTGGGACAAATCGGGCGCAATCTTCTATTGACCTCAGCTGATATAATGCACACAGGAAAGGCGGTTCCACGCATCGCGCCCAACGAAGATTTCCGCAATGTGCTTATCGAAATGACAGCCAAAGGTCTCGGTTGCGTATGTATTATCGAGAGCGACAATACACTTGTCGGCATTATCACCGACGGCGACGTAAGGCGGCTGTTGCAACACACCGAAGACATTCGCTCGCTTTGTGCAAAAAATTGCATGACTGCGAATCCCGTATGTATTTCACCGCAAGCAACGCTGGGGCAGGCACTTGCCATGATGGAAAACCGTCAGAAACAATTAAGTGTGTTGCCTGTGGTTGATTCGGGCGGGCATTGCGTAGGTATTGTTCGGATTCACGATATTATTCGCGCCGAATTATAGCCGGCGGTCGAATTCAAGGCAAAAATTTCATATTGAAAGCAGGGGCAAATCAGCCGCATAAACCACACGCTTTTTGCCGATAAGATGCGAAAGTTTCGGAGATTTAAAAATAAGTTCGCGTATTCGGTAAGGCGGGAATACGCGACAGATAAAATCGGAACTTTTATTATCACATTCCACAAAACAAACCCATGCCTCCGGTCGCATTAAAATAGGATCGCGACGTAAGCCGGAAGATTGAAATGTCCACGAAAGGCCGTATCGCTCCGCCGCGCTTTTACTTTGAGTTTTAACGGCTAATCCGATTCCGTTTACTGTCATATCATCTTCCCACGATTTTTTCTTTCCGATATAAATTGCATAATCCGGTGCGCTGACATCGGCTCCGAATATAGAAAAAACTGCCCTGACCGCTTCCTCTCCTATTTTACTGATAAAATGGTCAAGTTCTATTTTCGGCAAATTGTATTGTTCACTGTCGCGATAATCAACAGTAGAAATTACGGCACGAGCGAATTGCCGTGCTTTTGTTATTTGCCCGCCGTCAAGCGCAATAGTTTGCGGCGTTAAAAATATGCGCATAATGATTCTGCTCTGCTCTCCATATACTTGTCAAAATTAAAAACTATATGTTGCCGAAGCAGTTGCATAGCGATACAAATAAGTACCGCCGAAAATTTCGTAATGTTTGCGGTCAAGCAGATTAAACACATTGACTCCCAACTGCAAGTTGTTTGAAAATC
>JADZAA010000034.1 GCA_020852855.1 Bacteroidota bacterium
ATAATAGATTTGTGAGAAGTTTGGAAGAAAGGAAGAAGGCATTTTGGACTATGTTTTCGCACTATCAGAAACCAAACAATGAATTGCAGAAGATTTGTGTAATAAATTATTGAACTCTATGTAAATACGCCAAACAGATTCAAATAACAAAGCCTTGCAGTCTATAAGAGAGACTGCAAGGCTTTGTTATTATTTAGCGAATGTTTATCTGCCTTTGGGCTGTGCTTCGGGCGTAGCCGGTGCCGTTGTGGTTGGAGCAACTGCGGTCGGTGTCGCAGCGGCTTCGGCGGCTTTTGCTTCCATAGCGGCGCGTTTTTTACGCCAGTAGGAGCGTTCGGCTTTCATTTCTTCGCTTGTTTTTGCTCCCGCCGGCGGAATTTTCAGAACTTGGCCGGGATGTATCACGTCGGGATTGCGAATTTGATCGGTATTTCCTTGCCAAAGTTTAGGCCATTGGAACGGGTCATTGTATACTTCCGATTTGCCGGATATATTCCACAGACAGTCGCGGTTTTGCGCCCATGTGCCTACCGTATAACCTTTCGGACGTGGCAACTCTACATTTAGCAGGCGAGTTATGCGATCACCTATGTCAACAACTTTCGGGAAAAATTCAGGCAATAAAGCGATTTTCTCGCCGCGTATTTTATTGAGCTCGTCTTGATAGCCCAAAATTTCCGAGCGACGCGCCACTTGCTCTTCTACGCCTTTACCTTCCATTTCGCGTACTTTACCTTCGAGACGGCCGAGACGTTCGCGGAAATTATTCACATCTTGTTCGGTAGCACCGATAAGAGAGTAAATTTCGTCGCGGCATTTTTTTAGAGCGGCAATTTCGTCTGCTACCGATTTTTCGAGTTCGGATACTTCGCCGGCGGCTTTATTGTATTTTTCGGTTAATTCTTTGACTTTTGCAGTCCATTCGATAATACAGATATCGCCCTGGTCTCTTGTATACATCTCGCGCATACGGTCTTCCGATGCACTGCAATCTGTAGGCGGTTGTTGAGCTTGTACGGCCGGACCGAACAATAATGCGGCCGTTACTGCGGATAGTAATAACTTTTTCATAATTTTATTTTCCTTGATTGAAATTCGAAGATAGTGTTTTGTATGAACGGATTATTTTTTCTTCTTCGATTTTGGCTCCGGAGCCGGCGGCGGCGGCGGGGGCGGCGGCGGCGGATAATTCGGCCAAGGAGTAGGATTGTTGAGCTTTTCCACCAAAAATGCCCGCTTATCGTTACAATCCTTAGTTTCGGACCTGCGAGAAGCGAGTTCGCGCTCTAAGCGGCTTTTTTCGTTCTCTTTTTTCTGAATTTCTGTTGTCAGTCTCGCCGATTCCGTTTTTAATTCACGGAGCTTTGCAAGCTGCTCGTCCGTGATTTTGGGCGTACAGCCCACGGCGAACACAAACACGGCTATAGCCGCCGAGGTTATAGCACGCTTGGCTATCCCTGTGTGATTACGCATAATGGTTTACCATAGTTAAATGATACAACAAATCCGCCTGATTATTCGTTAAGTTAAGTGCGAATTTACGCCAACGAATCCCGAAAACAAAACGAAAAGCGACAATTCAAACGCAAATTTACGACTAAGTAAGGTCTCATGGCCGTATTTTCACGTATTTTACCTTAAAAACTTTACTTTGCCATACTTTTCATTTATTGCAATGAAACGTACCCCTTTTCGGAATATTCTTCTGGTGCTTCGTTTACCTTACATTGCTTTTACGGCATTTGGGCTTTTGTTTGTGTCGCTTGCCTCCGTTGCGGCGATACCTACGAATACTGTTATTATTCGGTTTGCCGATGAAAAATATTTTGTTTCATACAAGAACGGTTCTCTCTGGAACGGACTTAAGCCGGTTTTTGCCGAATTGCACAGCACCGATAGATATATGCAGTCGCTTTCGTCATCTTCATCTTTATCTGCAAAACTGCGGCGTTATGCCGAAATACAAGTTCCGGCAAACGCTGACATTAGTGCATTTCTTAGAAAAATTCGTGCCGCCGCCGGTGTAGAGTATGCAGATTTTGCAAAAACATATAGAATTCAAGAGCAAATTTCCAATGATTCACTTGTAATGCGGCAATGGTCGTTGGTGCGTATTCATGCGGCTGAGGCTTGGAAAGTTTCTACAGGTTCAGGTATTACAGTAGGCGTTCTCGATACCGGCGTAGATTTCTTTCACCCCGATTTAGCCGGCCAGTTCGCCGTTAATACTGCCGAAGATATCAACCATAGCGGTGCTTTTGAGCCATGGCCTGCTTCCGAAAAGCGTAACGGCATAAGCGGCGACCTCGACGGAACAGATAATGACGGGAACGGCTTTACCGATGACGTTATAGGATATGATTTTGTGGATCAAGCCATTGTAAATATAGGAGATTATGCAGGCCGCGACCCTATTCCTTATGATGAGCACGGCCATGGAACAAGCGTAGCGGGAATTATAGCCGCAAAAACCAATAATCGTATAGGTATTGCGGGAATTGCTCCCGACGCAAGAATTAAGGTTTTACGCTGTCATGATGCCACGGGCAATGCCGAAGAAGACGATATTGCGGCGGCGATTGTTTATGCCGCGATGAACGGTGTACGAGTGCTGAATATGAGTTTTGGTGATGTGATTAACACTCCTCTGACTCGTGATGCAGTAGCTTTTGCTTCGGCTGTCGGTTGCGTTTTGGTTGCATCGGCCGGAAATGACGGAACAGACCTGCGAAGATTTCCGGCAAGCTATCCCTACGTTATAGCAGTAGCCGCAACAACGGAATCCGATAAACGCGCACCGTTCAGCTCATTCGGTTCGCAACTTGCACTTTCGGCACCGGGAGTAAATATTTGGACTACTGCCGCCGGCGGCAAATATCGTTCTTTTCAGGGAACGTCGGCCTCGGCACCGCACGTTTCTGCCGCCGCTGCATTACTTCTGTCGGCACAGCCCGACCTTTTGCCGGCCGAAGTATGCGGAATATTGCAGGCTGCCGCCGAAGATGTTGGCAACAAGGGTTGGGATACGCAATTTGGCGCGGGGATACTCGATTGCGCCGCCGCCGTAAAAGCCGCCGGAAGAACTATTGTACGCATCGAATTTCCGCAAAATGATGAAGTAATTACATCAGACGACGGTATAAATATCCGTGGAACTGTCTTAACGCCTTTGCTTTCATCGTGGGAGCTTGATATTGCAACGGGAGAAAATCCGTCCGGAGACTGGAAAATTATTGCCTCCGACTCCAACTCGGTAAATAAAGCATCAAATCTCGGATTGCTTGAACTAGCCGTGCTACGGGACACTACTTATACTTTGCGCCTGACGGCACGGTTATGGAACGGTAATTCATTGGAAAGCCGTGTCCGTTTTGATATGGCGCGTCTTGCTCGCAAACCGCAAATTTTAAGCGCACTTGCCGAGCCCGTATGGCGCGACGACGTTCGTGCAATATTACTGACAGCAAAAACAGACCGACATTCTCGCTGTATT
This sequence comes from Bacteroidota bacterium, assembly GCA_020852855.1. Lineage (GTDB taxonomy): Bacteria > Bacteroidota > Ignavibacteria > Kapaibacteriales > UBA961 > JADZAA01. The sequence goes on from JADZAA010000034.1 coordinate 3,494, forward strand.
ATCAGATCTTTGTCCCAAAATGGTAAGATATATGCCGATAACGAGAGTTTTGCACGGCGGCATGAATTTGTTCTTACGCCCGAACAGGCCGGAAATGAAGTCAAAATAGTGTGTTATTTTCCCGGCGGCTCGGATTCGTCTGTCGCACGTGTAACAATTCCTGTCGTAGGCTCACCATTTCCTACGGGCGGGTTCAGTCCGAAGACGTATTCCGCTCCCGCAGCGCAACTTTCCAATTATGTGCGGGATTTCTATCGCGACGGCAAACCAACCTTTGCCATAAATGATATTTCGTCGGGAGATTTCGGCGATACGAAAACAATACAATTCGACGGCGGAAAACTTACGGAAAAGGACAAAACAGCCGAAAAATGGATTACGCGCGGACTCGGCGACTCTAACGGCGACGGTGTTATGGAAATTCTCGCTCATTCCTTTGCAGACGCAAGATTATTTCAAGGGAAAACTACATCGGATTCTCCGTTTACGGATACACTTTTTACAGAAAAAACGGTGAGTTTTGCAGGGCGGAAAGAATTTTTTTCGGCCGGAATGTTTGACCTTGACGGCGACGGCCGTGAGGAAATTTTCGGTTTCAGCGATACTGTCTGCATTGCCTATACGTATAAAAACGGGAAATACGAACTGCTTGCAATTGCGCCGAATGACTCGCCGCGCGACGCTTTCGGTTCGCCTAATGCAATGCGCCCGCCGGCCTGTTTTGTAGATGATTTGGACGGCGACGGTAAAAAAGAACTTTTTTACGGCGATACAGACGGCGATTTTTTGGTTTTTGAATACACTGACGGAAAATTTACGCGAGAATTTTTATTTGAAAGCGACGGACGGGGAGGTACGGAATTTTGTACGCCTTTAGACGTGGACGGCGACGGTAAAAAAGAACTTTTAATCGGATACTATTCGCGGCAAGAATTTACCGACGACCGCGAATACGAGCCGCCGATCTGGACGTTTCGGCTACTTAAATCAGATGCACCAAATTCATACAAAACGATATGGCAGGATAATTTTTATGGCGTTCGCATCGGAACTGCTTATGCAAACGGTATAGCCGCAGGCGACCTCGACGGCGTGCCGGGCGATGAAATTGCGTTGTTTCCTTTTCCGAACGTGTATGTTATGCGCTGGAATAAAGTTGCTTCTGCTTTTCAACCGCTTTGGTATTCTCCGTTTCAATACTCAAACACGGCAATTATCTATGATTTTGACGCTAACGGCATAAAAGAATTAGGCTATTGCGACGGCAACCGCACGGTTTTTGCAGAACATATTCGCGAGGGCATCGGCCCGGGTGTTCCGACCGGATTTATCGGCTATGCCAAAAATGCAAGGACAGCAGTATTGCAATGGACGGCAGCACCGTTTGCAACGGATTATCGGTTGTTTACAATAAGAAACCCGACTTCGGGTATTACAAATGCCGATTTTATTGCCTCGACTTCCGAAACTTCGATAATTCTCGATACGCTCACACCAAATACATTGTATCGTTTCTATCTGCGCGGCAGGCGGCTCGGGGCGGTTCAGCCTGACGGAGCATTTACTCTGCCCGTAGATATATTTACTCACGACCCTATTCGGCCTATTTCAGCACAATGGCATAACGATGCCGTATTTGTCAGATTCTCTGCCGGCTATTTACCGTCGCGGCCGCTTGAAGAACGAGTTTTCAGATTGAAAACCGATAAGAATAATATTCCGGCCGAGTATGCTCATTATGCAGGCGACTCTACTGTCGTCGTTAGGTTTGCGCATCCGATTCCCGACGGAACGTGGCAACTTGAAATTGCTTCGTTTGCCGACCGATTCGGAACTTTGAGCGAACCGGCCGAATTGGACGTAAAAGTTGAAAATGTACCGAATAAACGCGAAATGATACTTTTACGCTTGGATATAGAAAATTCGCGTATCCTTCGATTGTTTTACTCGGAACCCGTGAAATCCGGCAAAGGTGCCGCCGTGCTTGCCAACTATGAATTGCGTCCGGCAGGAGCTGTTGAATCCGTTGAAGTTGCAAGCGACAGCACGATAATTCTCAGACTTGCCGCGCCGCTTTATCCGATTGGCAAAGAATACACCCTGACAGTTCTAAATGTAACGTCGAACGACGGAATTCCAATTACGCACGGTGCCGGCAATACGTTGGGATTCATCTTGTTCGGCGGCGACGAAAACAGCCCTTATTGTTATCCTAATCCGTTCCATATTGCCACCGACAACGAGATTGTTTTTGCAGGTCTGCCGTATCAAGCCGAGATTACGGTATATTCTTTGGACATGAAGCCTATTGTTTCACTTCGCGATGTTCGCGGTGCGGGCGGTATAGTTTGGAAGCCCGTAAATTCCGACGGCGACCTGCTTCCTACAGGCGTTTATTTTTTTAAGGTGAAGGGGAAGTATTCAGGTAATGTTTCAATAGAAACGGATTTGATAAAATTCGGCGTAATTCGATAGAAGCGACCAGAATACAGCGAGAAGCAGAGAAATGTGGGTATATGTTAGGCGCAGTTTCGAGAAATCCGACAATATCTATATTTAAAATACAGTTATACGTTTTATCTGAATCAATATTCATGTAAAATCTTAATTGTTGCTGTTTTTTGGGTAGCGGGCTATTAGGTCTACAGAGGTTTTTGTAAAATATCCACAATGGTCGAACCTACGCTTTTTTGCGCTATTCGTCGCCAATCGGCCGGGGGCATCACAACTTCTTTTACGTCATGTTCGGCTACGAGCAACCCGCCGGCTTTCAATATATTGCTTGTGTGAAGGCAACGTACAAATTTATTGCACAGCAGTTCAGCATACGGCGGGTCAAAAAATACAATATCGCAAGCGGTTGCGTCCGAAGGAAATGCGGCGGTATAGCGAATGGCATCACCACAAATTATATCGAAACTATCCGGTTCGGCGTTAAGTGCTACGGCAACTTTGCACATTACTTCGGTCATAATTCGATTACGTTCCACAAAATAGCAGTGTTTTGCTCCGCGACTCAGTGCCTCGAACCCGAGTGCTCCCGTACCGGCACAAATATCGGCTATATTTGCACCGTCCAAATCAATTTGATGGCTTAAAGCAGAAAATATCGCTTCTCGCAAGCGGTCGGTCGTTGGGCGTGTTGCCGATGATTTGGGCGACAATATAGTTCTGCCTTTCCACATTCCGGCTATAATTCTCATTATTTCTTTCTTTATCCGTAATCGGTAAGCTATTGTTTGTCAAAAGTTTGTCTTGTTTTCCGAAATGTATCGCCCTGCGAAAAAGCAACAGTATTTAAGAATAAGTTGCAATACTTTATTAAAACTAAATAAGTTGTTTATATTCTTTGCAAATAGAAACGTCGTATCACAAATTAAATTTTAGATGTCTTATTCTGAACAAGGAATGTATGTTCTCAATTTTGAATAATGTTTAATCTTGAGAGCATTAGAATAATGAATAAGAATTAAGTTGTTTATTGAAAAGTGGTTGGCGAATTTTGTATGGAAATTTCCGATTTCTCTGTGAGTTTTGTTAATGAATAATGCGTCTTATTCTGCTGACGTTCCTTCCTCCAAAAGTGATAATCGTCTGTATGCTCTTGATCTTGCGCGATTTATCGCAATGTTGATGATGATGCAAGGGCATACCTTAGATTCTCTTGTCGACTCACAATATCTCGATACTTCCATATTTCCGTGGAATATTTGGAGTTTCATACGCGGGCTTACCGCTCCGGTATTTTTGATGGTTTCGGGTGCGGTGCACGTATTTGCCATGAAACGTGACGAGTCGGGGCGTATGACGAGCGAGTTGATGAAACGCCGTATTCGTTGGGCATTTATAATTCTTGCCGTCGGATATTTATTGGTGTTTCCTGCAAACCGCATATTCGACCTTCCGTTTATCGAGTTAGGTGCGTGGAAAGGATTCTTTCAAGTAAATATCTTACAGCTTACGGCCGTTACACTTATGGGCGTTGTGTGGCTGTCGCGTAAAACACGCTCGGTTGAATCGTTGGGCAAATATGCACTCGGCATCGGCTTGGGAATATTATTGCTTGCGCCTGCGATACATTCATTAGATGTTTTCGCTTTACTTCCCGAACCGTTAGCGGCATTTTTTTCATATAGAAGCGGTTCTATATTCCCTATATTTCCGTTCAGCGCATTTATGTTTTTAGGCGTTGCCATAGGTGCTTTTCTTAAATGCCTTCCCACTAGTGCCGGACGAACGGAGTATATCAAGAAAAAAGGTCTGTACGCAGCCGTTGCCACGTTCGGAATCGCAGCTGTTGTTTGGGCAATATATCTTGCCGTTCCTATGCCAAACTTAAATTATCAGCTTGTTCATCCGGCTTTTATGCTGTTGCGGGCCGGAATAGTTCTGGCTATTTTTACCGTTGCGGCATATATATCAGGCAAGACGACGAGTTTCAACAAACACTACTCGTTCTTCAGTACCAAATCATTGCATATTTATGTCATACACTTGGTTCTGCTGTACGGAACGCCATGGTTCAACAGCGTAGCGCGTTGGTATCCCAAATTGCTTACGCTTGAGCAAGGTTTGGCACTTGTTCCGGCGATTGTAGGCACTACAATACTCATAGTTCTCGCGTCGAATTATGTGCAGAAAAATATACGGCTCGGCGATGCTTTTCTGCGCTACTCGTTCGGAACTGTTCTGGCTTATGCTCTTTTGCGATAAAGCGTCCACGCGGCTGCTCTTAATACGGCGCATCCGCTTGAAAACAAGGGCAAACTTAACGTAAATCCGTTTTTCCTTGCGAATTGTCAAGATAATTGCACACTTTTCTTGCCTTTGGTACTGTTTTTGCGGTTATTGAAAACCGAAATATTGTGGGCTTGTAAAATTAAATGTTCTTCACAAAGCGCAAAAAATCCTTGCGCATTATGTGTAATTACGTTATATTGTCGCCCCGTTACATAATTTATTAATCAATAACACGGTGGCCGATATGACAAAAAAGAACAACCGGCACCTTATTTTTGTTGTTTTGTTCATAGTTTTTTGTGGTATGGACGGATACTTCGCCGTAGGGCAAGCGGTATCTACCCACTCGACAACAGACGGCGGCGAGAACGCGGCAAAAGCAGGGAGAGCATTGTTCCGAGATGAATATTCGGATTTTGACGACGTATCCGTTATTAAAGAGAAAACGGACGAAGCAATAGCCGGCAAGATAGAAGCGGCTAATCAAAAATACCTGAAAGCATTGGGATTGATTGAGCGCGGCGATACGAATTCTGCCACGCGGCTGTTCGAACAGGCTATTGTAGCCATGAATGAATTGTCAAGCTATCCGGGTATCGGCGATAATAATAGTTTTGCGGACTTGGCCGTGTCCATTATCGAGGATTATGAAAGCTATATCCAGAATATAGACAATCTTTCGGAAGAGAGCGACGCATTCGTTCTTCGCGATAAATTGTTTAAGGAAATAGATTCCTATTCTCGTTCCCACAAGCCGTCGGTAACATCGGTAAAGCCTAAGTATCCGATTTACAAACCCCAGCCCGGTGCCGGTGTTCCTGCTCTCACCGTTCCTTTGGATATTAACGAATCCGTAGAGAAAAGCGTAGCGTTCTTAACTCAAGACCGCGGACGCAAGTTTTATAAGCGTTGGTTAGAGCGTGGCGGTAAATACTTCCCTATGATGCGTCGTATTGCCAAAGAAGAAGGAATGCCGGAGGAAATCATATATCTTTCGATGATTGAAAGTGCGCTTAATCCAAATGCGGTTTCGCGCGCAAGAGCCGTCGGCTTATGGCAGTTTATGCAAACAACCGGCGAAATGTATGATTTACAAGTAAATATGTGGGTGGACGAGCGTCGCGACCCCGAAAAATCTACTCGTGCCGCAATGCGCCACCTGCGAGACTTGCATAACGACCTCGGCGATTGGCATTTGGCTTTGGCAGGCTATAATTACGGCGTGAACGGCGTAAAGCGAGTAATTAATAAATCCGGTATAGAAAATCCGAAATTCTGGGATATTATTGACTTATTGCCTCGCGAAACCCGTAATTACGTGCCGCTTTATATTGCTGCCACATTGATTGCGCTTAACCCCGAAGCCTACGGTTTCGTTTCCTCCGAAGTAAACTACGAACCTGAATATCGGTACGTTACATTCCCCATAAATGAGCCGGTCAGTATAAAAGCATTGGCAAAATGCGCTCAAATCAGCGTTGAAGAACTGAAATCGTATAATCCGGAATTAGTCAATATATGTACACCGTCGGCAAAAGGTGCCTATTTGTTGAAAATTCCGACCACGGCTCGCGATGGCTTCGCGTCGTACTATGCAACGCTTACCGACGACGAGAAACGCCCTTGGGTGATTCACGAGGTTAAAAGAGGCGAAACATTGGCGGCCATCGCACGAATGTATAATGTAACGATAAAGGAACTCGGCGCATTAAATCAATTGTCCGGCTATAAAACCAAACTTAAAAAAGGTTCGATGTTGCGCGTTCCTGCGATGGAAGCCGCTCCGGTAACCCAAATTGCCGCTTCGGGTGTTACGGCCGCTCCCGCGACAGATGCACTTGCAACAACAACAACAGTTGTTGCTTCGCAAGTTGTTGCTTCGCAAGTTGTTGCTTCGCCCGCCGAATCGCAGGTGCAAAAAACAGTAATATCTGCACATATTGTTCAGCCCGGCGAAACACTTTACGGCATAGCACGGCAATATGGCGTAAAAGTGGAAGATGTATGCGCGTGGAACAAAATATCGAAAGACGATAAATTACGGACGGGCAGCCGGCTTGCAATAACTGCACAAGAAAATATCAATACAGCGGCTACTGTTGATGTAACAGAAAAACCGGCAGCCAAAGACCGCATGGTCACTCATAAAGTGCGCCGCGGCGAAACTTTGGCGCAAATCGCCGATGATTATGACGTTTCCATCGAGTCGTTGCGCAAAGCGAATAAGTTGGGGCGCCGCGGACATATTGCAGCAGGTATGACACTTGTATTGCCCGGTTCTGCCGCTATAGCAGCTGTCGAAAAGCAAGAACCGGCACGCCGCGAGGCGCGAGCAACCGCTTCGTTGAATGCCGCAGTTAAAATGCACAAAGTTAAACGCGGTGAAAATATAGGCATTATTGCAGGACTTTACGGCGTAAAAGAAGACGACATCCGAACATGGAACCCGACTATCAAGAAAAATACTGTATTTGCAGGCGAAAAACTGAAAATTTATTCGGGGCAAGTCGCCAAGGGTAGCGCGTCGGCTCCGTCACGTGACGTTATTCGCCTTCCTAAGCACTACAAAGTGCGCAAAGGCGATACACTTTCTGATATTGCCGACAAATTCGGTATTTCAATAGCGGCTCTGCAAAAGAAGAATAAAAATCTGAAGCCAAGCACATTGAGAGCAGGCCAAACCATACGTCTGCAATGAAACTTGTCGGAATGGAATTAAAAAAAAGCCCATGCCTTGAAAAGCACGGGCTTTTTTGCTTTGTGAAAGAATAAGGAAATACGGATACACTTATTTTCCGCGCCAATGCAATAAACGGCGTTCGGCGGCAAGAGCAATCCGATTCAAAGCGAAACCCAATGCGCCCGCAGTTAAAATCGCTGCGCACATTTCATCTGTTTTATACACTTGTTGTGTATCAATAATTCTTTTGCCAAGCCCGTTAGAGCTGCCGATAAACATTTCAGATACGATAACCACCACCAAACTAAGCGAAAGAGCTACTCGCAGTCCGGCGGCAATATGCGGTAACGCTTCAGGGAATACTATCTTATGAAATAATGCAAACCCTCCGATACCAAGTGTTTGTGCCGCACGGCGGCGTAATTCTTTGCCTACATGAACGCCGTACATGGAATTTAGCGTCATAGTCAAGCCGGCGGCATAACCGGCCAAAGCAATTTTTGAAATGTCGCCGATTCCGAACAATAACATAAAAGCCGGAAATAGTGCGGTTGCCGGAATACTGCGAAAAAATTCGACAGGAATTTCCATGGCTGCATAGAATTTATCGGAGAAACCCATTGCAAGCCCTAACGGGATTCCTAATGCACAGGCTGTTGTACATCCCGCTAATGTGCGCATAAGCGTTAAACCACAGTCGGGTGCAAGCGTTCCGTTCAGTAGCAGATCGTACAATGCCGCCGCCGTAGAATATGGCGATGCAACAACCAATGGTGCTATATTTAACCAAGCGACCGCCTGCCACATCAATATTATTGCAACGACGGGAAGTATACGGTTAGATGTAGTTTTCCAAGTACTTTTTACTCTCATTGCCGTGCCTCGTAATCAAAAAGACGAAGCAATTCATTGCGCAGAGCAAAAAAATATTCGGAAGCGAGCATATCTTGCGAGCGTGGCCGCGGCAAATCAACTTGTATAATACCTCGAATTGCGGCCGGTCTCGGTGATAGAGCCACAACGCGGTCGGCTAGAAATATTGCTTCGTCAATATCATGACTGACGCATATCGCAGTGCAACCGCTTTCCTCCCAAATACGCAGTAGTTCCATTTCCATAGAGCGCGTAGCCGAGTAATCAAGAGCGCTGAAAGGCTCGTCAAGCAAAAGTATGTCGGGCGATTGGGCAAATGCTCGGCAAATAGCCGTGAGTTGCTTCATGCCACCGGAAAGACTGTGGAAATATTCGTCGTATTTATTCGCTAATCCGACTGTTTCGAGCAAGCGAGCCGCTTTTTTTCGGCGTTCGTTTTTCGGAATTCCGAGTGCTTCAAATGCAATTTCCACGTTACCGCCTACCGTGCGCCATGGCAACATACTTTCATTGTAATTTTGAAAAACAAAGCCGATACGCGGATTATTCCGTGCAGTTCCTTCAATTGCGATAGAGCCGGAATCGGGTTTTTCCAGACCGGCAATGATGGAAAGCAAAGTGCTTTTTCCGCAACCGTTTGGGCCAAATACAGTTACAAATTCACCGGATTTAATGTTCAGCGATACGTCGGCAACCGTAGGGCTTCCGGAGAAATTCTTGCAAATATGATTAAGTGATATTGAACTCATTGTTTTTAGGGCAAAATTACAAGCCTGAGCCTGATATTCACTTCTAATCTCGGCATAAAATTACGCATAAACGGAAAAATCGGGTTAAACTTCGGCAAATGTTACTTCGCAACAACACAAAAGTTCCGAAAAATCAGCCTTTCATAACTGTACTTATTTTTTCGCTGTCTGTCATTTCCCTTGAAAACCGTATTTTTGCCGCTGATTCGATAAAATTATCTTCAAGCGTTTGTTCTTCAATATAAGGCGCTTTGTATGTACAGCGTTCCTCATCTTGTTCTTCCGCAAATTTCCGACCTGCATAAACTTGACGTTTACGTAGCAAACGGCGGCTACGGCCAATATCGCAAGGCCATTACAATGACAACCGATGCCGTGATTGACGAAGTGAAACGTTCGGGGTTGCGCGGGCGGGGCGGAGCCTGCTTTTCTACCGGCATGAAATGGAGTTTTATGCCAAAAGGTAACGATAAGCCGAAGTATCTGGCTATTAACGGCGACGAATCCGAACCGGGCTCATTCAAAGACAGGCAGATTTTCGAGTATAATCCTCATCAACTTATAGAAGGCATTTTGATTGCCGGTTACGCGATGGGTATTACCAAAGCGTTCATTTATATTCGTGGCGAATACCATAAATGGGTACGCCTGATGCAGGAAGCGGTCGACGAAGCCCGAAACCGAGGCTATATCGGCGACGGAATGAAACAAACTTTCGGCGGTAATTACACGCTTGATATTGTGGTTCATAAAGGTGCAGGTGCGTATATTTGCGGCGAAGAAACGGCATTAATGAACTCACTTGAAGGCGACCGCGGCTATCCTCGATTTAAGCCGCCGTTCCCGGCAAATAAAGGGCTCTGGGGTATGCCGACAACAATTAATAACGTCGAAACTTTGGCAACCATTCCGCCCATATTGGCCATAGGCCCCGAAGCATACAGCAAAATAGGCGCACCCAAACACCCGGGCACTTTGCTTTACGGCGTTAGCGGACACGTTAATAAACCCGGCGTTTACGAACTTCCTTCCGGTACATTGCTTACCGACATTATCTATAAATACTGCGGCGGCGTTCCGGGCAATAAAAAAATTAAGGCTATAATCCCCGGCGGAAGTTCTATGCCTCCGCTGCGCGGCGATGAAATAGAAGGCGTTATGATGGATAACGAGTCATTGAGGGCATATAATACGTATATCGGCACAGGCGGTATTATGGTAATGGACGAGGATACAAATATACCTAAAGTATTGCTTCGCATTTCGCGCTTTTATCATCACGAATCATGCGGGCAATGCACACCTTGCCGCGAAGGTAACGGATGGATGGAAAAAATTCTAAGACGTATCGTGAAAGGCGATGCAACATCACATGACCTCGACGTATTGTTCAGCGTAGCCTCAAATATTGAGGGAAATACCATTTGCGCACTCGGCGATGCCGCAGCATGGCCGGTCAAAGGATTCTTAACAAAATTCCGCAGTGATTTTGAGGCTTGCGTAAAACCGACACGAGAATTTTTATCGCCTAATATTGCGCACGGACGGCGACAATCGGCCGAAACTCTGATTCAAAGCGTATGATTCTATCGTCTATAAATGTTTTCGTGTAAATTTTATTCGGTACCGAATAAAATCGCGTTGATGTCAATTGTACGGATATACACATAACGGCCGAACAATGCGACAAAAATTAAATTTAATAACGCTTGGAACCGGTGACTTCCAAAAATCGTTAGATTTCTACGAAAAAGGGCTCGGTTGGAAAAAGTCGGAAAAAAGCATGGACGGTTTGGCTTTGTTTGACTTGGGAGGAATTATTTTAGCCTTACACCCAAGGCAGGAACTTGCCGACGATACGACATTGACGTATCAGCCTACAACATTTTCGGGGCTGACAATTTCGCATAATACAAAATCGGAAAAAGAAGTTGACGAAGTTTTAGAAAAGGTTGCAAAACTTGGTGCAACTATAGTAAAACCCGCGCAGAAAGTTTATTGGGGCGGTTACAGCGGTTATTTCAAAGACTTGGACGAACATTTATTTGAAGTTGCATACAATCCTTTTTGGGAACTTGACGAAAATGGAAACGTAAAACTTTAATGACTGCAACGCAGGCAATACAAGCATTGACAATAATTCCGGGTATCGGTAAATCTATTGCAACGGATTTATACAATATCGGCATCAGGCACGTTGACGACTTAAAAGGCAAATACCCGCAACAACTTTACGATATCTCGAATAAATTTGCCGGCTGTGTTCAGGACAGGTGCTTGCTTTATGTTTTTAGATGTGCCGTGTATTTTGCAGAAACTCCTGCAAGCAAACAAGACGTAGAAAAGCTAAAATGGTGGAATTGGAAAGATAAAAAATAACTGCTGCAACCACGTGTTTTGTATCGGACGGCGTAGCCCGCAATCTTGTATCTTAGCATTTCTGTTCAAGTTCGGTGCTTGGCGATAGTTTTGTGTTCCGAAATTCTGCTGAATGCAGAATTAATATCCGAAAAACGAAAGTACTTTTTATTGCGTATATTTTCGAAAGTTTTACGCTGTTTTTGGGTCTGTGTTTATTATATTGTGAATTAACAATGAACTTTGCGTAATGCAAGTAACTTTTACTCAGCGAGTTCTACTCTTTTATCGTAGAAACTAACGGAAGCGATTAAAAACAGCCGCAAAATAGTCTAACTGCCATATTCAGGCAATTTCATTTTAACAAATTAAGAGGTATTTGTATGATGTTTTCCAAAGCAATTAAGGCATTCAGCCTTACTGTTGCCGTCGCGTTGATTGCCGTCGGTTGCGAGAAAAAGACTGAAGAACCTGCACCGCCGCCGCCGCCGCCCGTAGTTGAGCCTGCACCGCCGCCGCCGCCGGCACCTACGGTAGATAGTGCCGCAATCAAAGATTCTATTGCCAAAGCCGAAGCAGCCATGAAAGCTGAACAAGAAGCTAAAGCAAAGAAATCTGCGACTGGTATTAAGAAGAAAGCAGAAGTTAAAACTCAAAAAACAGAAAGCGGTGTAACTAATGTTCAAAAGCAAAAGAGCCGTGAAACCGAACCTGCCGCAAAAGATTCTCCGGTGGAAAACGTGCAAAAGCGCAAATCGCGCGAATAATGCAATAATGCTTGGATAATTCGATATAAAAAAAGCCCTGTGATACAGGGCTTTTTTTATGATGTTTTCGATGTGGTTTATTTGGCGCGACGCTGATTATTCTCGCGCAATTTGGCTGCTTGTTCCAACGGCGCAACTAATGCATAAGGCACATTGGTCAAGGTTTGATAGGAAACTTCAACTTCAATATATTGTTCGTTGCCCGTACCTTGAACGAAACCTGTTCCGTTAGATTTTACCAATACTTTTGCAAAATTGACGGTATTAGGGTCTACACGCGAGCGAACAACAAAAGCGTAGCCTTTGGTTTGGTCCGGAACGGTTGATAAGTCTTTCAGGTTTTCGTGGAAGCCGCCTGTCGGCGCAACGCTCAGACTATCCACATCGTAGATTTCATCGAGGCTGTTAACGCCTGTATAATCACGTCCTGTAGCAACAAGTTTTGCAACCTTTCCGTTCGGGAACTCAGCGTTCACATCAACGTAGCCGCTAACTCCCGGAGAGCCGACTAACGGTTTGCCGTCTTTATTGTCAAAGCATATATCCCATTGCTCGCCTTGGTCAATTTTCAGTACAGCGGCAGGATTAAACCGTAGTCCGCTGCCGTTTGTTGTGCTTTTCGACGAATAGATTTTGAACGTTCCGGTAAGTCGCTTTGCCGGTGCCCACATAATTGCACCCGATGCAACGCTCGATGCCGTTCCGTTCTTTGACACTACGGTAAAAGTGTAAATTGTTCCTTCCGTAAGTCCCGGAACATCGAGTGTAGTTCCTGTAGTATTCAAGCTGTTTGTAACGCCGTTTGCCGTATAATTTACGGTGTAACCTGTCGGTGCAGCTCCGGTTGCCGGTGCTGTCCATTTAAGACCGACAGTAGTTTCACTTCTTGAGGTTGCCATAAGTGCCGTAGGCGCATTCGGCGTTGCCGGAGGATTCGTCGGATTATCGTTCTCGTTGCAACCGGCAATACCGAGTGCAAGAATCATTACACCTGCGAGGGCGAATTTTGCTAAACGCATACATAACTCCTTAAAAGTTAGAAAAAATAGATGTGGAAAAGAATTATCGGCAAAAATACGTTTTTTAAGAAATTTACCGACGAAATTTTATCAAATTAACGGCAAGCGCGGAGAAACGGTTTTTATAGAGTACGCATATTCGGAGTTTTATTTTGCGAACATTTGTACTTATACAGTCGTTGCTCAGTTTTCTTGCGCTTTCAGTAAAGTTAACAATTCGGCAAAGTCGCGCTCTGAAAGATAATAATGTTTATTGCAATATTGACACACGAGTTCGTTCTGTTTTTGCTTACGCATCGATTGTATCTCGTCGTAACCGGCCGCCATAAGCATTGTTTTGAAACGTTCAACAGAGCAACGGCAGAAGAAATCCACCGGTGAAGAGCCTACCGTTTTGAAATTGCGACCGAGAGCCAATCGCAGAATCTCATCGGCTTGCGTACCCGAACGTGCCAATTCGGAAAGACGCGGCATTGTGGCTATGGCTTCTTCCACAGTATGAATATCGTCCGCATTCGCTCCCGGCATTGCCTGCGTTATCATTGCACCGGCAAAAACCGTAGATCCGTCATCGCCGAGGGCAACGTCTATGGAAACTGCCGATGGAATTTGCTCGGAATTTGCTAAATATCCTGCCATTGTTTGTGCAATAGATTCGGGGTACATTGGAACAATACCGGTTACAGGTTCGTAACGATTGTATAGGATTTTTGAAACTTTAAGCGTTCCGGTGCCAAGTCCGGCCGAAGCGGGTATGCCGATTGCGCGTTTGTCTGCATAGTCTGCCGGCCTGATATATCCGCGAGTTTCGCCTACTTGAAGCGATTCCACAAACATCGAGCGTATGGCACCGTTACCGTCAAATTGCAAAGATATTCGCTCTTCTCCTTTGAGAAATGATGCCAAAGCTGCTACAACGGCTAAACCTTGTGCCAAGAAATAGCCGGAATACACATCTAATTTATGATTTTTTTGTCCTGTAAGTGCCGTTGCAGTAGCGTTAACAATAGCTGCACGAAAATTTCCGTCTTCGGTTAACACTCTCGTTACTCTATCGCGGCGAATAAATGCAGATGCGTTGTTCATATTGCTGAAAATGCCTTGAAAGCACAAGTAAGCCTATATCTCATATTGCTGTAGAATAAGGCGGATAATTGGCTTAATAGTTGCTTATGCGTAAATGAAACTTATTAACGTTTTACGGCTCTTTATCGTGGAAACGACAATATGACGAGTGCAATTTCTTTATTATTCGGGCGGATCATACTTACAATGCCGTTTCTCTGCACATTATCTTTGTTGCTTGTGTCGGGTTGTGCAAGTGCGGTTCGGTACTCGTCCGATTCCTCCGCTTGGCGGCAAAGCGCAGAAAGTGTAGCGGAAAACAAGTCGAAAACGGAAAATAACAGGCAAAAGCAGTTGTTCCCGCAAACTGACGGGCCGCTGTCGCCTTTGCAGAAGAATCTAGTTGAAAAGGCGCAACAGTTTCTGGGAATGTCTTACTGCTACGGTGGAAATGGGCAACAATGCGTGGATTGTTCCGGGTTTACGGTGCAAGTATTCGGCTCTTGTGGGGTAGTTCTGCCGCGTACCGCACAGCAACAGTCGTATGTAGGGCGTGCCATTGCTCCGTCCGAAGCATCGGCGGGCGATTTATTTTTCTTCTCATTCGATAACCGTGCTATTGACCACGTGGGAATGTACATAGGCAACGGCTCGATTATACATGCATCAAAATCGAAAGGCGTAGTATTGCAACGGCTCGAATTATCCGGTCTTTTGAACGGATTGCGAAGTATTCGGCGGGTTACGGATGCAATGTAGCCGCACTATAAACAGCACCTACACAAAACCTTGCACTTGTTCGTCTTTCATTCTGCAAAACTTTGATAATTTTGCGTTAATATTACTAAAAATTTTCTGAGGAAAGAAATAGCAATGGCACAGCCTCTGCACATTACCGACGACAGTTTCTCCAAAGATGTCCTTGAATCTTCCAATCCGGTATTAATAGATTTTTGGGCTACATGGTGCGGTCCATGCCGTCAAATCGCCCCTATAATAGACGATTTGGCAAAAGAGTACGAAGGCAAAGCGGTTGTCGGCAAAATGGATGTGGATAATAATCCGCGCATTCCCACCGAGTATGGCGTGCGCTCTTTACCGTCGCTTCTTATTTTCAAGAACGGTAAATTAGTGGATACGATAGTAGGCGCGGCCTCACGTTCCTATATTGCCGGACGGCTCGAAGCCGCTTTGAACTAACCGAATGTTTTCGCTTATTTTAGTTTGGCAATAATGTCGCGCCCTGAACTCCTTACTGAATTTGAACTCGAAAGACTAACGGCGACTGAATTGCCGGGGTGGCGAATCTCCGGCAATTCTCTCGTTTTGGAAATCGGTGCGGCAAGTTTTGCATCGGGTGTCGGAATTATCAATGCAATAGCGATTGTCGCCGAAGCGTCGGGGCATCATCCCGATATTTTATTATACGGCTGGAACAAACTTCGCATTACTTGCAGTACGCATGATTGCGGCGGTCCGACAATGCTTGATGTGCAACTTGCCAAGCGCATCAACGGCCTCGGATTCGTTCTTTGAGCCGAACTGTTTATGAGTAAAACGGCGTTTTTGTTTTTAAGATTATCTAAACGCCGATTTTTTCAATAATTTCATGCGAATATGATATCTGCAATAAGCAATGTAATCGCGCGCGAAATTTTGGATTCCCGCGGCAATCCGACACTCGAAGTAGATGTAACACTCGAAGACGGAACAATAGGCCGTGCTGCCGTTCCCTCGGGAGCAAGTACGGGCGAGCATGAAGCTTGTGAATTACGCGACGGCGACCACCGCTACGGCGGCAAAGGCGTTCGTCAGGCAGTTGATAACGTTAATACCATTATTGCCGATGCCCTCGAAGATTTATTGCCGGATAATCAGCGGCAAATAGACGCATTGCTTTGCGACCTTGACGGAACTGAAAATAAATCGAAATTGGGGGCAAACGCCATGTTGGGTGTATCGCTTGCGGTTGCAAAAGCGTCTGCCAAATGGTATAAAACGCCGCTTTACCGTTATATCGGCGGCATAAATGCCCGATTGCTCCCAACGCCTATGATGAATATTCTTAACGGCGGACGGCACGCCGATAATAACGTTGATATTCAGGAATTTATGATTTTACCCGTCGGTGCGCCCACATTTGCCGAGGCCTTACGAATGGGAACCGAGATATTCCACTCGCTTAAATCCGTGCTGAAAAAGCGAGGAGGTTCTACGGCGGTAGGCGACGAGGGCGGATTCGCTCCGTTGCTCGGCTCGAACGAAGAAGCATTCGAGGCGATTCTGGAAGCAACCATAAAGGCAAACTACAATCCGGGCGAAGATATTCTGCTGGCAGTAGATGTCGCCGCGAGCGAAATGGTTCAAGACGGCGGTTACGTGTTCTACAAATCCACTCGCGAACGCCGTAATTCCGAGCAAATGATTCGGTGGTACGAATCGCTGTGCGACCAATATCCGCTTATTTCAATCGAAGACGGTATGGGTGAAAACGATTGGGAAGGCTGGAAAGCACTGACCGACGCACTCGGCTCGCGCACTCAACTTGTGGGGGACGATTTATTCGTAACCAATCCCGCATTTCTTGCTCGCGGTATAGAAGAAAACGTAGCCAACTCGATTCTTATCAAAGTCAATCAAATAGGCACTCTTACGGAAACGCTCGATGCAGTTCGTTTAGCGCAACGCTACGGATATAAAACCGTAATTTCGCATCGCTCCGGCGAAACCGAAGACTCCACGATAGCCGATATAGCGGTAGCCGTAAATGCGGGACAAATTAAAACCGGTGCGCCGAGCCGAAGCGATAGAACGGCAAAATACAATCAGTTGCTTCGTATCGAAGAAGACCTCGGAACAGCGGCTGTTTACGGCGGACGTGAACCTCTGTCGTAAACTCGCATATATATATGAGTAAAAGCAAAAAGCGATAAATCCTCTTATTTTTTGAGAAAAACAGATGATAGTATTCGGCACAGACGGCTGGCGCGGCGTGATTGCACGCGATTTTACGTTCGATAATCTACATCTTGTTGCTCTGGCGGTTGCCAACTATGCCAAACGTCCCGAGCACAAAAATCCCGCAGTTGTTATAGGCTATGATACGCGCTTCCTCTCGAAAGAATTCGCAGAGGAAGCTGCCCGAATTATTGCGTCGAAAGGCATTGTAGTACATTTGGCGCAAAGCGGCGCGTCCACACCCCAAATATCGTATCATACCAAGCAAAAATCGGCTACTTTGGGAATTGTGATAACGGCCAGTCATAATCCGCCGCAATACAACGGCTTCAAAATCAAAGGTTCGTTCGGCGGACCGGCAACGCCCGAACAAATAGCCGAAGTAGAAGGAGAATTAGCGAAAATTTCAAGTAAAACTCCAAAAATTACGCTTAAGTCGCTTGATGAATATGTAGAAATTAGGGCTGTTCGCTTATTCGACGCGAAAGAATCTTATCTGCGGTATATTCGCAAAAAAATTGATATAGAATTGATTAAAAATGCGGGCTTCCGTGTCCTTTACGACCCTATGTACGGTGCCGGAATCAATACGCTTGACCGATTATTGCCCGATGTTGCGCAAATTCACAATGAATACAACCCTTCCTTCGGCGAGATAGGACACCCCGAGCCGATAACGCAAAACCTGCGCCCGCTTATAGAAGGTGTACGAGCCGGAAATTTTGATGTTGGATTGGCTACCGACGGTGATGCAGACAGGCTGGGTGCGGTTGATTCCACCGGAGCATTTGTCGACTCGCACAGAATTTTTATGTTGTTGCTGAAATATCTATATGAGGATAAGAAAAAACGCGGCGCAGTCGTAAAAACCGTTTCGCTGACTTCGATGGTGGACGCATATTGCGCTAAAAAGAACATAAAACTATATCAAACGCCTGTGGGTTTTAAGCATACGGCAAAACTGATGACCGAGCATAAAATCATAGTAGGCGGCGAAGAGTCCGGCGGATTGGGCACTTGCCTGCATATACCGGAGCGCGACGGCGTTTTTAACGGGCTGTTGTTGCTTGAAATGATGGCAACTCGGAAGAAATCGTTAAAAGAACTTTGCGACGACCTTGATAAAGAATTCGGGGCGCACCGCTATATGCGCCGCGATGTTCACGTAACCGAAACGCAAAAGAAAAATATTATGGCGGCCTGCGCCAAAGGCCCCGTAAAAATCGGCAAGAATGTCGTAATCTCAACCGATTTGCGTGACGGCTATAAGTTTTATCTCGAAAATGCATGGTTGCTTATCCGTGCTTCCGGCACAGAGCCGCTTATCAGATTCTATGCCGAAGCCGAGTCCATAAGCAGAGTGAACGAAATACTTGACGACGGCATGAAATTGCATTAAACTACGCCGGACGTAACGCAGCAGATTTTTAACAGCTTTATTGAAAACGAATTAATGAAAAAAGACAAGCAAACGACAAAACAACGCATTGACGAAAAAATGCTCGCGGAACGTCGAGTGTTCCTTTGGGGGCAAGTTGACGATGCTTCGGCACGCTATGTAATAGACCGTCTTATTTACCTTGATGCCGTCGAGCCTGGCAAAGAAATTACTTTTTATATTAACAGCCCGGGCGGCTACGTTACAAGCGGAATGGCTATCTATGACGTTATGAAGTCGGTACAATCACCCGTTGCAACCGTATGCATGGGACTTGCCGCTTCCATGGGTTCTATTTTGCTTTCGGCCGGCGAAAAGGGCAAACGCTCGGTTTTCCCTCATGGCAAAATTATGATACATCAGCCGAGCGGAGGTGCGCAGGGGCTTTCTGCGGACATTGAAATTCAAGCGCGTGAAATTATTAAGACCAAAGAACTCGGCGCACGTATTCTTGCCGAAAACTGCGGGCAAACTTTCGAGAAAATTATGAAAGATTTCGACCGCGATTATTGGCTTGATGCAAAAGAAGCCATTGAATACGGCATTGTTGATAACGTAGTGGAAAAGTTGCCGTAATTCTTTGCATATTATACGTATAAACGGTGCTCGGATTGATATTCGGGCACCGTTTGTTTTTTGTAATAACTTAGTATGCAATATTCAGAATTCTACGGTTGAATCTATGGAAAAATACATAGTCTATTCTTTTAATGCTCCCGCCGTCAATCCTTCGATTACGCGCTTGTGGAATATCGCGAAAAGTAATAATACGGGCAAGGCCGATATACCGGCACCGGCCATCAAATGTCCCCAATCAATAGATTGTTTGCCGATATAAAAAGCAAGGCCTACGGGCAAAGTTCTGTATTGAGCATCATTCGTGAATAAAAATGGATATAGAAAAGAATTCCAATTCATAAGGAAAGTATAAATTGCCAATACTGTCAATATCGGGCGGCAAAGCGGCGCGATTATCCGAAAAAGTATACGCCACTCTCCGGCACCGTCTATTCGTGCGGCATCTTCGATATCCGTCGGAAGATTCATTATGTATTGCCTCGTCAAGAAAACACCGAACGGCGTTACAAGCCAAGGAATTATCAGCGCGTACCACGTATCTATCCAGCCGAGTTGCGTCATTATGCGGTACAGTGGTATCATAAGCATTTGTTGCGGCAGCATCAATACGCCGAGTACGCTTGCAAATACTATTCTTTTGCCGAAGAAAGAACGCCGTGCAAGTGCGTAGCCGGTCATTAAGCAAAATACGACGTTTCCGGTTGTAACAATTATGCCAACTATGATGGAATTAATGAAGTATCTGCCAAAATCGTCGGACTGCAAAGCATCGGCATAGTTTGAAAGCGAATACGGCGCTGCAAGTAAAGCACCGAAAGAATCGTAAGATTCGGGGCTTATATGCAATGAAACAAGAAGCATCCACAGTAGTGGAAAAATCATTCCTATTGCTGTAAGTGCCAATAAAATATGTACGAAAAACGTCTTGAGCATTCGCATGGGTGCAAATAATAAAGGCATATTGCCCGATTGTTGAAGTGCAAAATTACACTATTTTTTACGGCGTTTGTATTTGCGAGCCGTACAGAGTATTGATTTGATAATCGAACGGAAGATAAGCCGAAAGCAACATCTTTGCTCGTTTTCAATTAAATAAGGCCAAAAAACGGTATTTTTGCATTTTTGAAACAGCAAAATACCCGTTAAAACAGCTACGGGCGTACGGCTCGTTACGTTCCCTCTATTTGCGAGGTAATTTTTGCAATCGAACAGAAGACCGCGAAATACAAACGGCACATTTATGTACAAACAGTTACCCGATCGTTTGAACTACGCTGAATTGGAAGAAAATATACTGCGTATCTGGAACGAAGAAAAGATTTTTGAACGCTCGGTGGAACAACGCACCGACGCGCCTGTGTTTAGTTTTTTCGAGGGGCCGCCCACCGTAAACGGCAAACCTGGTCTGCATCATCTGATGGCTCGTACCGTTAAAGATATGATATGCCGCTACAAGGCTATGTGCGGATATTATGTAAGACGGCAGGCCGGATGGGATACGCACGGTTTACCGGTAGAAATTGCCGTTCAGCAACAGATGAAATTAACGCACAAATCCGATATAGAGCGTATCGGTGTTGAGCGTTTCAATGCCGCATGTAAAGATTTTGTATATAAAAATATCAAAATGGACGGCGGCTGGCGTGAATTTACTACACGCATGGGCTATTGGGTAGATTTAGACTCGGCATATATTACATGCTCAAATGATTACGTGGAATCGGTTTGGTGGGCATTAAAGCAATTTTTCGATAAGGGACTGATTTACAAAGGTTTTAAGGTCGTTCCGCAGTCGCCTACCATAGAAACCCCGCTAAGTTCGCACGAGCTTTCGCTGGGCTATCGCGACGTAAGAGACCCGAATTGCTACCTGAAACTTCGCATTATTTCTTCGCCGGTGCCGGATATCGACGATGCAGCAATTTTAGTATGGACAACCACGCCTTGGACTTTATTTGCCAATACGGCCTTGGCAGTCGGGGCTGACGTTGAATACGCTCTTGTGAATAATACACGCATAATTGACGGCGCAAGTATATCGGAAAAATTTGTAATTGCAAATGCCAGAATATCCGCACTTGACGGAGAAACGGAAATCATTAAAACTTTTTCCGGAAATGCGATAATAGGTTCTGTGTACGAGAAGATTTTCGAGTATTGTCCGATTGACCGCAAAAAATATCCGAACGCTTTAACCGTATTGGCCGGAGATTTTGTTACTACCTCCGACGGAACAGGAATTGTGCATATTGCTCCGGCATTCGGCGTAGACGACCTTGAAATGTCAAAACGGTATAATTTGCCGTTTTTACAGCCGGTTACGCCAAACGGACATTTTACCGAAGACGTGGGCGAATTTGCAGGGCGCGCCATTAAGAATTTTACATATTCCGACCATACAGAAGATGGTGCCGACCGCGACATTGTGAAGGCGTTGAAGAAATCGGGCAAAATATATCGTGCAACATTCGATTATTTGCACAGCTATCCGCATTGCTGGCGCACAGAAAATCCGGTTATGTATTATGCGCGAGAGTCTTGGTTCATTCGTTCGCCCGAGTATAAGTCTGCGATGATAGACCTGAATGCCGAGATAAATTGGCAACCGCCCGAAATAGGAAAAGGGCGCTTCGGCAATTGGTTGGAGGAAGTAAAAGATTGGTCGCTTTCGCGCGACAGATTCTGGGGAACGCCGTTGCCTATTTGGGTGGCAGACGGCGACGATGATATGTTTGTAGTCGGTTCTATAGCCGAACTTTGCGAAGGCCTCTACGAAGTGCGCGAAGGCGTTACCGTTCCCGTAAAAGAATCGGGAGTGGAAATAGACTTGCATCGCCCGTTTGCAGACCGCGTTATTTTTCGTCGCAACGGCAAGACCTATCGCCGCGTACCCGAAGTAATAGACGTATGGTTCGATTCCGGTGCTGTTCCTTTTGCACAGTTCCATTATCCATTTGAAAACAAGGATGTTTTCGAGCAAAATTTCCCCGCTGATTTTATTGCGGAAGGTATTGACCAAACGCGCGGCTGGTTTTATACATTGCATAATATAGCCTCTGCCGTATTTGGCAAGCCGGCTTTCAAGTCTATTATAGTTAATGACTTGATATTAGACGAGAAAGGGCGGAAAATGTCTAAGTCGAAAGGAAATACGATAGACCCGTTTGAAATTATGGCACGGCGCGGTGCAGATGCTGTTCGCTGGTATATGATAGTGAATAATCCGCCGTGGCGGCCTACTTTATTTAACGAGCAAGATTTGGTAAAAACCGTCGTGTCGGACTTTTTCCGTTATTTCACCGAATCGTATAAATTTTATGCTCTTTACGCAAATATAGACGACATTACGGGCAATGAACAGCCCGTTCCTATAGATGAGCGTCCCGAGATTGACCGTTGGATACTCTCGGCACTTAACTCGACACTTGCTCGTTACCGTGAGGCTATGGATTCGCTCGATATTCATCGTGCGGCGCGTATAGTGCAAGATTTTTTAAGGAACGACGTATCAAATTGGTATGTTCGTCGGAATCGCCGCCGTTTCTGGAAAGGCGAGCGCGATGCGGAAAAAATAGCAGCCTATCAAACGCTTCGCGAAACATTGATGACTATTGCCGCAATGGTTGCACCGGCCGCACCGTTCCTATCGGATTATCTGTATCGCTCGTTGCGAGCTACGGGACAGCCCGTATCGGTTCATTTGTCGGATATGCCCAAGCCTGACGCGACGTTGATAAACGAAGACCTTGAACGCCGTATGTCATTGGCACAAAAAGTCGTGTTTCTGGCGCGTTCTCTACGAGAGAGAGCCAAAATTCGGACACGGCAACCGTTGCGCCGAATACTTCTGCCGATATCGTCATCGCAACAACGCCGTGATTTTCAAGCGATTGAGGACATTATACTTGACGAGATAAATATAAAATATATCGAATACGTAAAGGACGACGCGGGCATTGTGCGCCGTAGCGCACGCCCGAATTTCAAGAATATCGGAAAAAAATTCGGTAAATCCACGCAAGCGGCCGCACAAGCCATACGCGAAATGTCCGACGATAATATCCGCCGTTTGCAACAGACCGGAGAATGTTCGCTCTTGGCGGCAGGCGAGCCAATAGTTGTTTCCGCTGAAGATGTGGAAATCGTAAGTGCCGATGTGGAAGGGTGGCTGGTAACTACGGACGGAACGCTTACCGTGGCACTCGACACCGAAATTGATGAAGAGCTTATTGCCGAAGGACTTGCGCGAGAATTTGTAAACAGAGCGCAGAATGTACGAAAAGATGCCGGGCTTAATGTAACAGACCGTATTCGTATGACGATTTGCGCACCCGTACATATTTGCCGAAGTATCGAAACAATGCGCGGCTACGTGATGAACGAAACCTTGGCGACGGAGCTGAATTTCAGCGATAAAGAACTTGGACAAGGCGTCGAAATATATGAGCAAACGGCATTTATTGTCGTAGAAAAAGTCTGAACCAACCTTATAATGTTGTTGCCAACATTTATTTAATCCTTATTCGAGAAGGAAAACGACATGGAAAATTTTGAAACACCTGCGGCTGCAAATGAGTCTGCGCCGCCCGGCGGTATGCCGCGCCCAATTGTTAGATATTCCGATGAAGACCTTGAATTTTTTCGTGGAATAGTAAATAAAGCAAAAAAAGATGCTCTTGAAGAAATGCGTATGTTGCAAGAGCGGCTTGACGACCTTGCCAATTACGGCAATGCCGACGATACAATGATATATTCGATGCACATGGCAGAGCAAGGCAGCGAAGCAATTGAAAAGGATAAAACCTATGTGCAAATTAACCGCATAAACGAATATCTTCGCAAACTCGACGAGGCCTTACGCAGAGTTGACGATAAAACCTATGGCGTTTGCCGCGAGTGTAATATCTTAATAGCTAAGGAACGCCTTATAGCCGTTCCTATAACCACGCTTTCGGCTTCGTACAAAATTCGTAACGAATGCCCCGAAGACGGAATCGACCGCATAACCGGCCGATAAGCCAAAACGCACTTTTAAGGCCGGCGGGGCAAACGCTTCGTCGGCTTCAAAAAGAATAATGCGTATATAATTTGCCATAAAATAAAGCCGGAATTTCTTCATATATCGTTTGATTATTGTCGTGAACAAACGTTCTTCCTCTCTACCTTATTTCATTTTCACCGCGCTCTTGATTTTATTTGACCAAGTCGCTAAGCTGACCGTTAAAGGATTCTCGTTGTTCGGACTTGAGCATACGGGAATGTTCCCGGGACAAACCATTCCCGTCATTGGCGACGTTATTCGATTTACGTTTGTAGAAAATCCGGGTATGGCTTTCGGAATTACTTTCGGTTCCGGCAAGATATTTCTTACATCTTTTTCTCTGATTGCCGCTTGTGGGCTTGCATGGTATTTGCACAAACTTTCGGGGTTTTCGGCCGCTGTTCGCATAGGGATAATGCTTATTCTTTCCGGTGCATTAGGTAATTTTATAGACCGTGCTTTCTATGGCGTGCTCTATGGCGAATCACCGCTGTTTTTCGGTGCAGTTGTTGATTTTATTCAAATTGATATACCTGATGTTGTAGTTTTCGGGCAAACTTGGAGCCATTGGCCGGTATTTAATATTGCCGACTCATGCGTAACCTGCGGCATGATATTGCTGTTTGTATTTAATGCAAGAATACCGTCCTATGCTCAATTAACCGGAAAAACAGACACAGCGGCCGAATCAGATACGGAAACGACAGAGAATCGTTCCGCAGATATTAACAGCAGCAGAACGGCGGCGTAGGAGTATAATTTACTTTTACTTAAATGCCCAAGTGCAGCATTTTCGGCGAATTCTGCATATATTTACCGCAAATTTATCTTGGGAAATACGTCAATGTTCAATTCTTTAATTGCAAAATCACTTCCTATAATTCCGCGGTCTGTAGTTCGTGCCGTTGCCAAGCGTTATATCGCCGGAGATGCGCTGTCAGACGCTGTTCGAGTGGCGAAAGAATTAGCCCGAAAAGGTGCTGCCGCCACGATTGACGTATTAGGGGAATTTGTTGATTCACGCGAGCGGGCATTGAGCGAAACCAAAGCCTCGAAAGAAGTAATAAAGGCCATTGAAGAATATAAATTGTCGAGCTATCTTTCGGTTAAACCTACTTCTCTCGGTCTTGCCGTGGATAATGATTTCGGCTATGCGAATATTCGCGCACTTGTGGAATTTGCGTCGGAACGAGGTATCTTTACACGAATGGATATGGAAAATTCGCCATATACATCTGCTACGCTTGACTATTATCGCCGCCTTCGTGCCGAAGGATTCAATAATGTAGGTGTTGTGATACAGGCTTATATGCGACGCAGTGAAGGCGATGTTCTTTCGCTTTTGCCACTTGCGCCGTCAGTGCGGCTTTGCAAGGGAATTTATGTAGAAGATGCGTCCATAGCTTTTAAGCAACCAGACGAAATTCGTGCAAATTACAAAAAACTTCTACGCATTTTGGTTGATGGTGGTGCAAAAGTGGGTATCGCCACACATGACGATAACTTAATATCCGATGCCGAGAATTTGCTTGGCGAACAGCCGGCCGAGAGTACCGCGCATGAATTTCAAATGTTGCTCGGAGTTCGCGAAGAGCGGCGTAACGCTTTGCTTAGTGCCGGCCGCCGCGTTCGTATTTATGTGCCTTTCGGCGAAGATTGGTACGGCTATTCCACGCGCCGCTTGAAAGAAAATCCCCAAATTGCGTGGCATGTTTTTAAGGCGATATTCAAATCGTCATAACTTCGCCATGCGCCTCGTATGCTTTGTAGATCGTAATATCCCGTCGCTTGCCGAACTTCTTGCGCCGATAGCAGAAATACGCTTATTCGATGGACGCTATATTTCAAATGCGGAACTTATCGAGTGCGACGCTTTGTTTACGCGCTCGGTAACACAAGTGAACGAAAAACTGCTTGACGGAACTTCTGTAAAATTTGTTGCCACTGCAACTGCCGGTTACGACCACATTGACAGAAAATACCTTAAAGACAAGAATATTGGATTTGCTTCCGCGCCGGGTGCGAACAGCAATTCAGTTGCCGAATACGTGATGTTTGCCTTGCTTTACTGGGCTAAATATCGAAGAACAGAATTAGCCGGAAAGCGTTTGGGTATCGTAGGTTATGGTGCAATCGGCCGGAAAATTGCCCGTTATGCACGGCAATTTCTGCAAATGGAAGTATGGATTAACGACCCGCCGCTTCAAAATGCCGGTTTTGAGTTTCCGCAAGATTTTCGATACGTGGAATTAGACGAACTATGCAGCAATTCACACATTATTTCCAATCATATTCCGCTTATTTCCGATGGATTATATCCAACCGTAAATTTATTTGATGAAGCAGTTATAGATTTGTTACCGCAAGGAAACTTATTTATTCATGCTTCGAGAGGCGGAATTGTTGACGAGGACGCATTTGTCAGTCGAATTTCCTCAAAAAAAATTGACGCGGTTTTTGATGTTTTTCTAAACGAGCCTAAGGTACGCCAAGATATTGTGCTGCCTTCGTTGCTTGCCACGCCGCATATAGCGGGATACAGCTATGAAGCTAAAATTCTTGGTGCGCGAATGTGCGCAGAGGCTTTTTATCGCTATCTGAAAATTCAGTTTCCACAGCCTGAATTTAATTTCCCTGGAACTAATAACACGATTGCTCCGAGCGACATTTTTTCCTTACTGAAATTGCGTCGCCGTCTTGACGAAGATTCTGTTGCTTTCAAAGAAACGATGAAATTATCTATTGGAAAACGTGCGTCAGCTTTCGATACACTTAGGCGAAACTATCCCGTCCGTCATGAAACGCTTCGATAGCGGCAAACGGTTCATTTGTCGGTAAAAATACCGAACATAACTATCTGTTTACCGATATTGTTCATTCGTTTTTTCATTTTCGTTCTTGTATTACCGAGTCAATTTGCCGGCTCTATTTCCGTTTCTATATTGACGTTTCCCGATAATACTCGCGCCACCGGGCATTGCTTTGAAATATGAACAATGCGTTCGCGTTGTTGCTCGTCCAAATCGCCGTCAATTATGATATGCCTATGAATTACGGAGCGTTGTCCGTCTGCGGTTCGTTCGGTTGAAATAGAAAGTTTCATTTTCATAGAACGGATTAGCCATTCCTTGCGCGTGGCGTACATTTTCATTGTAATTAACGAGCAACTTCCTAATGAAGCGAGCAACATTTCCATCGGGTCGGGTGCAGTATCGCCGCCGCCTGCCGAGAGCGGTTCGTCAATATAGAAAATATGCCTTCCGTTATCGGCGGTAGTCAGATAGGGAGTTTCACCGAGAGAGACCGTTATTTCGGTTGCCATAGCATTTAAGTAAAGTTATAGAATTAAAGCATTTATTTGTCAATGTCGCACATAGTAACAACATACTTGCGTATAGATTCCTGCGCTACTGCATCTATAACTTCGCGTCCGGCTTTTTTTGCTGCTTTAGAGGCCATTTTGGGAACAATTTTTTCCCACTGCTCGGTTGTATACTTTTCCAAAGGCTTGTAATTATGACAAGTATTGCAATATCTGTCGTGGTCTGCTTTCCCTTGATTAAGAGATTCCAAAGTTAAATCCGCAAATAGCCTTGCGCCGCGTTCCGCGTCGGCTTGCGTTGGAATCGGAATATTTACTGAAGAGCAAGCAACGAAGATTAGCAGTGCAAGAGCAACCAAACAGAACTGCGAAGATTTGATATTCATCGTCGGAAAAAGAGGTGTAGAATAAGAGTATTTTCCGTTAAATTACAAAATTCGGATTATTTGGTTGGCAAATTCGCCAAAATGCCGTATTTTCGCACTAAATGTTCGGGGTGTGGCTCAGCCCGGTAGAGCACCTCGTTCGGGACGAGGGGGTCGGAGGTTCAAATCCTCTCACCCCGACAGACTGCAAAGGCGATGCCCGAACATCGCCTTTTTTTTATTTGCTCGAAATAATGGAAGCGTTGCTGGACATAATAATTATTTCGTTTAATACTCGTGATTTAACATTACGGTGTATAGCCTCCGTAATGGAAACCTGCACATTGCCGCATACGATTACTGTAGTGGATAATAACTCGTCGGACGGTACGGTAAAGGCAATAAAAGCAAGGTATACCGACGTGAATATAATAGAGCGTACTACAAACGGTGGTTATGCGGCTGCCGTAAATACCGGTATGGCTGCTACATCGTCGGAAATATGCCTGATAACCAACGCTGATACAAGATATTTCCCGAAAGCGATAGACGAATTGTATAATTTTATGAGCGTGGTGCCAAATGCGGGAACGGCAGGATTGCAACAAGTATATCCAGACGGTTCTTGGCAGCGAAGCCATGGTTACTATCCGGGAATAAAATTCGGAATATATGATATTTTGGGAATCAATAAATTTATAAATTATAGAAATGCAAAAGCATTTAATGCGAATAAAAATCAATTTGTACCAAAAGAAACAGAATATATTGACGGTGCTATTCTTATGACGCGCCGAACAGCCTTCGATGAAGTCGGAGGCTTTGACGAAGCGTTTTTTTTCTATGCCGAAGAAACGGATTATTGTTTCAGATTACGAAAAAAAGGTTGGAAAAACATGCTCTGTCCGTGGATTCGTTCGGAGCATATTCGCGGCGCAAGTTCCAATGCTTTCCCACACAAAGAAAGCGTACAACTTTTGGTCGACGGCAAAATAATTTTTCTGAAAAAACATTACGGTAAATTTGTGCTTACATTTTTTACAATAATGGAGTTTATCCATTTTTTTTCTACTGAAGCAATAGCAAAGACAGCAAGATTATTTATGCCTGACACACAGTTTTGGAACAGAAAACAAGAATTGTATGCAAAATTTTTAACAGCATGGAAAAAGAATCTGTATTTATAAAATAATTCTTTTTACATGAAATACGAACTAACAATAGCATATAGAGCATATCCCGGCATTTCTAAAACACCGGCCATATTCCCGAGAGATAAATACGCAATGGTGGATGCAACTTTTGCATCGTTGGTTCGAGGTTGCGGCAATCTTCGTGTTAAATATCATATATTACTTGATAATTGCCCTGATAATTATCTGGACATATTTAAAAAATATGTTGCGTCGGAGCATTTAATTTTTCACAGATATTCAGGTGCCGGAAACGGCACGACGTTTGGTGAACAAATGAAAATACTTCTATCGCAAGGAGATGCGGAAAATGTATTTTTTTGTGAAGACGACTATTATTTTTTTGATAATTCTATTGTAAAAATGTTGGAAAGTATGGACGAATTGCCCGATGCGCATTTTCTTACGCCATACGACCACCCCGATTATTATTACAGAGCATTGCATAATTATTACTCGAAAATTACCATTGCCGGAAATATCCATTGGCGTAGTGCGGCTACTACTTGTATGACTTTCATGACATCAAAAAAACATCTTGCGGCGGCGGGTAAAATATTTGCCACATATACCCGGAAGAATTACGATGCCAGCTTGTGGGCAGCCTTGACAAAAAAAATAATTCGGAATCCACGACATATATTTTCCGATAATGATATAAAAGAAACATTTAAAATTTATGTTAAATCTTGGCTTTATTGTTGGCAACATATTCTTTTTGGAAGGAAATATATACTTCGGTCCCCCATACCTACTTTAGCAACGCATTTAGAAATAACCGGACTTGCTCCAGGGATGGATTGGAAGCAAATTTTCAGCGAACAAGGCTTTGAGGTTAGTTTATGAAAAACGTACTTCTTGAAACTGCCCAACCAATAGAAAAGGCACTTGCCGTCGCTGTTACGCAAAAAGGAACTCGCTATCGCGAAACTGCAGTAGAATATCTTGACGAATTGGCGTTTTTGGCTGAAAATGCAGGTGCAGAGGTTGTGGCGCGGTTATATCAAGAGCGCGAGTGCCCCGACGTAGCCACGGCCGTAGGCAAAGGAAAAGTTGAAGAGATAAAACTGCTTATAGAAGAACAAGGAATAACGCTTGTCTTATTTGACGACGAGCTTACACCGATTCAGTTTCGTAATCTCGAGCGGGAATTGCAGGTGAAAGTTCTTGACCGTAGCGCAGTAATTCTCGATATTTTCGCTCGCCGCGCCCGCACAGCAGAAGCAAAACTTCAAGTGGAACTTGCACAATTACAATATATGTTGCCAAGGCTTTCGCGTATGTGGACGCATCTATCCAAGCAGTACGGCGGTATAGGCGCACGCGGCCCCGGAGAAACACAAATAGAAACAGACCGCCGCCTTGTTCGCGCCCGTATCAGCGAATTACAGGAAAAATTAAACGCCGTAGAGCGTCAGAAATTTGAACAGCGGAAAGGCCGGAGCAATTTACCGAGATTTGCACTTGTCGGATACACAAATGCAGGAAAATCTACTTTGCTAAACGTTATTTCCGATGGCGATGCTTATGTGGCAAATCAGCTTTTCGCTACTCTCGATTCTACCGTAAGGCAATTTATTATGCCAAACGGCGCAAAAGCATTGATTTCTGATACGGTAGGGTTTATTCGTAAATTGCCGGTGCAACTCATTGCTTCATTTCGCAGTACATTGGCCGAAGTGCGCGAAGCAGACGTTCTGTTGCACGTAATAGATGCTTCCAATCCGGGCTTCCGAGAGCAGGTGGCGGTAGTGCAAGATACTTTGAAATCTATCGGTTGCGAACAAAAGCCCGTAGTTTATGTTCTAAATAAAATTGATAGTTTGACTCCGAGTGAATCTATCGGAACATTATTAGCCGAATTTCCGGGTGCTGTTCCTGTTTCGGCTTCTCGTCTTATAAACATAGATACCCTGCTCGACGCTCTCGTAGCCGAAATCGTAGAACAATTACATACTTTGGCAGTACTTATTCCATATTCGCAGATGAAATCCATTGATATTGCTTATGCTGCCGGCGAAGTAATAGAACGCGAAGACGGGGAAGACGGAACGCGTCTTGTTATAGCCAATATCAGTGATAAAACCGGCGACTATTTGCGCAGACTCATGCCTTTCCAAATAAAAAACTGAGGTTTGGGTTTCTAATATTACTGTAGAATAGTATCGGTCGAACAGTTGTCGTTTTGCGGAAATCTTCAAGAAAACGCCGTAACCAAAAAAAAGTTTTTTTGAGCGGAAGCGAAACAAAATTATACTATAACGGTTATTGCTGTTAAGAGTGCTTGGTTGCATCTTGATTCTATGTGAAAACGATGCTTTTGCCTGAAATTTACATTAAGCAGGCGTTCTACGATTAAAATTCATTATCTTTCGTAAGAATTTCTCATTTCGCCGGATATTTCCCTTTCCGGCAATATTTCATCTGCGAACTGTTTCCACGTTCGGTAATTTCATTCCCTCTTCGGTTTTTTACCGATTCTTGCGCACTTACATAGTGCAAGTTTACTTTTCCAAGCCTTAAAAAAGGCTGATTAAGCATTTTCTTTTTCGCCCCCCGCATTTCCCGCGGTACTTTAACACTTGTCGTAACTCCCTTTAGATACTATTGCTTGTACGTTGTATCTTTTGTACATCGTATAAGGAGTTTACATATTTATGAAGTGAATACTCGCAACAGCTATATGTATTTTAATATTTCACGTTTTTTTTTCTTTTTCAATAACATATTCGGAGTTTTTATGACAAAGTATTTTCGGCTTTTAGTGCTGGCTATACTTGCTATCGGGTGGGGAAGCAGTTATGCTTCCGCGCAAACCACTTCGGCATCGCCTTATTGTCAGCCATATTCGTATGCCTATTGTGCAGGCTATGACTATGCCGGTATTATTCATAAAGTATCGGTAGGATCTTTCACCAACAATAGCGAGTGCACAGAGTATCCGCAATATATCTACTACAATAACCTTCAGCCGATTCAGCTTCTTGCCGGTATGCCCACGCTTTTCAAGGTTGATGCTATACATGAAGATGGTACGGATGAGTGGCTCGGCTCATACCGCGGTGCTATCACGATATGGGTAGACTTTAACGGCAATAATTACTTTGACGGCAATGAAATGATAATGACGGATATGCCGTTCGCAGATGCACGTTCCACCGGAGTTACTTTCACAATACCGACTACCGCAACTACCGGTACATGGCGTATGCGTGTTCGCTCAAGTATAGGTACAGATATAAACAATAACGGCTATCCGTCGTCTTACTATCCTTGTGATTATGGTACCTACGGTGAGATAGAGGATTACAATGTAACCATACTTCCTCCTCTTGCCGACCCGTCGCCTACCGCAATTGCACTTACAATGCCCGGCTCTTCAAGCGGCGTTCCGCTTCCGGCGGCGGCAGGTACTTATGATATTGGATTTACGCTTAGCAATACCGGTGTGGTAAGCCTGATAAGTGTTGATTACGATTTTACGGTTACAAATGTGGCTACCAATACGGTCATAGCTTCCGGCTCGAACGTTACATGGGCAGGAGATCTTACGGGCGGCTCTACGACTATCGTTAAACTGCTGACCAATGCCGCAATCAACAATCCTTTGACACCTTATCGCGTACAAGTTACGCTTAAAAACGCAAAAAGTCCTTTTGCAGACGGCGACAATAATCCCAACAATAATGTATTGGACGGCTTCATAGGTCCGGCTTTGAACGGGGGCGACTACTACGTGGGCA
>JADZAA010000035.1 GCA_020852855.1 Bacteroidota bacterium
CATCTTTATCTATTCGAGTAATGGCAAAATCTTCGGTAATGCCTAACATCTCACGTAGAAAATCTATAAATTCCATTTCCAACTTTCTCCCTGTAAATTTACTCCATTAAAAATTTAGTATAACCATATTTTTTAAATTAAACCTTTTCTGTTTATGTCGGAACATATAAAGGCGCGACATTACTGTCGCGCCTTTATCTTTGGGTGAATTATACGCAATTCATCAATTTTCCGCAAACTCAAATTTACCGATATCAATAACTTCGCGAGTTTTGTTCAGACGCATGGTTATTTCTTTTTTTTCTTCACGCCCTGTAGCATAGCGCGTAAAAAGCACAACTTGAACAGTAGTCGGCCCTACTGTTTTTTGGCTCGTTGTTCCGTAGTAATTAACCTGAACCGTATATGTTCCTGGAATTGCTTTTTTCATAATAAATTCTTCTGGGCCGTAGCCGCCCACAAGGTCGCGCGAGATATGCCCGCCCCACCTTGTGTCGCGGTTTCCATAGAAACATTTTTCACCTTTCGGGTCTGTAACCCATAAGTCCATATCACAATTATCCGCATCCCAAGTAAGAACCACGCGAATATCTGCCGGCATATTTGTCAACAGTCTTTTATCGAATTTTCCGGTTTTAACGGTATTTCTGCTTTTCGCCGTCAAACGATTCAACTCGCCGGCTACAATCAGTTCAATTTCGGGAAATCGTGCGTCCCACTTATTCACAATGATATGATAAAGCAAGTCGGCGGCTTCCTGCGGGTTATTATCGGCGGCCAAGGCCAGAGCCAAATCACGATAGGATTGCGGCTCTTCCCCGCGCATTTCAAGAACATCTCTAAAAATTCCAACCGCATATTCGGTATAACCTAATTGCATTAGTCTATGGCCTAAAACTCGAAATATCTGCGGATTTTCAAGTTCCATTTCGGCTATATTCGACAGGACTCTGAGCGCAACGTCTTTTTGTCCGTCATTATAAAAAAAATCCGCAACATCTAAAAAGAAGCCTGCCGCGCCGCCGTATTCCGATTTCAATGCCAAATATGTTTTATATTGCTCTTGCTTTGGCGATGATTTTAACTTTTCAATATATGGCGTTTCCGGATTCCACGCTTCAAGTGAAATAGAAGATGTTGTTTGTATTTCGTCGTCGCTCTCATTCGATTCGGCGGTATTATACTGCACGGCGCCTCTGCCGTTCATCGCACTCATTCCGCCACGCCCCATTCTGCTCTCCATCATAGGTGACGCAGACGCTCTCATGCTTCTGCTCGTCGGCATCAGAGCATCACTTTGCTCCGACATTGTTTCATCATTCATTGTTTCATCACCGGATATGCGCAGAATTTGCTCGGATTTATCAATAAGCATAGGTTTGGGAAATTTTTCATTCCACCATTTTTGTCTATCGGCAAATAAACGCAACACATCGGCAAAACGAGTCGAATCATCGAGTATTTTTTGTTGCTTTTTCGTTGTCATTATACGATTATAGGCTGCAAGTAATTCTTCCGGCGGCGTAATTTCATGCTGCGCATAATCCTCGACACGGTCGAGAACGATTAGCGACGTATTTCGCGTAACTATTGAAAATTCCTTGCCCAAACGGGTTATTTCCGCTTTATTTTCAGAATATTTCATATCTAATTCTGCGATTTTTTTTGCCGCGTGCAACGAGCCGATAAAATCGGCATCGGTTTTATTTTCTTTAGTGGAAATTCTGACTGTTTCGGTAAATTCTTCGCGGCCGCCATAGCCGTAATGCAGTGTAATCACGGCTGTTCCACCATTCATTTTTCCGCAGATGCCTATACCGCCCGCCGGAACAGGCGTAGGAACAGAAGGAACAATATCGGTGGCTCCCGTACTTGTTGCCGATATTAAAGTCAATTGTCGCGAGGTAAGTAGTTCGAGCGCGTCTTCATTTTCAGATGAAAGCAGATTGATAAACGCACCGCCCGTTTTCTGTGAAACATACCGCAAATACGAATACTCGGCATCCGGCGAAGAATTTACGGCATAAACAGGAGCATTGCCAAGCATAATTTCCTTGCCGCCGAAATTGCCTGTTCCGTCGGAAAACAGCAGGATTTCGTCGCCGCGATAATGCCGCAAGTCTAATGAGCCGAGATTTGTAGCACCGTCGAAAGGCTGATTTTGCAGATATTCGCGCAATACGGAACTGTTACCGCCCACAACGGAAAATTTACGCCCTGATTCGATATTGTCACGCAATATTAAAGTTTGTACTTCACAAGAAGTTATTTTTTGAAAATATAAGTCAAGAAGTGCCAATTCTTTAATTATTTGACGTTTTGAACCGGAGCCGGAAGCGTCCCATACCAATACTAAAGAACGCGGGGACAGTTTTTTTTCAAATTGTCCTTGTGTCGTCGAAAAAATATAGAAATATGAAGTTCCGGCTTGATCCGCAGTAAAAGCACGGCTTTCGCCGGCCGGCAATGAGAACGAAAAAGGCCGCTCGGAAACGTAATTTGTTCGGCGGACCGTAAGTGCAAATCCATCGTTTTCAGGAATGAATTCGGCACCGGTAGCGGCTTCTTCGACTTTTGGTTCGGCATCACTTCCCGCCGATTCCGCACGAATAGTAAAGCCCGCAACAGGCTTTTTGAATACAAACGGCAGAACGTACTGCAATCGGTCGTTAAATGCCGGCAATTCTTGGTCATAGCCTACTACTACGGTTTTAACGCCTTTGGCCGGGATCGGATAAACCCTTGTTCTGAAAGAATTTCCTCGCGTAAGTTCTATTAGTCCGGGGTCTGTTTTTCTCCTTACAACGCTCTCAAATGCTACACGTGCTTGTTGTTTTTCAACCGGCACGCCTTCGCGCAAGTTACCGTTTACGTCCATAGCAAAACGCCTAATCGTCTGTCCTTCGTCCAGCGGCACATTCAGTTCGCCTTCGAGTACCGTATTATTATCATTGCGAAAAATCATCGTAAGCGTAGTGCGGGCTATATTTCCGACTACGGAAATTTGCACGTCCAACGAATCTAAAATTATTGGTTTTGTGCGGCTGTTATCTGTTCTTGCAATGATTTCCGGCGGCGGTAAAGTGTGGCGGAATAATGTATCCGCAATTATCGGTTTGCATATAGGTTTTTGCATGACGGGCTGAATATACATTCCCGTTATCAGGGCGGCCAGCACCGCGACAAATGATGTTAGAATATTCATGATTATTTGCAATTATTGCCGGAATTTCACAATGGTTAATTATTTAATTTGTTACCATCAATCTTTCGAATTCAGCCGTACCCTCGGCAGAGTTCACTCCCACAACGTACATTCCGGGCGGTAAATCGCCTAAATTCAGCAGTATTTCACGCTCTCCCTGCGAAAATTCGAAATTCCCGAAATCGAGCAGTTTTCGTCCGGAAATATCGAACAATGCAATTGTCAGCGTTATATTATTGTGCGCGGCAATTTTAGCGGAAGTTTGTCCTCCGGCCGCCGGATTGGGTGCAAGCCCTTTTATTCCGAAATTTATTCGCTCGGAAGTCGTGATTTGAACGTTGGTTACTGTGTTATTATCCGATTTTGGACGATAACGTGCGGGCAATGCATTAAGAAATTCCGGCGTGGGAATATACCATAAGGTAACATTTGCCGGCGGCTTTTCTCCGTCGTCAAGTTTAAAACGTATTGCCAGCAAATTATTCGGCTCATTGTAAAATCTTACGGCTTCCGATGCGTATTCGACTTTATTTTTTGTTGCATTCATAAAATGCGGCAACGAACGAAAATATGCGGTGGATCCGCCGGAATATTCCGTAACGGAAAATACGGGAATAAATTTGGACGGTATTTCTTTTTTATGCCGCCCTATACCGGAAAACTGTATCATTTGCGGCGAAATAAGCGTCTTTTTTAACGATGCATTTTTTGAGTTGATTCGTTCAATAAAATAAGCACGATTAACCTGCAGAACAACACCTATTGAACGGAGTTCTTC
Source organism: Bacteroidota bacterium (assembly GCA_020852855.1). Lineage (GTDB taxonomy): Bacteria > Bacteroidota > Ignavibacteria > Kapaibacteriales > UBA961 > JADZAA01. The sequence goes on from JADZAA010000035.1 coordinate 3,984, forward strand.
CGCATTAAGCTCGTATACTTCTGTTGCCGGCGGACTAAAATTTTGCGCCGTACACGCAGCAGCGGCAAAAATCAATGCCGCGATTAAAGTTTTCATATTTACATTCCGAAATAGTTGTGCAAATTGCCGTTGCTTGGACAAAAGAGATGCACTCTGCGATAAAAGTTACTTCGACTTCACGCCATAATTGCCGGAAAAATCAAAATAGCGAACATTGATTCTTTAAAGAGTTTCCGTGCATTTGCCGATAATATGATTACAAATATTTTTTTTGAATTTTTTCGGAATAATCAAAATGCCGACTATATCATCGGTTGGTGTCAGTATTTCAAGTGCGAAACTATCCTCCGAAAATCGCTTGCTGATATATGATTTGGTGCGCGACGATTTGCGTCGCGAAGGATATACGGTAACAAGTTCGTCAAAGGCTTTCAGGAAATTAGACGAGTTTTTGAACCTCGGCGACTCGAGCAAGGTAAATATTGACGATCTTACGCCGAAAGAAAGCGAAATTTTCCTGAAAATGCTTTCTTCGTTGCTAAAACACGGCGTTGTGGGTTACAACGTCTACGAGGTAAATGGTCGCCCCGAGAAACATTACCTTGTTAATACTATCGGTAACTCGCGGCTTTACGGCAAGAAAATATTGGGAAAAGGCAGTTAGTGTCCGAGCATTGCGGCCTATTAAAAGCGTATGACAAAATCAGCATTGTATTTACTCCTGTTTTCGATTTGTTTTTCAGGCGGTTACATTGCTTCGGCCAATCGTTGCAGCGAGCAAACGCTCCTTTCGGGCGATGCGCCGATAGTAAGTTACGGAATTGACACTACGCGGCATTGGTGGGCGATTACACAGCCCTTTTCATCGGGTTTCCGGCTGATTGTCGACGGCAAAGAAAGCGATGTGTTCCAGAAGATATTATACCCCGTATTTTCACCGAACGGCGACGGCTGGGCGGCATTTGCACTTGGGAATACAGGGCAGTGGTTTTTATTGCAAAAAGATACGATACTTGCACTTAATTGCTCCGCAGTCGGCGATATTTATTTTGGCCAATCCGGCGCATTCGCCTATACATACGAGCAAGGTGCAAATGAATTGTTTGTGTTCAACGGAACAGAACGGCGTACCATCGGGCGAACAAGTGAAATTATTATTGATTGCGACGGTTACAAATTCGCCTATTCTGCAAGGCGCGGCGACGGCGAAGTTATCGTAGGAAATGACGGTGAATCGGAATTATTCGACCGCGTTCGTCCTATCGGAATATGGTACGGCGGAAAAACTATGTTTATTGCCGAATATGGCGGACAATCGCGCCTGTACAAAGGAACTGAGCCGATTTCGCGTACATTCGACAATATAGCCGATGCTGTAATGAATAACGAATGTACAGCAGTTGCTATTGCCGGTTACACAAAAAGCGGCGCAGTAGTGCAATTATATTCCGACGAATATTACGAGCCGCTTGAAAGCCGAATGTATGAGGCTGTTTCGAGTTTGGTAATTCACCCTAACAAACCTATGTATGCCTGCATTGCACAGTACAATAGCGCACTTACCGTCGTGTTTAACGGTACGGAGTATGATGCCGGACGCGAATGCGGGAAACCTTTTTTTACGCATAACGGCGCAGAATTAATATTTGCCGGCGCAGACCAACAGTATTTTTTTACCGTTAACGGCAAACGGTACATACAACCGGCAGCTATTGATATTAATCGAGAGTACGCAGTTAAACCGGGCGGCGGCACTTTTGCTTACGGCTCGAGCAACGGTTTGGTAGAACGTGATATGCAAAAAAATATGGCATATTCGGGCTTGATGGTAGACGAGGCTACGTCGCCGCGATATAATTGGCGCAACGGACATTACGAAGCACTCGGCCGAATAAATCAACGATTATATTTACTTGCCTGCGAATAAAAACAATAAATTTTACATGGCTGTTTTCGACATTATTATCCCCACATACAATAATTGCGCCGAATTAAGGAAATGTTTGCTAACTCTTGAACACCAAATATTTACGGATTTTCGCGTTCTTATTTGCATAGATGGCTCGACAGATGATACATTGTATTTTTTGAAGGATTATCATCCTATTTTTCAAATAAAAATTTTGCAACACGACGACGGAAAAAATCACGGCAGAAACCCTGCGCGTAATCTTGCTTTGCCGCATATAGCATCGGAATTTATTCTATTTATAGATTCCGACATTGAATTGCGTTCGGATTGTTTGCAACGGCATTACGAGTTGTTGAGCAAGCGCGACTGCATTTCCGTTGGCGATGTGCGTTACATCAACACGGACACAAATATTTGGGCGGAATATCTGCAAACACGCGGCAAAAACAAATACCGCGACGGCGACGAAATTCCGCCGCAATATTTAATTACTCAGAATGCGGCCCATCGTGCGAGATATTTTATCGAAGCGGGCGGTCAAGACGCTTCGATGACGCTATATGGGGGCGGCGATACCGAATATGCTCTAAGATTGTTCAGGCATTACCACTTGCCTACTATTTTCAATGAGTGTGCCGCAGGCGATTCGGCAATGAACAAAACTTTGAGCGAAGCATTGTCGCAAATGGAAAGATTCGGTGCCTCAAATCTAAAATATCTTACGAAAAAATATCCGGAGAATAAAGATATATTCGGCTTGATATATTTACAAAAAACTACTTTTATCGGTAAAGCCGCAAGTTTGCTTTTCAATAAAAAATTATCACTGTCTATTGAAAAATATATTCGCTTATTTCCACGCAAACTGCAAAAATACGCCGTGCATTATTGCGTTGCGGCACGAATACATTACGGTTACAATCACACCGATATTTAAGAATAATGCCAATCGGCTTTTTGTACTTTCCCTGCCTTATTCAAAATAAAAAAGCGTCGTCCGAATTGCAAGTAATCCGGACGACGCTCGGTTATCTATAGGTTAGAATCAAGCAAGTGCTGTTACGAACATCCGCTTGTGGCTCCGCAGTCGTCGCAAACCGTGCAACTTCCGTTGCGTTTTACGCGCATAGAGGCGCAGTTACCGCATTGCTCGCCGGTATAGCCGCGCGCTTTTGCCTCATAGATGCGCCCGGCCGCGCCTGATGCCGTAGGGGCCGATACAGCGGCGGCCGGCTCTTCCACGGGAATATGAGATCTGTCGGCAGAATTGGCAAGTTCGGGCTTGGCGGCTGTACCTGCCGGAATTTCATCTACTGCCTTGACATGTACAAAATCCGTGCGCTTCAGGTAATCGTAGCCTATGGAGCGGAAAACATAATCAAGTATCGAAGTTGAATTTTTAATTGCTTCGTGCCCTTGAACCGGTCCGGCCGGGTCGAACCGCGTGAAAACAAACGAATCAACAAGTTCTTCGAGCGGCATACCGTATTGCAATGCTTTCGATGCCAACACTGCAAAGCAGTTCATCAATCCTTTGAACGATGCACCTTCTTTGTACATATCAATAAAAATTTCACCCAACGAGCCGTCTTCGTATTCTCCGGTTCTAAGGAATACTTTGTGCCCGCCGACTGTTGCCTCGCGTATATGTCCGCGGCGTTTTTTTGGCAGACGATGGCGTTCTGCACGATGATAAACGCGCTCTACTATACGCTCCTGCACCTCGCGCGGGCCTTTGGTTTCGTCAAGCGAATCCTCATCGCCAAGCATAACGACTTCATCTGCCAAATCGTCGGACGAAGAATTTAGCGGTTGTGAGAGTTTAGAGCCGTCGCGATACAGAGCGATGGCCTTCAAGCATGATTTCCACGACTCGATATGCACTGAATTGACATCGTCTACCGTCGCTTCATTGGGCATATTAATAGTTTTGCTTATAGCACCGGAAATAAACGGTTGAGCCGCTGCCATCATGCGAACATGCGCCATATATGGAATGTATCGCTGCCCGCGTTTTCCGCATTTATTTGCACAGTCGAATATAGGCAAATGCTCGTCAAGCAGATGGGGCGCACCTTCGATTGTCATAGAGCCGCACACGTAATCGTTAGCGGTTTCAATGTCGCTTTTCGAAAATCCGAGCGCACGCAACATATCGAAATTGCAATCATCTAATTGCTCGTCGCTGAACTTAAGCACAGATTTGCAGAAATCTTCGCCGAGTGTCCATTTATTAAAAGCAAATTTTACATCAAACACCGCGTCCAACTGCTTTTCGACGGAAGCTATAGCATCATCACTAAAACCCTTTTCTTTAAGATTTTGGCGATTTATCGTCGAGCATCCGACAAGCGTTCCGTGGCCTTTGCAATATTTTTCGATGTCCTCAATTTGCTTATCCGAGTAGCCGAGTTTGTGCAATGCTTTGCGCACTGATTGATTAACTATTTTGAAATATCCGCCGCCGGCAAGTTTTTTGAATTTGACAATGGCAAAATCCGGCTCGATTCCGGTAGTGTCGCAATCCATAACCAAACCGATTGTTCCGGTTGGCGCTATAACCGTAACCTGCGCATTACGATAGCCGAATTCCCCGCCGAGTGCCAAGGCTCTGTCCCAAGCGTTTCGCGCTGCTTCAAGAAGGCGATAGTCGGAAATATAGTCCGATTCTACACCGGTAGGAACTGTGGTTAAGCCCTCATACTCATAGTCAGGCTCATTGTAAATTGCGCGACGATGATTGCGCATAACGCGGATCATTGCATCTTTGTTCGCCGAAAATCTTGAAAATGTGCCAATATCGCGCGCCATTTCGGCAGATGTAGCATAGGCCTCGCCCGTCATCAATGCGGTAATAGAACCGGCTAGTGCCAAGGCTTGCGGCGAATCGTAAGGAATTCCCGCCGTCATAAGTATTGTACCCAGATTTGCATAACCCAAGCCGAGCGTACGGAAATCGTAGCTTAATTGTGCGATTTTCTTTGACGGGAACTGCGCCATCAATACGCTTATTTCCAGAACAATAGTCCAAAGACGTACCGCATGACGGAAATCGTCAACCTTAAAGTTGCCGGTTTCTTCTTCAACAAAATACGCTAAGTTTATGCTTGCCAAATTACAAGCCGTGTCATCTAAGAACATATACTCACTGCATGGATTCGAAGCATTGATACGACCATCGGCCGGGCAAGTATGCCATTCGTTGATAGTTGTATCAAATTGAAGTCCCGGATCGGCAGATTTCCATGCACTTATGTTTATTTTCTCCCATAAGTCGCGTGCTTTAACTACTCGCGAAACTTCGCCGTCCGTTCTCCACCTAAGTTCCCAAGGCTCGTCGTTCAGCACTGCTTTCATGAACTCATTGGAAACGCGGACTGTATTATTGGAATTTTGTCCGGCTACCGTAACATAAGCATCCGATTCGTAATGCGTATCGTAGACATCTATATCTAGCGATGTAAATCCTTGTGCGGCAAGGGCGAGTGCGCGTTGAATATAGCTTGGCGGCACGCCCCGGTGCAAAGCGCGTTTAATCAATATGTCGAGCCGTTCGTTCTCCTTTCTGTCGGCACCGTGCAATGTTGCTTCATCTACAATGGCTTGCAAGAATTTAGCGTTAATTTTAGAGCCCGCAACCAATGCGGCCACTTTATCTTCTTCTTTTGCTTTCCATTCGATAAAATCTTCGATATCTGGATGGTCTATATTTACAATAACCATTTTTGCAGCACGGCGCGTCGTTCCGCCGGATTTAATGGCACCTGCCGCTCGGTCGAATATTTTCAGGAAACTCATCAGGCCGGACGATACACCGCCCCCCGAAAGTTTCTCGCCGCAACCGCGTAAGTTCGAGAAATTAGAGCCTGTCCCGCTACCGAATTTAAAAATTCGCGCTTCCCGTGTAGCAAGGTCGAATATTCCGCCTTCATTCACCAAATCATCTTCTATGCTTTGAATAAAGCAAGCATGAGGTTGCGGACGTGTGTAAGAGTCGGCAGATTTATTTAAACGCTTTGTTTCCGGATCAACATAATAATGCCCTTGCGGATTCCCCGTTATGCCGTATGTATATTGCAATCCGGTATTGAACCATTGCGGCGAATTGGGAGCCGCTATTTGGCGCAACAGCATATATGCGATTTCATCATAGAAAGCGTCAGCATCTGCTTCCGTATCGAAATAGCCGAAACGCTTTCCCCAATCCGTCCAGCAACCCGCAAGCCGATGCACTACTTGCTTTACGGAGGTTTCGCGTCCCAGATTTCGCGTACCGTCTTCGTTGAAAACGGGTTGTCCTTCGGCATCGCTTTGCGGCACTCCGGCGCGGCGGAAGTATTTCTGTGCCAATATATCGGCAGCTACCTGCGACCAATGTGCAGGCGCCTCGATATCATCCATCTGAAACACTACCGAACCGTTAGTGTTCCGCAACATTGAGCTGCGCTTTGTATACTCAAACTGCGTGTAGGGGCTTATGCCCTGCCGCGTAAAGCGACGCGCTATATTCATGCCTAACCTCTATAAGAAAAACGTATAAACCCGCGTCCACAAGATTTATTTTGCAGACACAGTAATTTTTAATAAAGCTGAATACCGTGTGAAATGAAGAATTTCGCCGCCGTTAATACGAAACTATGTGCCCGCGGTGCTGCATTTCCGCAGGACGAACGGTCGGTAACGACAAAATTACAATCTTTGACAATAAGAAGCGAAAAAAAATTTTTAACATTTTTGACTGTCTATAACAAGCGTATTTCGTATATGTCAATAATTCCTAAGAATAAGCGGCAGTTGTCTAAACAATACCTATTGCGCGGCATTGCATAACCACAAGGTATCGGCCTGACAATATTATAAAATTCGGCAATATAGTTTACAAATCAAAAATACTGCGACACACCGTTTCGTTTTCGGCCGTTTGGCAGATACTGCAACTTTAAAACAATCAACCTGTTGCGATAAAATTTTGGCAACAAACGATTTGCATTGTAATTTTGCCGTAAAAGATGCTTTGCAACCCATATTAGGCGATATGAAAACAGTACTCATAGTCGAAGATGACGAAACTATTCGAATGACTACACGGCTGCTTCTTAACGAGGCCGGTTATTTGACATCAGATGCCGCCAATGGTGCCGAAGCACTTGAATTATTTGAGAGGGAACAAATTTTGCCCGACTTAATCCTATGCGATGTTATGATGCCGGTAATGGACGGCATCGAATTTCTGCGGCGCGTAAAAAGCCGTACCGAAGTCGCTGTTATCCCTTTTATTTTCCTGACCGCAAAAAGCGACCAAGCAAGTATACGTACCGGCATGAATCTTGGTGCCGACGACTATTTGACCAAGCCGTTTACTTTCTCGGAATTAAGCAAAGCAGTAACTGCCGGATTGGCAAAATATGAGCGGTCAAAAGAGTCTTCTCGCAAAAAACTCGACGAATTGCGACAAAATATCAGCCATGTTTTACCTCATGAATTGCTTACGCCTATCAACGGAATAATCGGAGCATCCGACATGCTTTTTGCAATGCGCAACACCTTGGCACCGGCAGAAATAGACGAAACACTTAATATGATTCGCACGTCCGGGCGGCGGCTGTTTCGTCTCGTGCGCAATATATTATTATATGCACAGATTGAACTTGCCAGCAATGATGACGATAAAATTGCTGTGTTGCGCCAATGTGCGGCAGAAATAACAGAGCCGTCAATAGCGGATATCTGCCGTGCAAAAGCCAAGCAATACGAACGCGAAGCCGATATTTCATGGACTTGCGGCGATACCTGCTCCATTGCTATGGCACCGGAATATTTCGCAAATATAGTAGAAGAACTACTGGATAATGCTTTTAAATTTTCCGAGGCAGGAACCGAAGTACAAGTAAAATCGAAATCGGAAAACGGGTTGTTCATACTTCAGATATCCGACCATGGGCGCGGTATGCTTCCGGAAGAAATTAAAGGCATAGGAGCATTCACACAGTTTCAACGAAAAATTTACGAACAACAAGGAACCGGCTTGGGATTGATAATAGCTCGACAATTGATTACTTTGCACGACGGTATGTTCGCCATAGAAAGCAAACCGGATAATGGAGTTACAATTATCCTAACACTTCCGCTTGTACATTTCGAAGAGTTGGAAGAGTTGCTATGACCGGATTCGGCTACGATATTCACAGATTTACCGATACCGGTACTGGATTTATGCTTGGCGGAGTATGGATACCGGCACAAGTAAGCGTTATCGCCCATAGCGATGGCGACGTTGCAATTCACGCTCTTTGCGATGCTTTGCTCGGCGCGGCCGGATTGGGCGATATAGGAGAACATTTCCCTGATTCCGACCTGCAATTTCGCAATGCCGCCAGCGCGATATTTCTTCAGAAAACAATGGAAATTCTTGCCAAAGACGCTTTACGTCCTATAAACATAGATATTTCCATCGTATTGGAGCAACCCAAAATTTCACCGTATAAAGAGGAAATGCGCCGCATATTAGCCAATCTTTGCAGACTAGATATCCGGCGTGTTTCGATAAAAGCAACGACTAACGAGCGCGTCGGTTGCATTGGTCGCAGCGAAGCGGTTGCCGCTTTTGCCGTATGCCAAATAGAATATATTGAGAATTAGCGATGTATTCGGGTCGCTTCTGCTTGCGGGGTATATTCCCTTTCCTGCCGCCGTATATTACGCCCTTTTTATTAGCTATTGCCACTATATTCCGGCCGTCTGAATGTAACGCCAACGACTACTTACCGTATCGCCTTCAAGCGATGCGGGCATCGTCAGAACAGCAAACTTTCTTATCGCCTGACGGAACCGTTCGTGCTGATTTCATACCGTCTGCACCATGGGTACAGCCGCCGACTTGCGATATTGAAACGCAGAGTTTGGCCTCGTCTGTTACAATCGGCGAAACATTATCGGGCGTAATGTATCTTGGCGGAATATGCGATGCCGACGGCGCACTTGCCGCCTGCGAAGAAAACGGGCGTTTTGTACTATTGCGATACGGCCTGTCGGGGCGACTTTTGTCCCGTCTTGCACTTCCCGTTACTCCGGCCGCAACCCGGTTTCACATTATTTCACGCGATATTTCACTTGCTTTGGCAGGCTCTCGGTTAATCATAGTAAGGTCTTACGATTCAAGCCTTAAAGCCGATTTGTCGGGCGATGGCGAAACGATTGCCGCATCATCGGATTTTAATTTGAAAACAGGGGTGTATTTAACTCGCGGAAATTCATCTGCATTTCTGCATTTTCTTGACTCGTCGGGCAAAGAAACGGCCGTGTTTCGCCTTCCGCGCTACGACCGCTATTCTGTTTCGTTGCGTGGAACAACGGCCGGTATTATCGCTGCCAATAATGCGGATATTGCTTCTTTCTGCTATGTAATCCGCGCCGGTAAAGGTATAATCGAAACCGGCATGATAGATGCAAAGCCGGAGCTTTCAACTATTTTATTCGGCAGTCGGCCGCTTGTGGCCGCAATTCGTCCGTCGGACAAAGGATATACGTTTTTTGTGAGGTCAGTGGCGGCTAATTCGGCCGCGTATTCAAAATCATCGGTTATTCCCGAAGGATTTGTCGAGCCTGCGGCAATTATTGCCGATTCGCTTGCTGTTATCGCTTTCGGGAACGGCACGGCACTTGCAACGTTCGACGGAGAAATTCTCGCCGCCGAGCGTTTTGGAAGCAATGTAAAAAGTAACGGTTCGGTTTCGGCGCAAATTGCCGGAGGAATGTTGGTGTTGCGGCATGGTGCTACAACAACGATATTTCGCATAGAACAAGAGCCGTATTATTTACTGAAACGCTTCGGTGCAGCAAGCGGAATGGTTGCCGCATTCGGGTTTGTCGGTATTTTTATGCTGATTACATATCGCCGCTATCGTATCGTCAGACGCGCACTCAACGCCACCCTTGAACACGGGGGTTCGGGAGTCGTATTCTTGCTGAATACATCGGGACGACTGAAACGCACCAATCGCGCCGGACGTTCTTTGCTAGGAGTTACGGGCGATGTGCCTCTCGGACGGCCGTTCGGTTATTATTGCGTTGGCAACGCATTAAAACCTATCGGCGAATTTGCAGAAAAAGCATTTTCGCTGCAATTGCCTGCACAAGAACATATAGAGTTGCAAAACGAGCCGCCGCGTGAATTTATTATGTCTGCCACACCTTTGCGCTCGTCGCTGGCGCAATTTCGCGGAATGATTATTACCGGATTGGACATTACCGAAGAATTGGAGAAAAAACGGCTTGTAAATTGGGCGCAACTTGCGCATGATATGCAAACAAATCTTTCTGTCATTCGGCTGAATGCCGAGCGGCTGACTAACGACGGCGATGCGGCAAACGACGACAGAAGGCGCAAAATTCTGCACCAAAGTGCCATTATTTTGCAAAGAGTTCGAGATATTGTTACCGTGGGGCGCAGCGACGATATGCAAATAGATTCGTTCGATGCAGACGCTCTTTGCCGCGAAGTTATGGCAGAGTTTGACGAAACAATGTTCCCCAATGTCGCACTGAAACTTGACGCACGCTCTTGCCGCCTTGAATGTGATGCGAGAAAACTTGTTCGCGCACTTCGGAATATGGTCGAAAACGGGATAAAATCCCTAAAAAATAAGCCCGGCGAAGTAGTCCTTTCTTGTCGTGCAGACGACTTGAATATTCGATTTTCCGTACACGATACCGGGGTAGGAATGAGTAATGAAGTGCGCGAGAATATTTTGAAGCCTTATTATACAACCGCCTACCAAGAAGGCGGTTCGGGTATCGGCACAATGATTATACAGAAATCGGTAGATTTACATAACGGGCGTATTGAAATTCATTCCGAAGAGGGACGAGGAACTGTTTTTTCGCTTATTATTCCACGCAAACATGACCGACAAAGACAAGAAAATAAATAGTATCAATCACTATTCGTCGGCGGACTTCGCAGGTAAGCGGTTGCTTGCTCTCGACTACGGCCGAAAGCGTGTGGGAACGGCCGTATGCGACGAGCTTCACATCACGGTAAGTGCGCGCGAAGTATTGTTGCGCGATAATATACGGTTTATGGATATGGTGCGGCTTTTAGCAGAGCGCGAACGTGTTGCGGCTGTTATTGTAGGCGTTCCCTATAGAAACGACGAAGAAATAACACCACTTATAGTCGAGATACAAGAATTTATCGAAAAAATATCCCTACTGATAAATTTGCCCGTTATTCCCTTCGACGAGGCTTTTTCTTCGCGGCGGGCTATGCAAGCAATGATAGCTGTAGGCATTAAAAAACAAAGCCGTGCTAAAAAAGGAGCAACGGATAGTGCCGCGGCAACTGTTATTCTTCGTGATTTTCTGCAAAATATATGAAATTTGCTTTATTTATATTTCTATTTTCGACCTGTTTTTTGTTGCCGGCAAAAGCATTGCCGCAAGGCACGGGCATATCAACGGCCAATACCGATACATTTATGGCCGAAGCCTTTTCTATTCCCGATAATTCGCCTGATTCCGGACGTATTCACATATTGTTCCGCATACGATTGGATATGCTTTCGTTCCGGCGCACCGAGGCCTCGCCCATAGTCGGTCGCGGAGAATTTGCGGCTTTTCCGAAAGTGTCCATAGAAATTCGGGATTCTGTCGGAATAATTCGTGGGCGCACCGAATGGAGCGATTCCGTGTTTTCGCAAGTTACCGAAGCCGACGTGCTGCGCGGAAGGTGGATATCCGGTACGATGGAATGTAAAACAGCCGCCGGGCGATACACTCCGCATATCGTTATATCCGAGCGCAACAGCGGCGCAATAAACCGCGTGAAATTAGCTGCGATAGGCTCTCCACCCAATATATTTTCTGAATCAGCCGTAATATTTGCACGAGTAGCAAAAGGTATTGCACGCGACAGAATAGAGCCTGTTATTTCAAATAATGACGCACCTTTCGAATCCGAAGGAACATCGGCCGTAATTGCTGTTAACGCCCTGAATACAGAAACTTACACTTATACGCTCACGCCTGTCAACGCCGGCGACTGGTTGTCGCCTGCAACGTTAACCGGCACTACGGAAACGCGCTACGGTGTTCGTCTCGTGCGTATTTCTTCGGCTTCGGCCCAATTTCCGCCGCATCGTCTGCAATTTGAAACAATTACCGACGAAAAGTCGGCGCTTGTCGTTCTAACAATTCGTTTACCAGAAAACAGCATAGCCCCCGGGCAATATCGTCTAACTGTTTCTTCGTCGTCAGGCGACACTTTAAGCCGTTTATTTCGAGTAAAATGGGAAAATGCACCGGCTTCGTTCGGCAACGTGAATTACGCAATAGAGTTAATGCGCCATATTCTTTCCGATAAAGAATACGGTGAAATCGGCGAAAGTTCGAATAAACGCCGCGCAATAATAGATTATTGGCGAAAACTCGACCCTACGCCTTTTACTGTTTACAACGAAGCGATGTCCGAATATTTTCGCCGTGCCGACGTGGCTGCCGTAAAATTCTCAACGCTGGCCGAACGTAGCGGCGCACTATCCGAACGCGGTAAAGTCTATATGCTTTACGGCTGGCCCGACTATATTGAACATCCGGCTTCGGGCAAAGGCATACGTGAAATATGGACTTATTACAAGCGTGAAAAAAAGCACTTTATATTCGAGCAAAATAATGCAGGAATATATCGCTTAATTCAAATAGCAGAAAATTAGATGGTGTCGATATACAGACGACAAATTGTAATCGTAAATAAATGAAAGTATAATTTTATCGCTTTTTTAAAAACGATTTTTTCACAAATTCTTCCAGCATTTTTTTGAACCGTTGCCTGTTCCATTGCCATTGCCATGTTTGCCTTAAAGTATTATGAATATACGCCCTGACCGCAAGCGTTTAAGGCTCAGGAATATCATTTAGCAACATTTTTGACAAATATACACTTGCAACGGCATCGAGATTTAAGCGGCAAAGTACGCTTCAACGGTGCATATAGTTCGCTTAATACTCGTCTTCTTCGTCATCTTCCGAGAAATAAAGGTCGTCGGTGGCATTTTCATATTCCGGCCAAATATCTTCGATACTTTCATATTGCTCGTCATTATCCTCGAGTTCCATCAGATTATCAATGACTTGCTGCGGCGCACCGGTACGATTTGCATAGTCAATCAGTTCTTCTTTCGTAGCCGGCCACGGCATATCAATCAGATAGTCGGCTAATTCGGGAGTCCAAAACATTGCGGTTTCCTTTGATTATATTTTGAAAAAAGTTTTTTTGCAGTATTGCATTGGGTAAAGAAATCAAAATTTGCCGTTACTTATATTCACAACGATTTTTCCGAATTGCTGTCCTTGCTCCATGCGGGCAAAAGCGTCGGTTGCGTTATCGAAAGAGTATACGTTATCAACCGTCGGCATAATATCATGGCGTTCTGCAAATGCAAGCATGGCATCGAAATCGGCATCTGTTCCCATGGTCGAGCCTTGCAACCGGATTTGCTTCCAGAATATTCTATGTAAATTCAAATTTTTGACTGCGCCGAGCGTTGCACCATAACTTACGACAGAGCCGCCCGGCTTGCATAAAGAGAGCAAAGAGTTCATTTGCTCGCCGCCTGCGCCGTCAATAATCAGGTCAAAACCTCCTGTTTGCTCCAATAACTGCTTATCCCAATTTTCATTGCGATAGTTGGCGGTTCCAATTGCTCCAATCGTTTCAGCTTTTTCGAGTTTTTCGTTGCTGCCGGACGTACAAAATACTTTTGCACCGACAGCGTTTGCGAACTGCAGAGCAAAAAGAGCCACGCCGCCGCCAATGCCCGTAATAAGTACGGTCTGCCCGGCACAACAACCGCCCTGCGTCATAACGGCGCGATAAGCGGTTACGCCTGCCAAAGGAAGAGCCGCAGCTTGTACGGCAGAGAGATGCTTGGGTTTGGCACGCAATCTGTCGGCCGGAACGGCGACGTATTCAGCCAAAGTTCCGTTACGAGGCATTCCAAGAATAGAAAAGCGCGTACTTTGCGCGGCGATATTTTCGCCCCAATCGAAAGATGGGTTTATTACAACCTCCTTGTTCAACCACTCCGAATGACCGGCGACTGCAATGCCGCAACCGTCCGAGCCCAGAATTATCGGATATTGTATTTTCGCGTATAAGCCTTTCGATATATAATAGTCGCGGCGATTCAAAGCGGCCGCTTCTAATCGAACAAGCACCGCATCGGGCTCTGATAATGCTGGTATCTCCACATCGCGAATCTCAAGAGGCCGGTCGGCTGCCGACAAAATCAATGCTTTCATTGTTTACGGCGATATTGTGTAAAGTCTTAATCAGTATTATTGTGGTATTTATGCCGCATTTCGATGCACAGCAGATAAAACGGCGCAAAAATAAGAAAGTCGGCGAATACCGCACGAAAAATAATTTGACGGAGTTAAACGTTACACGTCGTCAAAACAGCTTCGCAGTTTGCAAGGAGTAAAATATGTATGTTGGCATAAACTCCGATATACTTGACAAGCAATGGGCGGCGCAACGCAATACTATGTGGTGCTGGGCTGCCTCGATTCGTATGATATTACGCTATTACGGCGTTGTCATATCTCAAGAAGAAATAGTGCATCGTTCGTTCGGTACCGACAAATTTCGCCAGCTTCCCAATAAACCGGCCGGTTTTGACGTAATGACGCGGAATTTGAACAATTGGGGAATTGACCAAAACGGCAAACATTACACGGTATCGGCGGCATTATTCCCCGGTGCGCCGCCGCCCGATATATTATTGCGCGAATTGCAAGAGCGTCGCCCCATGCTTATTTCCTATCAAAGCCGTCCCCGCATGAATCATGCAGTGGTTATTTCTGCCGTAAAACTTGGCTTGGAAAACGGCCGCGGCGTTATTAAATCAATAGTTGTACGCGATCCAGGATTTTCGCGTAAAAATATGGAACGCAACGGGCGTATCGAACATCGTGCATCTACCATAGCAAATAAAACCGCCGGATATTGGCTGGTTCGCGCACAAGCGGCATCGGAAATGCACAACAACACATTACGTCCACGCGGATTATTTCTCTAAATAGGTATATCCGTAAAGCCCCGAGCGATATATGGTTAAAAACTCTTTACCTTCGTTTACGGTAATTGTTTTGGCCTTTACGGAATTGCTTACCCATGTTTCCATTGTACGCACAAGTTTTTTAGCATTAAACTGCACATAATCCAATACATCGGCAACTGTTTCACCGTCAATGATTTGGTCTATTTTGTAATCGTTGCCGTCGACCACTACATGGACAGCGTTGGTATCGCCGAATAAATTATGCAAATCGCCCAGAATTTCCTGATATGCTCCGACGAGAAATACGCCCATAAAATATGGCTCGTTGTGCTTTAAGTCATGCAACGGAATGCAAGCCGTGAAATCACGCGCACCTATAAATCTGTCAACTTTGCCGTCCGAGTCGCACGTTACATCTTGCAAAGTGGCTTCGCGTTGCGGTTTTTCATTCAGCCGCTGTATAGGCATAATTGGGAATAATTGGTCAATAGCCCAAGAATCCGGTAGCGATTGAAATAGCGAAAAATTGCAGAAATATTTATCGGCAAGCAATTTTGACAATACTCGCAATTCTTCCGGCGGATGTTTCAATTCATTCGCGAGTCGGCTGACATTTGCCGCAATGCTCCAATATAATTGCTCGACGGCGGCACGTGCGGGCAGGTCAATCAGCCCTAAGTTGAATAAATCCAAAGATTCTTCGCGAATTTGCTGCGCATCGTGCCATGTTTCCAGCATATTCCGCGTGGTCAGTTCTTTTAGAAGTATTTTAAGCTCGCGAGTTACTTCATGATTATCTTCTACTGCGTCGGCATTTTCTACTTGCGGCAACGAGCTTGTTTCGAGAACGTTAAAAATCAGAACCGAATGATGTGCGGTCAGAGCGCGGCCGGCTTCGGTGATGATATGCGGGTGCGGCAGTTCGCTTTTATCGGCGGCATCTTTTATTGTATAAACTGCATCATTGGCATATTCTTGAATTGAATAATTGATGCTGTTCACAGCGGAAGAACGCGAACCGTCGTAATCAACACCCAATCCGCCGCCAATATCCACAAATTCCAGAGTACAGCCCATACGTTGCAATTGCACATAGTATTGAGCGGCTTCTTTCAGTCCGGTTTTAATTTTTCGGATATTGGTGATTTGACTGCCCAAATGGAAGTGAATGAGCTTTACGCAGTCCAATATGCCACATTCCCGCGCAAATTCTATTGCTTCGATAAGTTCTACCGCGTGCAATCCGAATTTACTTTGGTCACCGCCGGATTCCTCCCATTTTCCGCTGCCGGAAGCCGCCAATTTAATGCGGATACCAATGTTCGGGCGAACATTTACGCGCTGTGATACAGAGCGTATCAGTTTCAGTTCGTTGAGTTTTTCCACAACGATAAAAATCCGCTTGCCCATTTTCTGCGCCAAAAGAGCAAGCTCAATAAATTCTTCGTCTTTATAGCCGTTGCAGATAATCAGCGCGTCCGGATTGTCCATTATTGCCAATACCGCGTGCAATTCGGGTTTTGAGCCTGCTTCAAGCCCAATTGGGAATTTACGCCCGTGCCGAACGATTTCTTCCACTACGGGGCGTTGCTGATTTACTTTTATGGGATAAACATTGTAGTGATTGCCTTGATAGCCGTATTCCTTTGCTGCATTGGCAAAACATCCGGAGATTTTTTCGATACGGTCGTCCAAAATATCCGGGAAACGCAATAATACCGGCGGTGCCACATCGCGGATAACAAGTTCGTCCACCAATTCTTTTATATCAATCGCCGGGCCGCCACTTTTGCGCGGCATTACCGTCATATTGCCTTTATCGTTGATTCCGAAGTAGTTAATGCCCCAGCCGTATATATTGTAAAGTTCGGCTGCATCTTCGATTCGCCATTTTCGCATCGGCGCAATTCTCCCGTCGAAATGTTTGAGTATATGTGATTTGCAATACTTTTGCAATTAGGGTTGCAAATGTAAGCAATCGCTATAAATTAGTGTCAATAAATCGAGAAAAAACGGCAATGCCGTACAATTTGCGAGTGCGATAGGAATATCCATAAAAAAAGGGCTTGCATGCAAGCCCTTTCAGGGAATCTTTTATACGTAAATCTTACAGATATAATTATGCTGCGTTTTACTTTGCGTCGTTTGCCACGAAAGGCAACAAAGCCAGATGGCGCGCAAATTTAATCGCTTGGCATACTTGGCGTTGCTGATAAGCTGAAACGCCGGTTATGCGACGGGGAAGAATTTTTCCTTGGTCGTTAATAAAGCGGAAAAGCGACTTTGCATCAAGATAATCAATAGTGCGGTTGCGCCCCAAAGGATTGTTTTTCTTTTTGCCGGGAGTGTTGTTGTTTCTGGAATTGCCGCCGCGCCCGTAATTGCCGCCGCGCCCGTAATTGTTATTGACACTTTCTCGCGAGGACGAGTTGCGCCGTCCGGAATATCCCGCAGAAGAACCGCGCGTACCCATGGTTTTCATCATTGTTTATTCTCCGAAGATTGTTTTATTGCTTTGGTCTTCTCAAAGTGCTTATTGAAGCGTTCCACGCGGCCTGCGGTATCTACAAGCATCTGCTTTCCGGTGAAAAACGGATGGCTTTTAGAATCTATTTCCAACACCATGCGGTCGCTTTTATAAGTAGAGCGTGTTTGATAAACCGTACCGTCGGTCATTACGACATCGACTTTGCGGTAATAAGGATGGATGCCTTTTTTCATTGTAATTGCGCCTTATCGAGTAATATCAAGTTTTTCTATCGCTGCTGTGTCTTCAACCTTAACGAGGCGTTCTAGATATTTCATAGAACCGGAGTCCGAGCGGTATCCTTTAATTACCTTAACCGTTATTCGAGAATCAGCCGTTTTTTTCTTGGTTTTGTCGCCGAATGACTGCTGTTTAGCCATGATATCTCCTTTACGGAATTATTTCTGATTGGAAAGAACGCGAAAATAAGGAAATTTATGCTATCAAACAAACGAATTTGTTCCGGTCGGAAAGTATTCTCTCATTTTTCGGATAAATTTTTACAATCAGCGAAGCGCCAACGCCATTTCAACGACTTCGGGGGGAATGTCGTCGTGGCTTGTTATTGCGTCGTCGGCAGCAATATACAGCGGTAAAACCTCCGGGCTGTCGCCGATGTAAGAGGCAGTATAAAAGCCGCTTTCGCAATTCCGAAAAGCGTCTTTTACCATTCGGAACGCAACCCAGCTTGCGCGAAGAATATCGGTTACGGCAGCCTTGCCGCCGCGTTGAAAATAGCCCATATCCACAGTTCGTATTTCATGCGTCAGGTTACGTTGCCCGAAAATATTTTCAAGCGTTTCGCGTATTTCGGTAAGTGTGAGCGCGTCGTAGCCTTCGGAAACAATAATGCGCGTATCGCGGTCACGCTCTCCAATCAAAACGGCCAATTTCTCGAAATCTATATTCTCTCCGGGCTGAATAACGTATTCCGCTCCGGTAGCAATTCCCGCGTAGAAAGCAAGATAAGCGGACTTGCGCCCCATTGACTTTACCAAATATACGCGCCGGTGAGAGCTTGCCGTGTCGCGTATCCAGCCAAGCATTTCCAAACTTTTATCCAATGCACTGTAAAAACCTATGGATAAGCCGATATTATTGCAAACGTCATTATCAATCGAGCCGGGCGCGGCAACTATTCTCGTCATCATATCTTCGCGCCTAAGTATTGTTTCTATTACGTTGGCGGCTTTTATGCTTCCGTTGCCGCCGCACATAAAAAGGTAGTCGAAATGATTTTCGTGCAGATTCCGAGCTATTTTCTCCTGCAAATCAACTCTTGCGGCAAGCTCGGGAACACGAACAGTTCCAAGCACCGTGCCGCCGGCCGAGCCAAGTCCGGCCACATCGCGCTTATTCAGCCTTCGGTAGTCATTGTTGATAAGCCCTTTCCAGCCGTCTGTTACGCCCCACACGTCAGTTTCGGGACGCATATTTAGCGAGCAACGGACAACTGCACGCACGAATGCATTCATGCCCGGGCAATCTCCGCCGCCCGTTAAAATTGCGATTTTCATTTTTAGTCGGCTGTTATTTGTTGCGAACAATCATTGCTTATAAAAGAGCATCAACTCAGAAATCTTCGGTTTTTACCCGCTGTATCGAGGCACCGAGTTGTTCCAGTTTTTTCTCGATATTTTCGTAGCCGCGGTCTAAATGATAAACGCGCAGAATTTCCGAGCGTCCTTGTGCCGCAAGCGCTGCCAAAATCAGGCTTGCGCTTGCCCGCAAATCGGAACTCATAACGGACGCACCCGAAAGAGGGCGGCCGCCGTGAATAATCGCCGTGTTATCGGCAACTTCGATATGCGCTCCCAAACGCAGTAATTCCGGAACATGATGAAATCTCGTGGGATAGATGGTGTCGGTTGCACGACAGCTTCCCTGAGCGGTAAGCATTAATGCCACCCATTGTGCTTGAACATCGGTAGGAAAACCGGGATACGGAGCAGTAGTAGCGTCTATCGGTTTAGGCGGTTGATTAAGCTCCATCGAAATATTCGGCCCTGTTACGTCGAATTCGCAACCGGCTTCCTCCATTTTTGCAATTACGGCCGTAAGATGATAAGGATTTACATTTTCAAGAACGATTTTCCCTTGTGTTATTGCGGCTGCAATTAAAAATGTAGCGGCTTCAATACGGTCGGGCAAATTTTCTTCTTCGACTGCGTGTAATTCTTTAACTCCTTCTATTTCGAGCGTAGCAGTACCGATTCCGCTGATTTTTGCACCCATTTTCACCAGCATTTTTGCCAGAGCACTTACCTCCGGCTCAATTGCTGCATTGGTTATCGTAGTTACGCCATCAGCCAAGACAGCGGCACTCAGGATATTTTCGGTCGCGCCTACGCTCGAAATATCGAAATGAATCCGCGCTCCACGCAAACGCTGCGCATTGGCAATAATATATCCGTTTTCGATACCGATTTCCGCACCGAGCTTTTCGAGTCCTTTTAAATGTAAATCTATCGGGCGCGGCCCGAAAGCACATCCGCCCGGAAGCGATACTTTAGCACGCCCGAATCGTGCAACAAGCGGGCCAAGTACGTTAATCGAAGCACGCATTTTTTTTACGTGCTCGTAAGGGGCCTCGAAACTATTTACACCGTTTGAATCTACAAAAAGTTCGCTACCGTTCAATTCGCAATGCGCACCCATTGCACCAAGCAAGCGGGACATTGTCCAAATATCGCGGATATTGGGAGTGTTGCGCAGGCGGAAAACACCAGGCGCAAGCAAAACAGAGGGAATTATGGCGAGTGCGGCGTTCTTTGAACCGGAAATACGTACCGCTCCTACAAGCCGCCGGCCGCCTTCGATAATGAATTTATCCATATATTATACTGAAAACAGAAGCTTGTTAGCCGAAATTTTCAGACAAAACTACGGCAAATGTATCGAACAGCAACTTGTGCTTGTACATGATGAAGTGTTTGCTCAAGTATCTCAAAGGCTTGATATTGCCGTAAACAAACCGAAATTCCCTCAAATTCAAATTACCGACACTGTTTATTTACGAAAAATTTCAGCCGCCACGTCATTTTGTTACGCTTATAGTTAAACAACGGAAATTTTTCATACCGTCCGCAGAGTATAATGCACAACGATACAAGCCTGCCGGCAATGTTGCCGCCGGAATTTCCACGTTCATTTCACCTGAAGGGAAGCACCCGCCATAGCTCCACACAAGCCGGCCTAATACATTGTAAATATCCAGACGCATTACGCCCTCTGCCAGAACTGCGGCACGTAAATACCCTTTTTCAGACATTGGATTAGGATAGATAGAAATTGTTGCGTTGTCGGGTTGAGTATTGTCGTATACAAATTGCGGCTCATAAACGCTATTGCGTTTTCCGGGAGTGCCAAGACGAATTAAAGATGCTTTCCAATTTTCCGGACGCGAATTATCTTTTTGCGCCTCGATCAGTTCAAGAGAGGCACCGTTGCCGTCTGCTTCTACCGGCCATGGTGCGCGACGGTCGTACTGAACGCTATCCGTAAGAGTACCTTTCGCATCGTAAATGCGCACAGCATCGCCGCGCCCTAAGCCAAAATCAAATTGCCCGATAACAGGAAATGCATAGTTGTAAATTTTTCGCATTGCCGCAGAATCTTCCGCGACAACCAAAAAGCCGTCGGGCGGGATAATTGTTCCGCTCGGAAAGGAAAAAACGTGTAAGTCGTTGTCATCTTTGAAAGTCCAGCCGGAAATATTTTGCACAACATCACTCGAATTATACAGCTCTATCCAATCTTTCGGGTCGGTACTGTCGGGGGATTTGTACATTATTTCGTTGATAACTACACCTCCGTTACTTGGTTGTTCGGCTTGGCGATAAATTGCCACAAGCACTATAGAGTCGCGCTTAGAAGTTACGGTAACATCGCGTTCCGTAGAATAAAGGGTGTCGGCATCGGCAAATTTCCAGCCTACAAATTCAAAATCGGGCGTAGGGTAAGCCGATATATGCATAGGAATATCGTGGAAATATACGCCGTCAAACTCACCGGACGGAATTTGCAGAGAGTTGACATGGACAGAGCCGGCATTTACTACTGAGCTGCGTACTGTTAAAGCAGTCAGCCCCGTAATGCCGAAACTCTCGACAACGTTTTTGCGTAGAAATTCGGGGCGGGCTTTCAAAAACAACCGAATGCGCTCTACTTTATCTTCCCAATCTACAGCCGAGCCCGGCCAGCGAGCCGTATGCAACGGTATTTCCGATTTTATTTGCATAGCCAATGAATCTAAAAGCGGAACGGTGATTTGCGGCGACCAAACAGTATTCAAAAAATCAGCAATACGCGACAAAAAACGATATTTGAAATTATTATTCTGCATTAATCCGCGGAACAATGCTGTTACGCTCGGTATAGGTTGATTACTTTGTGGAGTTTGTTTATTGGCAAGCAAATAATAGAACAAGTTAAAACCAGGTTCCCAGTCTATGGCGTTGAAACTTAAATCATTGTCTAACACAATAAAACGCCATTGTGGGAATTTTTTACCGCATCGCCAAGCCTTTAAATTATTATCCGGCCAATCGGTATTCATTACAAAAATTTCCAACCCCCAATAACGAATAAAGTTCCTCAAATCAAACGGTGCCGATAGTACTGCAAACACAGAATCGTTCGCCATATTTGTATCGAGAGTAGCCAAAACGGAAGCACTCCATTCGGCCGAACTGCCTTGCAAAGGCTGTCCGATAGCGGCTATTTGCTCTACGGCCTTATCGTCAATATCATGATTTGATGCAAGAAACGATTCTTCGGTTTTCTCGCGCAGTTGGTACATTCCCCAATATTTGCCGTTAAAATAAGCACGAACGGGACGATATCCTTGTGCATCAAGGTCTAAATTCAACCCTAAGCGCGACGCAAGGGCATCGCGCAGTAACGAACGATTCCAATCTTGACTTGCATTTCTTAGAATCATTTTTTTTATGTCCGTCGCTTGTTTTTCTGGAAAAATTGTTCGCGTTATTTCGCCGTCGCCGAAAGGAGACGACAGTTGAATGTCAAGCGGTTTTTGGTCTTTTAGTTTTCCGCTGAAGCCATGATTTTTCGCACCCATATCTACGGAAAATATTTCCTTACCGTCTTCATTAAGTTCAACGTGAACGGGAACTTCCCGTAAATTTTCAATATTTTTCCAAATACCGGTTGAATCTCCCGAAAAATCGGATTCATCGCCGGTAAGGAATATTGTTGCCATATTATTTGACGGCGGTGATTCATCGAAAATGAAAGTACGAACAATTACTCGGCTGGGAACCCAACCGGCCTTAAATGCACGTAATTTCACGGTTGCGAAATTGGTTATTTGCAATGATTGTTTGAATCGGAAAGACTTTTCGGTAGGTTCTGATAAATCGGTTGTGTAATATACTCGCACCGATGTATCGGCCGATTGCTTCAGATTCAAAGTAAAAGGTTGGTTAAAATATCCCGAAGCTGTTAATGGCAAAGGGTCGAGTACAATTTCCCGTTCACCTATTTGCTGATTGGTTACACCGGGAGTAGGCCTGTAAAAGAACGCACGTTGCCCGTTTCCGTCTATACCGTAAGAAATATTTCGCCGTTGTTTACCGAAACTGAGTGTATCCTCAATAGAGCCATCCGTTTTCCATAAATAGATTTTTTCACCCGATTGCGAAAGCGAAAACGGAGCGTGAATTTCATGCGATGGATAACTTACCGCTGGTTTGCAATTATGCGCCGTATAAATTAATTCGTCAATACCGTATTTTCTATTGTTTAACTGAAATTCCGAAAAACCTACTTGCGACGGTATTGTATCGTTGCCGGAAGTGAAAGCCAGACCGACAAATCCTGAATTATTTTTCAAAGGAAAATAATAGTGATTTCCTTCATACCAATAAAAATGGTTATACTAAATTTTTAATGGAGTAAATTTACAGGGAGAAAGTTGGAAATGGAATTTATAGATTTTCTACGTGAGATGTTAGGCATTACCGAAGATTTTGCCATTACTCGAATAGATAAAGATG
>JADZAA010000036.1 GCA_020852855.1 Bacteroidota bacterium
TAAACGATAAAAGTTGTGAATTTATGTTGTAAAGTAAAGTGAAATGAAGAGAAAAATATGGATTTACTGAATTATTTATACAATGCTCCGTTTTCTACCGAATCCTTATTTTTAGGGTATACGAATAGTTTCTTTCCGATGTGGATTGACGATTCTGGAGTCATTGAATGGTTTTCTCCCGACCCGCGAGCCGTTTTCCCTCTCGATAACATAAAAATTTCACGCTCTTTGCGCCGGACATTGCGCAAGCGTTCCTTTGAATTTACCGTAGATACCGATTTCGGCGAGGTTATACGCTGTTGTAGCGAGCGTGCAGATTGTTGGATTTCCGATGAGATAATAGACATTTACACCGAATTTCACCGGCAAGGATATGCTCATTCTGTCGAAACACGGCAAAACGGCTTGCTTGTGGGCGGATTATACGGTGTGTCAATTGGCAGTGCGTTTTTTGGTGAATCTATGTTTTCTCGCGTGGACGATGCATCGAAAGCCGCATTTGCAATGCTGATGGCGCATCTTAACGAACGCGGCTTTACGTTGCTCGATACTCAGTTTATCAATCCTCACACGGAAAGTTTAGGCGCCGTAGAAATTCCGCGTCGAGAGTATTTGCGACGCTTACATTCGGCTGTTTATATACCATGCGATTTTGGAACAGGTTGGCGTGATTATTCACATAAATACTTGTAAGCAGGTAAATTATGCTTGTTTTATTCATGAGGCGAATTATTGTTGTCCGTGTTGTTGCTTTTCTTTTCGGTTGAATCGCCCGACAAATAGCTTGGCAAATTTAACCCCGCCATATTGAATAAATCGTTAAGCGGCGGTACTGATTTCATCATATTTGAAACAAAATTAGCCGTAGACGAGCCTTCGCCGCCGTTACCGGAATCCCAAACAGTAACTTTGTCTATACGAATATTCTTTACGGCTTCCACTTGGGTTTTTACAAGTTCGGGAAGTTTCTCGATTAACAGAAGTTGGAACGCCTTTGTCGGGTCGCCTCCCGCAGCCGATACAACTTCGCGATAGCCTTCCGCTTGCTTCGTCAGAATTTCAAACAAACCTTTCGCTTCGGCTTCCATTCTCGCATATAGCGCGTCTGCGTCTGCGCGTGCATGCAAGCGCACTTTTTCCGCATCGGCTTCCGCGTCTATTACCGCACGAGTTTTTGAAATTTCAGCCGGCACAATGATATTCGCTTGTTGCGACGCACGCTCGCGTTCGGCGCGGGCCGCTTCGGCTTTTTGCTCGGCAAGATAAGCGTCTTCGAGTGCTTTTGCCTGTTGCACTTTTTCCGCAGAAATTGCAATACGCAACGATTCGGCTTCTTTTTCGCGGCGCAATGCCTCGGAATTGGCAATAACTATTTTTGCTTCATTTTCGCCGCGCACTGCCAAGGCATTGGCTTCGGAAGTCTTTATGCGCGTATCTTTTGTCGCCTCGGCTTTACCTATTGATTCGTCGCGACTTGCCGCCGCAATACTGATTTCGCGGTCTTTAATTGCAATCGCTATTAAAATATCGCGGTCGCGATTGGTTTCGGCTATCTTAATATCGCGGTCGCGACTGGTTACGGCGATTTCCGTATCCTTATCGCGGTCGGCTATAGCCTTGCCCGTTGCACCGATTTTCTCTTGCTCGGCTACGCTTACAATCGCTTCGTTTATCGCTTTCGCCGCCGCCTCCTTGCCAAGCGCGGCAATATAGCCGGACTCGTCCCTGATATCCGTAACATTTACGTTGATAAGTTTAAGTCCGATTTTCTTTAATTCGGTGTCTATATTTTTCGAGATATTATCTAAAAATTTATCGCGGTCGGAATTTATTTCCTCGATTGTCATCGTAGCTATAACCAAGCGCAACTGCCCGAAAAGAATGTCTTTTGCAAGCTCTTGGATTTGGTCGGAAGTTAGACCGAGCAAACGCTCCGCCGCGGTGTGCATACTATCGGCTTCGGTAGAAATAGCGATTGTAAAACGGCACGGCACATCTACGCGAATATTCTGCCGACTGAGAGCATTAGTCAAATTAGCCTCGATAGAAGCCGGCTTCAAATCAAGATATGCGTAGTCCTGAATAACAGGCCAAACGAAAGCTCCGCCGCCGTGAATACATTTTGCGGACATTCCGCCGGTTTTTCCGTAAACCACCAAAATTTTATCCGACGGGCAACGCCTGTATCGGCGCAATAAGGCGGAAAACATTACAAAACCTACGATAACCGCAACGACGAGAAGTACGACGGGATGTTCCATAGGGCAAATTAAATTGGTTAAACATGCATTAAACAGAGAAAATAGATTATTTTTTTGTGCTTGTTATATAGCGTTCGGGCTTAAGTTTCTTCCACAATTACGGTGTTGTCCGATTCGACACGGATTACCTGAACTATTGCGCCGCTTGCGATTCGGCCGGATTCTGTCATTGCATCGAGCTCATGAACCGAACCGCCTACACTGATAAGAACTTTGCCTATCCCGCTGTGATGTTCGGGAATGGCAAGATATACTTCGGCAGTTTTACCGATAGTATTTGTAATCTTAAATGAATTATCTTCCGACAGTTTCATTAACTGGCGAATAATTACAAAATACATCATGACAAATGCCGCACCTATTATAAAGGCGGCAGGCACAAGTAAGGCGGCAGGCAAAGTAGAATAAAGCGAAATTCCCGTCCAGCCGAAGCCGAGCAAAAAATTCGTAAGGTTACGCAGTGAAAAGAATTGATGATGCACCGCGTGGTCGCCCCCGTGGTCGTGGTCGCCCCCGTGGTCGTGGTCGCCCCCGCCGATAAATGTAGCTATGATTTGTATGATAAAAAGGACGCTTGCAGGAATGACAATGTACCAGAACATTCGCAGAAGCGGATCCATATTATTAAAAAAAACGTCCATATCGATAAAATTATCGTTTGGCAAATATCGGTAAAACTTAACATTGGTTCTGCTCGCAAAGTTACGAACAAAAAACTGAAACATTCGATAAAATTATTTACTTTTTTAATTGTTCGGGAAAAATGAACAGCATCGGTTTGAGTATAAAAATTTCTATTTACAAGGCGCTTTTTGGAATTAAGCCGAATAAGCGTATTTTCGCACAAGCATTATATTGAGCGTTTTTTTAGAGATTTCTATTGAAATCATTTATGCAACCTGCAAAATACGGCGTAGAACGTCGCTTCAAAGGTATCCCCGCATCACCCGGTATTGCGATAGGCGAGGCGGCACTTCGCCTGACAGACGAGGCGGCTTTGTATAATGAAACGATAGTGCCGGAAGTAATCGAATCCGAAAAAAAGAGATTTACGGCCGCAGTACAGACAATAGCCGAAGAATATAGGCACATTTTCGAGCTGGCGCAAAATGAAGAAAACACTGTTTTGCCTATTCTCGAAACATATTTGATGATACTGACCGATACTTTACTTGCGGACGCGATACGCCGGCGCATTGCAAGCGGTTTATCGGCCGAAAGTGCGGTTTATCAAGAGTTTGATGCTCAAAAACAGTTCTTTACAGCCACAAAAGACCCGATATTGCGCGAGCGTGCCGTCGACTTGGACAATGTGCGCGAACGACTTCTGGCAGGCTTGCGAAATGCTACCATAACTCACGCGCTTGCCGCAAACAAGATATTGATGGCACAAACTGTTACACCTACCGACTTAATGCTTTACCGCTCTGCAGGAATACTCGGATTTGCTACGGAAATAGGAGGAATAGCCTCGCACAGTTCTATTTTGGCACGCTCATTTTCTATGCCGGCCGTAATAGGATTGCGCGATGCGGCGCATAGTGTGCGTGCCGGTGAAATTGTAATACTCGACGGCTATGCCGGCCTGCTGATAGTTAATCCGAAGCCGGAAACATTGGTAAAGTTTGAGAAGCGTAAACAGCAGGAAGAGGAAAATCGCCAAAAATTGGGCAAGCTCGCCAAATTGTCGTCGCAAACTACGGACGGACGTGCCATACGTTTGCAAGCAAATATTGACTCACTTGAAGACGTGGACGCAGCTATGATGCTCGGTGCCGACGGCGTAGGGCTTGTTCGAACAGAGTATTTAATTGCTCAACTGCAACGATTTCCCACAGAGGAAGAACAATACGAATGGTACAAAGAAATTGCCGAACGAGCCTATCCGCGCCCGATAACAATTCGTGCATTTGACGTTGGCGGCGATAAATACGCCGAAGGTGTGCCGCATGAGGAGAATCCGGCTCTCGGTCTGCGCGGAATCAGATTTTTGTTGTACAAAAAAGAAATTTTTAGTTCGCAGACACGGGCGGTATTGCGTGCATCGGTACATAGAAACATACGGCTTATGCTGCCCATGGTGTCGACGCTTGCCGAACTATGCGCCGGGCTTGATTTTATTGCAACGTGCAAAAAACAACTTGCCGAGCATCGTATTCCTTTCGACGCGGATACTCCGGTAGGAATTATGATTGAAACACCGGCCGCCGCAGTAATGGCCGATGATTTTGCACGATATGCCGACTTCTTCAGCATTGGCACAAATGATCTGACACAGTATGCATTAGCCGCCGACCGTTCAAATGAATATGTGGCTGCAATTTTCGACTCGTTCGACCCTGCCGTGCTACGCTTAATGCAAATTGCCGTTCGTGCGGCAAAAAAACGTAAAATTCCCGTATCCGTATGCGGTGAAATAGCGGGCGACCCAAATGCCGCAGAACTTCTGATAGGGATGGGAGTTGATGAACTTAGCGTTACGCCCACGTCATTGCTTATGGTGAAAAAGCATATTCGTAAAGTAAATGCTGCCAAAGCGACAAATCTTGCCGAGGACGCAATCCGCTGTTCTGATAATAACGAAGTGCGTCAATTTTTGAGTTCGCGCAGAAGAAAAGCAAAGCCTGCGGACAGCGCGGTAACATAGAACCCATTAGGTTGTACTAAATTTTAATGGAGTAAATTTACAGGGAGAAAATTGGAAATGGAATTTATAGATTTTCTACCTGAGATGTGTGGAAGCCTTATATTACATAGTTACCGTTAAATATTCACACAAAACAGGGTTGCATTTACTTAAAAAAACTATGGCAAAAGTACTAGTAATAAAAGGTTACACCTCAGAGCAGATTAAAGCCGAGCTCAGCGAGTGTGA
>JADZAA010000037.1 GCA_020852855.1 Bacteroidota bacterium
ATTAAATATTTTCAGCATAGAATCATTCAAATAAAATTTTTTGATTTATACGTCTTTTTTTAATATTTTTTTACATTCAGATGCGATTAATAAAATCCACACTTATAACGTCGCCGTCAGACGATATTTTACTTACACCGCCATAAGCAAGCCGTATATCGAAGGCGCGTTGCAAAGGCATTTCAAGAACATAAGCCAAAATACAACGAATAACGCCAGCATGAGTAGTGATTACGATTGAATGATGATTTTTATGCAATGTTTCCAGAAAAAACTCTATAACTCGCCCGTAAAGGTCTGCATAAGCCTCGCCTCCCGGGCAAGGCGTATTGATGATGTCGCCCAGCCAAGCATCTACTTGGTCAGTATCGAGTGTTTCCCAAAGTTTCAGTTCCCATTGCCCGAAATTCAGCTCAAGAAGGCGACGATCCGTTATAGGCGGACGGCGGCCAAGATTTGCTGCAAGTTGCGTACAGCGCCTTGACGGGCTGGATATGTACGTTGCTCTTTGTTTTTCGGCTATTTGCTTTGCCGTGTCCGTAGCCTCTTGTAAAAATGTTGGCGCAAGCGGTATGTCGGCCTGCCCGTAGCAAAGCCCTTTTTCTACCGTAAGCGTCGTGTGGCGAACAAGATAAATATCCACAAGTATCCGAAGTTAAAGAATGTTGCGTAAACGGCAAAATACCAAAGTTTTATGAGAAACAGGGCATACCGATTCTTTTTGCGTGTAATTTACGCGCTAAGTACGACGAAAATCTGTCGGCGGTTTCACATAAGCATAAGCGATAGACGACAGCAACGTTTCTATATTTGCCGCATACCGCACTTTGAATTACTGCAAAAATACCGCAGAAACAGCGTCTAATCTGCTATCCCTCTCGTTTTTTTGATATTTTTGCGCTAATATCTCCTGGGGGTTTCCTTTTATGTCGCTTTCAAGCGCGGGATTTTCTGTAAACGAACTCCGTTTGCTGTTCGGCGCGGGAGTCGGAAAAAACGTCGGACACTGCATCGGTGTCTGCACCGATTCTCGTTCTATACGTACAGGCGAACTTTTTGTAGCACTTCACGGTGAAATTTTCGACGGACATAATTTTGTTGAGGCCGTGATTGCGGCAGGTGCAGCGACGGCTGTCGTAGAACGGTCGCGTATGGCGGAATTTTCGACGGAATTGCCGCTGATTTCGACCGAAGATACTTTAACAGCTCTTGGCAACATAGCACTCTTTCATCGCAATCGCTTCGATACCCAGATATTGGCCATAGCCGGCGCAGCGGGCAAAACTTCTACTAAAGACCTTGTATCTCATGTGCTTGCACACAAATTCAATGTTCTGAAAACAAAAAAAAATCACAATAATCGCGTCGGCGTTCCACAGACATTGTTGCAGTTGAACGATTCACACAGCATAGCCGTTATAGAAATCGGCACTAATGAGCCCGGTGAAATAGCCGAACTTTGCCGAATTGCACGGCCTACGCATGGGCTAATTACCAATATCGGCAAAGAGCATCTTGAAAAACTTATAGATATTGATGGTGCGGAGCGTGAAGAATGTTCGCTGTTCGATGCTTTGCAAGCAAGCGGCGGAACTGCACTGGTCAATTTGGACGATAATCGGTTGGCAAAATACAAGCAATTATTGCAAAGTACCGTAACTTTTGGCACTAATCCGGCAGCCGATGTTCGGGCAAGCGTGGCCTACGACGAAGAATTACATCCGTATATTACTTTGCGAACGGCCGAAGCAACAGCCGAAGCCGTTATGCAAACCGTCGGGCGAACAGCCGCCATGAATGCTATAGCCGCAGCGGCGGCCGGCGTGGCGTTCGGTATGAATTTGGACGAAATTGCATCCGCATTGCAAACGTTTTCGCCGCCGCCTGCCAACGGCTACGGACGAATGGTAATAGAGCAACGCGGAGGATACGTACTTATAAATGATTGCTATAATGCGAATCCCGAATCGGTGACGGCTGCACTGCATACCTTGAGTCAATATCCCGCTTACGGCATAAGAATAGCCGTATTGGGTGATATGCGCGAGCTCGGTACGCATGCCGCTGCCGAACACGACGCACTTCTCGAAGCGGCTGCCGGCCTGTCCAATATGGTTATAGCAATAGGTGAAGAAATGCGAAGAGCGGCACTTCGGCTGAATCTGAAAAATATCTGCGTTTCTACCAAAGACGACGCGCCGCGGCAAATTTCTGCATTGTTGGCGGACGGTGCCGTTTTATTAGTCAAAGGTTCGCGCGGACTGGCATTGGAAGATATAATTTTGCGACTTCCCGCCTCAGTTTAATATTTGCAAATTACAATAGCCTGATGCTGTATTTTCTTGCACAATGGTTGCGTTCGGCATTCAATACGCCCGGCTTCGGCGTGTTTCAGTACGTAACATTTCGTGCCGCTGCGGCAGTAATTACCGCGTTGCTTATCAGCTTTATTCTCGGGCCGCGAATTATAGCCGCTCTGAAACGCAGGCAAATTGGCGAGCAAGCAAAAAAAGAGTTGCAAAGCACGGGTAATCATTCGCTTAAAGCGGGAACGCCTACAATGGGCGGCTTGATAGTACTTGCCTCGTTGCTGTTGCCCACTTTACTGTGGGCCAACATATTTAACGCCTATATCATACTTATACTGGCCGTTACCGCAATTCTCGGTTGTGTGGGTTTCTTGGACGACTACCTGAAAGTAATCAAGAAATTGCCGAAAGGACTTATCGGCCGCTATAAAATTTTCGGGCAAGTAACCGCAGGACTGTTGATAGGTTGCTCCGTGTACTTCTTCCCCGAATGGTTTTCCGGCTCGCTCGAAGCAGTCAAAACGCTGACAACAGTACCTTTCGCCAAAAACATCAATTTCGATTTCGGCATATTTTATATTCCGGCCGTTATTCTTATTCTTACCGCCACATCAAATGCAGTAAACCTTACCGACGGGCTTGACGGATTGTCTATCGGGACAGTAGGAATAGCGGCTCTTACATTAGCCGTAATAGCATATTTCGGCGGGAATGCCGTATTCGCATCTTATTTGAATATAATGCACCTACGCGGTAGCGACGAATTGGCTGTGTTCTGTGCCGCGCTTGTAGGCGCAGCTATGGGATTCCTATGGTTCAACTCTCATCCGGCACAAGTATTTATGGGAGATACCGGTTCGCTTGCTCTCGGCGGCGCAATAGGCGGCTTGTGCATTTTAATCAAAAAAGAATTTTTACTGCCAATCGTCGGAGGAGTTTTTTTTGCAGAAACATTATCCGTTATAATTCAGGTTCTTTATTTTAAATATACCAAAAAACGCTATGGCGAAGGCAGGCGCGTTTTCAAAATGTCGCCGCTGCACCATCATTTCGAAAAATCCGGCTGGCCGGAGTCCAAGATAGTAGTTCGTTTCTATATAATTGCCATTATGCTGGCCATTATCACAATGGCTACATTCAAAGTACGCTGAGAATATTACCGGAATACGAACAAGCCGCCGGCCGTACTCGGAAACTATAAATTTACATACCGGCTTTAAATTCGCAGAAAGGTCGCAATACTATATTGTCATTGAAATTATGTTGATTATATATGTCGTTCAATGGAAAATACTACTGATCCCGTTGCGGATTTGCATACACACACCATACATTCCGACGGTGTCAAAACCGTTGCCGAGCTTTTTGCCCTTGCCAAAGAAAAATGTCTTGCGGCATTGAGTATTACAGACCACGACACAACAAATTCATTTGCCGAAGCCGAAGAATGTGCCGCGGCCACGGGCATCGAATTTGTACCGGGCTTGGAGCTAAGTTGTTTTGAAAATGGACGCGACTATCATCTGCTCGGCTATTGCATAGACCCCGACAACTCTACCCTGAAACACTACTTGGATAATTACCGCATAGAGCGCGAGCGGCGTGCCGAGCGCATCGTGGCAAAACTTCGCCGCTATGACTCTCGAATAGAATTTAACGAAGTTCTCGTTAAGGCCGGCATTGGTACGGTAGGCCGGCCGCATGTGGCGGCAGTAATGGTTAAAAACGGTATTTCCTCCGACAACAAAGAAGCATTTAAAAAGTATTTAAATCCGGGAAAACCGGCGTTTGAACCAAAGCCGAATTTTACTGTAGAGCAGGGTATAAAACTTATCAACAATGCCGGCGGAATAGCCGTACTTGCCCATCCGGGATCCACATCGCAAACAATTTTGAGCGGTTTTGTGGAGCGCGGACTGGACGGCATAGAAGTAACGCACCCGATTCATCCGCCCGATATGCAACAATACTATCGGAACATAGCAAGTCATTATTGGCTTATAGGCACGGGAGGTTCGGATTTCCACGGCAACCGTGATTATGATTTTATCAATTTCGGTGTATCGGTTGCGCCGTATTCCGTAGTGCAATCCCTGCGACGCGCACGGCAGAAACGATAGCATTTCATGCATTGTTTTTCAGTTTATATTTACCTTGCAATACGTCGCCGCTCAAAATGAACATTCTTCAGCTTTCACCGCAGTTTCCGTTCCCGCCCGACGACGGCGGGCGGATAAGCATAGCCAATTTAACAAGGGAATTCGCCAGAAGCGGATCCGATATTTCGTTATTTACGCTCGGTAAATCGCCCGATGCAAAATCGCTCGCTTTGGCAAAGCCGTTCGCCCAAACCATACATTGCCCACATTCTACAAAAAATTCACTTTGGAGAATTGCTGTTTCAGCAGTTTTTCCCGTACCGCTTTATATTTGGAAACACACCGGCGTAGATGTTACGCAATCGTTGCAGAGGCTTTTACGGCAGAAAAAATTCGACATAATTCATGCAGACCACTCGGCCATGATGCCGGCCGCACTCTACGCTCAATCTATCCGGAAAATTCCGATAGGACTGCGGTTGCACAATGTTGAATGGCTGATTTGGAAACGATACGCCGATAGACTGACAAATCCGCTAAAACGCGCCTACATAGAGCGTCAGGCTAAACTTGTACAACGTGCGGAAGCCGGATTCTATCCGAAAGCAGACATTTGTTTTGCAATTTCCGAAACGAATTTGCACGAAGCAAAAGAACTCGCACCGTCGGCCAATATTGTTCTTGCATCGGTAGGTATTCAACCGGACGAATGGCAACCCGATGAAACGACGCAGCGCAATTACAGCGAAGCCGTTATTGCCACAACATATAATTGGATACACAACGTAGAGGGCGTTAATTGGTTCGTAGAAAAGGTTCTGCCGCTAATTCACCGTAGCGTTCCGAACGCCGAACTGCGTCTGTTGGGCAAAAATCCTCCCGCGCATTTTCGAGAATGGAAAGGCGTAATCGTAGAGGGGCGCGTAGATGCAGTGCAACCTTATCTTAATAAAGCGGGTGTTTATATAGCGCCATTATTTGTCGGCGGCGGCATCCGCATAAAAATCATCGAAGCAATGGCTATGGCCCTGCCCGTAGTGGCTACGTCGGTTGCGGCCGACGGAATACCGGCCGGTGAGGAGCAAGGCCTGTTTCGCGCAGATACGCCGGAAGATTTTGCTAAAATAACCGCCGAACTTATGGCAAATCCCGCTCGCGCTCGCTCGGCCGGCGCGTCGGCACGAAAATATGTTTTGGAGCGGTTTACTTGGAGCGCGTCGGCCAATATAATGCTGAACGAATACGAGAAAATTATCGCAAAATAGAAGCAAATAAAAATTAGTTCGCGACAGCGGAAATATTTATCTTTAACTTTACCGAAAATTTTCTAATTTCGTCGACAACAAACAGTTTTCTCAATTATTTACGAGCTGATTTTATGTCAAATCTTACAGATATAAGATTGCTTACTGTGGATGCCGCCGGAAATCCGGCCGGCTTGGCTCTTTCTGTGGATAATGCATCTAGGATATGCGTTAGACCTAATGCCCCAAGCGATACTACCCAATTATGGGAGGTAGTAATTACTTCTTTCCCGCTAGGCCGTTTTCAACTTAAGCAAAACGGCAAATTGATTGGCGTAAAAGGCGATAGATTAGTATTGTATCAAGACACAATTCCTATTCCGCCCGGAGTCAGCGAAGTTCAGTTTACCGCTCTTAACAGTGCTTTCCCCACACTACCGTTTAGGATAGCCAACGCGCTCGACACACCGCGCATTATCTACTATGGCGACCCTAACTACCTGATACTTAATATTCCGCCGATTGGTCAGCCTCCGCAACCTTCTTATACCGAATGGCTGGCCTTCTACGATGTGGCCAACATTTTAATAAATAAAGATAGCGAGACGGTAGGCTGATTTACATACTAAATTCATGAATGATAATCCAGACGGCTTTTCAGCCGAACAATTTTGGGCAATTGTACGGCAAACGTATCAGATAAGCCGTTCATCGGCAAGTGGAGCGATAGATGCAGGGCGTTCGGCGTTAAAATACTTCGAGGCGGCGGATTTCCATATTTTAAACGACTTGACTTCGCACGATATAATACAAGCGTATTGTTTTTTGTGCAAAACGCTTAGTTCGGCGTATATTCACCTTACTGATTATGCTTCCGCTGCTCAAATCATTAATAATATGGAGCAAAAGGCACGGCAATATAATATAACACCCTATATTATCTGTGCAAAGCGAATCGGCGCAAAAATAGAAGACAAATACGGTTCTACCGCCGTTGCTTTGTCTTTGCTCGACGACGCATTTGCTATCTCCGATATTAACGAAAGCGAGCAAATAAGAGAGATAATTGCTCTATATGCAACAAAAGGATATATACTATGCAATATAGGCGAATACCCCGAAGCCGTCGCCGCTCTTCAACGAGCCGACGATATGCTATTCGAGCCGCATAATTTCGACTTAAATATTCATAGCGAAATACTGCAAGTTTCCGGCAATATTCAGATGCGGTTGCAAAAGCCGGATATTGCTTTGCGTTATTATCGCCAATCTTTTTCCGAAAAACAAAAATCCGGCGATATACTTGGCGCAGCCCGCATTTTGGGTAATATCTTTATTGCTTTGATTTCGCAAAACGATATAGAACAAATAGAAAATATACTTCCTCAACTAAACGAAACATTCAGCAAAACCGACGATAAATTTGGATCGGCACTTACCCATATCAATATCGGCGCATTTTTTCTGAAAAATAAGCGGTACGATAATGCAAATCGGGTTTTATTTTCAGCACTATCATCGCTCGAGAATTGTAGCGACGATTACAATTCAAGTATATGTCACTTCTATTTAGCACAATTGTACAATAGTAAGGATTGGCCTTTATATTCGTCCGAAAGCGCACTTGAATATATACAGTCCGCCTACCTGCTTGTAAGCGATAAACACGGCTTCACACATTACATAGCAAATATAGAAAAAGTATGGTCTGAAATATGCGAGTCGTCAGGTGATATTTTCGGCGCATTACAACATTTTAAGCAATA
>JADZAA010000038.1 GCA_020852855.1 Bacteroidota bacterium
TAACAGGCGGTTCCAATAATTTTGTAAGTGCTATTTCAGCGGCTGTAATAGGCGGTACGTCCGACAGCTCCACTAACGATAATTCTGTAGTAGCCGGCGGCCAGGGAAACAGAGCCTCCGGCCAGAAGAACTTCATCGGCGGCGGCTCGGATAATAAGACAAACGGCAATAATTCGGCAATTGTAGGCGGACAAGGCCTTACGCTCGGGGATAATTCACTCGGATTTAATGCTACGGGAACAGCAAATATGATGTCCCAAAATATTGTCTATTTCGGTAATGCTAATACATATATCGGAAACAGTACCAATAATGCCGGCGAACTGCGCTTTATGGAGCCTACGGCAACTCCGCAGTCTGCAAATTATACTGCTTTCAAAGCACAAGCGCAAAGCGTAGACGTTACTTATACTTTACCAAATACAGCAGGAACAAACGGACAAGTTTTAACTACCGACGGTAGCGGTGTATTATCTTGGACAACTCCGTCAGGCGGCGGCGGAGGAAATGCCTGGCAGTTACTTGGTAATAGCGGCACTACGGTAAATAATTTTATAGGAACAACGGATAATATGCCGTTGCGTGTTCGCGCCAATAATGCGCAACAAATGCAGTTTAATGTAAACGGCAGTATTCAGCGCGACGGCGGCGGTAGTTCTCGGGGACAAAACGCGGTTGATTTGCAAAATGTAAGAACTTTAGCTACACAAGCCGCTATCGGAACCGCTTCGTTTATTGGTGCCGGGCAAAATAATACGGTAACCGGCGATTATTCTGCAATAGTAGGCGGAAATTCAAACCAAGCGCAGAATGTAAATAACTTTATCGGCGGCGGGCAAGGCAATACTGCAAATTCCGAAAACTCCGCCGTTGTCGGCGGTGTTGCAAATAGTGCGACAAGTGCTAAGGCTGCAGTTGTCGGCGGACAAAGCAATACAGCAAATGCGGTAAACTCTGCAGTTGTCGGCGGAACAACGAACACGGCATCTAATCAAAATGCTTTTATCGGCGGCGGGCAAAATAATACCGCGAACGAAATAAACGCTACGATTGTCGGCGGAACAACGAACACGGCCGCAAATCAAAATGCTTTTGTCGGTGGCGGACAAAGCAATACGGCGAATTCCATAAATTCGGCAATAATCGGCGGCAGCGACAATATCAATAACGGGCAAGCGTCGCTTATCGGTGCGGGTATGAATAATACCATAAATGGTAATTACTCTTCAATTCTCGGCGGACAAGGCCTAACCCTTGCAGCAAACTCAGTAGGCTTTAACGGTTCCGGTACTGCCAATATGAATTCCCAGAGCAGTATAGCCTATTTCGGCAATGTTAATACCTATATCGGAAATAGTGACAATACAGCCCGCGAACTGCGCTTTATGGAGCCTACCGCTTTGCCCGGCTCGGCAAATTACACTGCTTTCAAAGCACAAGCGCAAAGCGTAGACGTTACTTATACTTTACCAAATACAGCAGGAACAAACGGGCAAGTTCTAACAACAGACGGCTCGGGCACATTGTCTTGGACTGCGCCTTTAGGCAGTTTAACTTCCGACTCGGTTTGGAAGATAAACGGAAATACAATTTACGGCGATTCGACATCTAAATTCTTAGGCACAACCAATGCAATGCCTTTATCGTTCCGTACCAATAATACCGATCGTATGCGCATTCAATCCAATACCGGAAACGTCGGTATAAATACTACTGCTCCAAAAGAAAAATTAGAAGTTTCAAACGGTAATGTATTGCTTTCGACTACAAATGCGACTACCGCCTCGCTTCGCTTCCAAGAGGCTAATGCCGGGGCGGATTATGTGGCATTCAAAGCCCCGTCTACCATACCGGCCAATGTAACTTGGACTTTGCCTAATGCCGACGGAACTAACGGACAAGTTCTAACCACAAACGGATCGGGCACATTATCATGGACAAATGCCGTTACGGGAGTTACGATTTTGCGCCAGTCTTATCAAATTGATCTCAATGAAATTGAGCAAGAAGAACAAATTGCAATGAATGTTACGCTTACGGGAGCGCAAACTACCGGTACGGTTTATTGTTCACCTGGAACAGATTTGCCCGAAGGTATTGTAATTGTATATTGCAGAGTAGTAAGCGCGAATAATGTGAGGGTAGTGTTCAGGAATGAAAGATATCCTTTTGCGGATATAAATCCGGCCCTCATGTGGTTTCACATTACGGTAATTCAGTAATTACACTGCGAGCGTTACCATGAAAATATTTGCCGTAGCTTTGCTTGTTTGTTGCGCTTTGGCATTACCGGCCAAGTCGCAGATATTCACCAACAGCGGTGCCGTAATTTCGGCCGGAGCGGGTGCCGTTATGCTTATCAACGGTAATGCGCAGCTCTTGGGCGGTGAAATTTCGCTTGGCGATCGTGCAGAGTTGCGTATAAACGGAACTTTGAATTTTGATGCGGGATTAACTATATTCAATGCCGCTTCCATGGGAATAGTGTCCGGCGATTGTTTTATCGGAACAAAAGGAGAATTGCGCAGGCTTGGAACGGGCACTTTGTATTTGAATCGTTTCACTCGAAACAGAGGATTGATAATAAACGACGGTGTAATTGAGTACGGAATGCCGTAAAAGCGGATAATTCGGAAAAAGACCTCGAAAACAGAGGCATAGCACGCATGAAATCAAGTATTTACATATTGTTTGCCGCAGCCTTCGCATCGGCTTTCGGTATTGCGTCGGGACAGAATTTGCTGAACGACACAACCGGCCGCATAGTCAATCGGGGCATATTGCGCTTGGTTGCCGATTCTGCCAAATTCGGCAATGCACAGCCAAATATCAAAGATATTGATAATCAAGGTGTTATCGAATTTACCGGGCGGCACGGAACATTTACCGAAGCCGATTTCGGTTATTCGTTTCTTGGCGATGCCGGCTCCACCGCACTTGGAACTACGGTTGCTTTCCGAGTTCCGGGAACAACGCGGTACAGCCATGCAACCGCCGACACGCAATACGCACAAGCACGTTATTTTACCAATCTCGATTTGGACAAGCAATCACCCAAATTTATGCCGAACGACATTTATGTGGGTGGTTTATACAGCGTTTCATCGAAATCCGGCGGCCGGAGATACGAAGGAACTTTCCATTACGACGGCTCGGCACGTCAGATTATTTACCCTGAAAACAGCAATGTATTTCGCGTAAACCGATATTACAACCTTGATTTATTGGTTAGCGACGGTACAAGTAAAAGCGTCAAATTTCTCGATACCGCATTAGTTGCCCGATTAGACGGCGTATTAACCTCAAGTGTGCAGGCACCGCTTACGCTTGCAGGCTCAATGTTGCTTGGAAGCGACGGCCGAGATACGTCCGTAACCAACGGAACGGTAGATGTGATTAGCGACGGTCAATTGGAAATGGGGCGGCGGCCGATTCGTTACAATGCCGATGTAACCGTAACACAAGGAAAAATTTACGCACCCGATACAGCCGGTTCCATGCATATAACTGCAAATGCAACTTTGTTGCTTGCAGGCGATAAAGGCCGAATTGATATGCGTGAAAATACTTTGATGACGGTAACGGGAGATTATAGCAATGCGGGTGCGGGAACAAATGTCTCGTTCAACAAAACTTCTACAGTTGTATTCGACGGTAAAGCGGGGCAGGGAATAGAGCGAACTTTGGCAACCAATCCTTACGGCAATGTGCATACATTGCTTGCAAAAACGGCACGAGGCGATGTATTCGCAGCGAATAATCTTACGGTTGAGAACGGCGATATTCAGATGAATAAGGATACGCTGACAATGCTTGACGCCGGTTTGCAACCGCGCTATGTAAGCGGTTTGGAAGAAGTAATCGGGGCTATGCGCCGTGCGAATATCGGCAGTAATTCTTCGGTGTATGGTTTTAACAATGCCGCAACAAACGTAACGTTTTCTTCCGATGCCGCTACGTACCCGAGCGAGATGACATTGACGGTAACACCTTCGGCCGCACCGTCGAATCCGCCGGTTCGATATTTCAATTTGACGGACGTAAATCGCAGAATTATAGTAGGTTACTCCGATACGTCAAAGCAATGGCAGGCTACTTTTCGCGTTGGTTATCGAGATACGGAGGCTGCAAATCTCGACCAATCCAAATTGGTTTTCTACGAAAATTGGGCTGACAGTGCCAAAGAAATCAAAACCGATGTTATTAACCCGTCATTTATATATTCCAGGCAACCGACCGCGCCTTCGGCTTTCGGCTATCTTGAATTACCCGGCATTCACGCCGCAAGTGTGGCCGGTGTAGCAGGTTCGGCTGTATTTCAATCGGGGCATGACCTTGTGTTGCGCACAAGCGGCCCCGCACCTTTGATTATATTTGCCAAAGCATTTTTGGAGGGTGCATATCGCGGCAATGAAGCCATGGGCTTCGAGCTTCTTAATCGCGATTTGTTGCCGCTTTCGCCTCCGGCCATGTATCCGTATAATCTGGACCCTGCGCGTGTAAATCAAACCGTAGTAAAAATTCCCGATTCGGTTGTGGATTGGGTAACTCTTGAATTTCGCTCGCAACTGACGGGCGGCACACGCTACTATCGCAACTGTTTCATACGCGATAACGGAACTTTGGTGGATTTTGACGGAAAAAGCCCCATAATTCTGCCGATGAAACAGCCGGGAGATTATTATGTGATATTACGCCACAGAAAT
The DNA here is from genome assembly GCA_020852855.1 of Bacteroidota bacterium. Classification (GTDB taxonomy): domain Bacteria; phylum Bacteroidota; class Ignavibacteria; order Kapaibacteriales; family UBA961; genus JADZAA01. The sequence goes on from JADZAA010000038.1 coordinate 4,707, forward strand.
CACTTGGCTGTTGTTACGGAGTCGCCTTTTGCCCTTGGCGCTGCCTCGACAATCAATACTCTCGACTTTTCCAATCCGAATATTGTATCCGGCGGATTCTCCGCACTTAAGCCCGTGGAACTTATTGGCACAAGATATGTGTATGGACTTGTGGCCGGCGATACAGACGGCAACGGCATAGTTAATGACCTTGATTACACAAGAGTTTGGAATGAGCGGGATTATGAAAACTATCTGAATTCCGACTCACAACTGAACGGAATCGTAAATACGCTCGACTTCAACGTCAGTTGGAATAATCGTTTGCGCCAAACATTCGTTACGCCTTAATATCGCCTTGAACGAAGAAGTAAAATGAAAAATGCATTATACATAGCGGCGGCGTTTTTGGCTGCGTTTTGTCTCGGAGCGGCGTTTTCTTCGGAAGTGCGGGCGCAACAAGTTGACACATTATTGCAGGTAGGCGTAATAGATGCGCAGGTTTCGGAGGATACGCTGGAATTTACATTGGGGCTTACGCGCCTGAATAATATATGGGAGCGTTGGGCTAACGGAACATTTGAATTGTTGGTAAACCCGGTGCCGTCGCAGGACATATTGCAAATTTCGCTTATTCCCGGGACCACTCAACTAAACGCCGGCTATGTGATAACGCCGCGCATCGTAACGCAAACGCTTGTGCCAAGCAGTAAATTGACGCAACAGCGCATCAGCGTTACAATATTGGGACCGGAGCAGTTTGCGCAGGCTATGCCCGTGGATATTGACACTTCTAAACCGCTTTTGATTGGGCGTTTCCGCGTAATACGAACGGATAATCAACCGTTTCAAGAGCCGGTCGACATCGCTTGGTTAGGCGATTATACGTATTATCAGGCAACTGCATATAAAATTGACAAGGATAATACGCCTTGGCATATAAGCGATGATAACATAGAAATGGCGGCCAATACCAAATATATTGCCGGGCGCACGGAATTACCGCCGTCTATTCTGTTCGATTGTTCGTCTTTTCTGATAAAATATCTGGGTAGCCGCGTTGTTCGCCTGAATTGGGAAACGCAGTCGGAGCGCAACTTGAAAGGCTTCATAGTCGTTCGCGGGCTTTTGCCGTTTGGCGAAACCGATACGAACAGAGTGGAATTTACCGATACAATAGCCACGTATCATACAAATGCGGCTATGCGGGCAAAAGGAATACGCGGCAAGGGCGCACAGTATTCGCTGATAGACACGGCCGGTTTGCGCGGCGAGTTTTACTTCTATAAAGTTCTCGCCTACGACACAACCGACAAACGAACGGCCTCTTGTATAAAAGGCGTGAACGTACCGTTTGCCGTAATCAGCGCGGCCGCGCCGCAACCCAATCCGTTTACGCAAAAAACGACGGTTGAGTACACACTTGACGACGATGTATATTTGACGTGTAAGGTATATAATGCCGCCGGTCAGCAAATAGAAACATTGATAAATAATCAGTTTATGAAACTTGGCAAGTATACGGTAGATTTTATAGCGTCGCCGTTTGCCTTGCAAGGAATGTACGATATTATATTTATTGCTTCACCCGTCAGCGACAATTCCATCGAATTATCGCGTGCCGTGGTCAAGGTGCAGTTACTTCGCCATTAATGTGGCATATAAACTGCGGTTAATTTTTTTTGATGTTTTCCAAGATTCCGGAACACATCTGATTTTTGGGGTAAATTCGCGTTTGATTGCATAATAAACAATCAGGCTGTCGCTTCAAAAGAATATGAGTATGCACGTAATACACAGCATTGCAATACGGCGTTTTTATACGGTGAGCATTATCGCCGTAGCGGTGGCGTTTTGCCTTGCGGGATATGCTGTTTCATATTCTCAGTCTTTCACGGAAGAGTTCCGCGAAGTTGAAGCATTACAATCGAAAGACACAGTATTTCGTATCCGTCGGGACGGTTCGTTCCGTTTCGGCATACAGGCCGGCGGCAGCGGCAGTTACTATATCGGCGCACTCAAAATTCCCCGCATAGCCGCCGATTTGAAGCGCGGATTGATAGACGTTACTTCCGGCGACGGGGCGGGCTATTTTATAGGTGCGGTAGCGGAGTACCTGTCGCCTTCTGCGGCATGGGGTGCAGCCCTTAAAATCAATGCAGTAGATACTCGATTCGGCAACGGTATATCCGAACCGCTTAATATAGATTCCTCGCTGAAATACGTTTCGCAGACCAAGGTTAATTATCTGACCGTATCGCCCGAGGTTCGCTATAATTTACCTGTTGACGGGCTTTATTTGCTTGGTGGAATAGACTTTGAAATACTTACTTCTTCCGAAAGTAGAATAGGGCGGCAGTTCAATAATGTAGGCGATATAGCCCAACTTGCCCGCGATACCACGTTTACTCCAAATTCGTTTCGTCTTGGCGGGCACATCGGCGTGGGTTATGATATGTTTTCTGCCAATCTTCCGCCAAGTTTGCGCTTCCGTATAACTCCATTTGTAACCGCACAGACAGGCAGTCTGGTGGCCTCTTCGCTTGGTTCGTCGTGGAATTCGGTTATAGGTAATGCCGGCATAGCCTTGAAGTTAAGCTTCGATAACGTAACGGACAGCATTATTCCTTACAATCCGAATTACGTAGAACCGCCCAGATATTTGGCCTCGGCGCAATACGAGCGCGGTATTTCGTTTGCCGAAGCGCCGGTTGTTTCCCGCAAAATAGAAGTTCTGGATCTTACGGTTTCGTCAATAGAAATTCCGGAAGAAGAAACGCCGCGTATACAGACTATTGCCAGCCGACAGCCGGAGCAGTCCGATACTCCGGTACGCAGCGGCGGCGAAACTATTGCCGCAACCGAAATTCCGAGCATTTCCAACAGCGAAACACTTCGGCAAGAAATAAACTCTTCCGAAACTACTCCCGCCGTAAAAATAACGGCTAACGGCGAAATTAAACATTTCTCGTTTTCCGCTTCAACGTCGCTGAATCTTGGTGCAGAGGCGCAGAAATACCTTGATGCCGTGGCCGAATACCTAAAAGCCAACCCGCGTTCGGTTGTTCGCGTTGTCGGCCATTCCGACAATGCCGGCAGCAGTACCGAACAGCAGACATTATCCGAGCGTCGGGCGCAACAGGCTATGGAATATCTGCGTCGTAAGGGGATAGCGCAAGGAAGGATATTTCCCTCTGCCAAAGGCGCACGCGAACCGCTTGCCGATAATGCCACCGAGCAGGGGCGCCGCCGCAACCGAAGAGTTGATATTCGGGTAGAACAATAAATTTTAGTTTGCCGTTTAAGTTTTAAGCCGAATTAGTTGCAAAACGTTATTTTTGCGGCAGTCCCAATGTGTATCAAAAAAACCTCGGAGCAATTTCTATGACCGAACATACCTCCACGATTTGCATCATAGAGGATAATGCGGCGATTCGAAAACTTTTCAGCGTTATATTAAAAAAAAACGGTTTTGCGATAGTCGAGTTTGAAGAAGGTACATCGGCTATGGCCTGGCTGCGGGAAAATATGCCGACGGCTGTTCTATGCGACGATATATTGCCCGATATTAACGGGCGCGATATTATCAAACTGATTCGTCAGTTTCCCGGCGGAAAACGATTCTGTGTTATAGCGACAACCGGCTTCGCTTTGGTTGCTGACCGCGACCGATACATTGCGCTCGGGTTCGACGGCTACATATCTAAGCCTATAAATACAATGACTTTCACGGAAGAAATCCGGGAAGTTATAGCCTCCAAAGCGTCGGCAACGTAACTTATCGTTTTCGGCCATGAGTATCCGTTAATTTTGATAGATTGCGTATAAGTTTAATTTCCAATATATTATGAATTCTTCCTACGATGCGGTTATACGCGAGTCGTCGCAACGGCAACGAATTTCAATCTTTAATTTTGCCAAGACTTATCCGGCTTTTATCGCGCTGATAATAGGCGTTATTCTCAGCGGTTTTGTATGGAATATGGTCGACGACAAAGTGCAGACCGACCGCGCCGCCGAATTCGATAAAGCAGTGAGTTCTGTTTCCGGCAGGTTAGAAGCCGGGTTTGAGCAAAATGTACAAGTACTCGCTTCGATTGACGGACTGTATAGAAACAGCGTACAAGTAGTGCGCGATATGTTCGAGCTTTACGGTTCTATTCCTACGCGCACAAATGCCTCCATACAAAGTATCTATTACATTCCCTATATTCCCGACAGCAATAAAGCGCAATTCATATATTATGCACAGTCCGAACGATATTACGATTATTCGATAAAGCCGACTGGCATTCGTCCGTATTATCTGCCTGTCGAATACGTTGTTCCGTTGGCGCAGATAGGAAATCGTTCCGGTTTCGATATAGCGGTAGTGCCGGAGGCCGAAGCCGCAATTAAACGCGCCCGTGAAGCGAACGGCAAAGTTGTTGCCTCGCCGTTCTACAATGTACGCCCAGATACACTCGGTTTCATCATGGCTTTCAAAGTTGAAAATAAGCCCGTAGAATCATCTATTTTAGGCATATCGAGCGGCAGCCGCGAAGGCTATGTTGTTCTGGAAACCGATGCGGCTAAATTCTTTGAACGCGCTCTCGGAACAAGCGCGGCGAGCGACACTTCCATTATATTCGAGATTAGCGACAGCGGTACGGAAAAATCTATTTATGTTTCCAAAAATCACGATTTATTGGCTTCCGGCTTTACTCCGTTGCTCTCGGAATATCGCTCTATTCCCATGGCCGACCGCTCGGTCCGCGTGAGATTTACCACAGTTCCCGACTTCGGGGGCAAATTTCAGGCTTTATTGCCGTTATTGTCGTTGATTGCCGCACTTACGCTCAGTTTTGCCGCTTTCGGATTTACGCTTTCCATTGCTACAAGCCGCGCCCGCGCACTTGACCTCGCAGACAGACTGACGCAGTCGCAACGCAGAATTATTGAAGCCTCGAAAGATATTATAGCGGTTCTCGACCTTGCCGGAAACTATAAAACACTTAGCCCGGCCGCCGAGCAAATACTCGGATATTCCGCAGTAGAACTTTTCGGCAAAAATATAGCCGAGCGTTTTGTTCAGGCTAAAGACAGGGTTACATTCAAAAGCAGAATAGAAGATGCGCAAGATGAAACGGGCGTTTCTTTCGATGTGCAAATGTCGACTAATGACGGCAAAATGCGCTGGTTGAGCTGGAGCTTTGTGGTTTCGCGTACCGACGGCAATATCTATGCTACCGGACGCGACGTTACATTGCAGAAGCAGGCCGAAGAACAAATTCGCCTGAAAAACCGCCAAGTGCAATTGGCCGAACAACAAGCATTGCAGGCAAGCGAGTCCAAATCTCGGTTTATGCGCGATTTAAGCCATAAATTACGCAATAATCTTACGGGAACACTCGGATTTTTGCAACTTCTAAGCGGAAAATTCTACCAAAACGAGGAAGAAGAGCAATACTATATCGAGCAAGCAGAGTCCAGCTCCGACCAACTCTTCTCGGTAGTAACCGATATTATTGACGTGGCGGACGAATCCGAAACCAAAACACTTGCCAGAATTGATACGACATCTATTGACGATGCCGTAAAAGACATTCAAAAAAGTTTTGGCAAAGGAGATAAAAACAGAACGATAACCATAACGCCTAAATTGGAATTGCCCGATATATATGTAGTAGGCGAACCGACACTTGTTGCCGGTTGCTTTGCCGAGATTTGTGCTGCGCTTGCACCATCAGACGGCAAGTCCGATATTGAAATTAACGCACGTGTTAACTCTTTCGAAAAAGTTGCCGAAATAGAAATTCTTGCTCCTTACGATGAAACTGTTGCGCAACTTATCGCCATATACAAACAGCATGGCTCTAATTTGGTCGATGCTCTTATTTATGATAATAACGACGCGCTCTTTAATATAGGTCTTGCCATATCGTCGGTGCGCAGGCTGAACGGCACTATTATGATAGATTCGCTGGGCGAAGGTACGGAAAACGTTTGCTTGCTTACGCTTCCTTTGGCAAGGTCGGCAAAGGCCGCTATGCCGTGATTTTTTTTGACAGGCTTGCGCGGCGCACTATGCCGCATAATTTACAATTCATTTACGGAGAATTTTAATTATGGATGAGCAAAAAGATTGGCTGACCACATTGCTTCTTGCGATTTTTTTGGGTGGTTTGGGAGTACACCGCTTTTATACCGGACATATCGGTATAGGAGTTGCGCAACTTCTTACTTTGGGCGGTTGCGGTATATGGTCATTGATTGATATTATTCAAATTGCAACCGGCTCTTTCAAAGATGCAAACGGCGAGCCGTTAGTTCGCAAAAATTAACGATGTTTGCCTCTGTTTATGAGATGTATTGTACGAAGTATTCGCGCAAAAGCACTCGTTGGGGAGAGAAAATATGGCGGCGCGACAAGAAACAGAAAAATGTGCAGGCAAAACGCGCTCGCTTCGCTTGGCCGTAATAACGTCGGCGACGGCCATTATTGCCGTCGCTTTCGTTTTTTTCGCTAATCGCAATCCGGAGCAAGGTTTATTCATACCTTGTTTTTTTCATAAGGCTACCGGATTGTACTGCCCGGGATGCGGCGTTACGCGCGGAACGTGGAAATTACTTCACGGCGATGTATATGGTGCTCTCGGCGCGAATATTTTACTCCCTTTCATTCTGGGAATTATAGGCTACGAAATAATCAGAAAATTCGCCAAGACTTTATTTGCTAAAGAATTACCTGTTATGAGTTTTGGTAAAATGACGATAGGACTTGGTGTAATCATAATGATTATTTTTACAATTCTAAGGAATATCCCGAAAGAACCGTTCAGCAGGCTTGCTCCTTGAAGTATAAAACGGCATCGCTCGGTCGATAAAATATTTTACCGCAGAATAAATTATTTGCTATATGCGGCAGTATTTTGTAATTTAGCCTATCTTGAATTTCATTAGTGCGGATATTAAAATTACAGCCGTGTCTAATAGTATTGGCACCGCTGTTGATAAAAAGATATATCGGTGTATGGCAAGTGCGTATAATCGGTAGATTGTGTATTCTGTCCGTTATTGCAATTTGTTGAAATAATATTCTTTGAAAAATGCAAAGTATTGTGATAAATTGCTTTACAACCGATACAGCAACAATCTTTTCTTTGGGAAAGTGCGTCTGATTAACGGTCGTAATTAATCGTATCTTAAAAAAACTGAATCTATATGCCGCGTACGCCTGCCATAAACGCGCAAATGCTTGCAACCCTGCGACGAACAGCCGCGGGATTTGCTTTTTTGGCATTGGCAATAGGTGCGGCCGGTATCGCGGGCTGGGTACTTGACATTTCTTATCTGCGGAATTTCGCGCCGGATCACATTCCTATACGTTTCAACTCTTCTATCGGTATTATCCTGCTTGCCGTATCGCTTTTATTGCGTCAGCGTCAGAATGATAATACCGCCGTGCGCATATCGGCAAATATAGCGGCAGGGCTGGCTATAGCTTTGGGGGCGGCAACGCTTGCAGAGCATATATTTGACGTAAACCTCGTTATAGATGAAGCACTATGGAAATTGCCGAGTAATTCTCCGCAGCATTTAGGACGAATATCGGCGGCCGCAGCACTTTTATTTGTGATATTAGGTGCCGGTTTATTACGCTACGGTGTATGGTGGAGCCAGGTCTGCTCGCTTACGACTGCATTTATGGGGTTTGGCGTGGCAGCCGGATATTTACTCGAGTCAAGTTGGACGCAAAGAGCGGAAGACCTGCCTATATCGTTAAACGCGGCATTGGCCGGCATTGCTTTGGGGATAAGCGCAATTATGGGTGCGTCGAAGGGATTGCCCGAATTATTGTCGAGTAATACGCAAAGCGGACGTACATTGCGAATTATGTTGCCGATAATGGTCGTATTATTGGTAGCCGTGGAACTTACTGAAGAAGCGCCGCGCTTGCTCGGAGCAAACAATTCCGTACTTATGTCGGCAGCTCTTTCAATGACCATATTCGGAATATTGGCCTATTACAATATTCGTACTATGCGCCGTGCCGAATATTTGCAAATAGGCAAAGAACGCGCTGTCAATGTAGTGAATATAGTAACGGATGGAATTATCAGCATAGACTCCGATTTGAAAATCATATTGGCAAATCCGGCGGCGCAACGGATTTTCGGCTATACAGAATCAGAACTGTTAGGGAAAGATTCGGAAATACTGATACCCGAAAGAAGGCGCGACGAGCATCGTGCCAAGATTGAAAAGTATGCTGTAGCGGCTGCCGAATCTACGCAATGGACGTATGATATGAACGGAGCATACGGAATGCGTTCCGACGGAAGCGAATTTCCGATGGAAATTTCCGTATCGCAGACAATTGTAGAAAATCAAAAAGTCTTTACATTTATTTTTCGCGATATTTCAGAGCGTAAACAAAGCGAAATAATGGAGAGGCGATTAGCCGCAGTAGTAAATTCTTCGGCCGACGGTATTATAGGAACAGATCCGGACGGTATAATACAAAGCTGGAACCGCGGTGCCGAACAAATTTACGGCTATACAGCCGAAGAGGCTGTCGGTAGACATATAAACTTTGTCGTACCGCAGGAAAAAGAAAAAGAAACGTCGGAAATAATAGAGAAGGTTCTATCCGGCAGAAGCGTAACGAATTTATATGTAGAGCGCGTGAAGAGCGACGGAACGCGACTCATCTTGCTGTTGAGCGCGTCGCCTATACATGACGAAAGCGGAACTATTGTGGGTATGTCGAGTATAATCCGCAATATGACTGAACTTTCGGAGAAAGACATAACGTTGCGCAAAAGCGAAGAAAGATACGACACTTTGTTCAAGAATCTTCTTGAAGGTTACGCACTTTTTCGCCTTGATAGAAATGAAGACGGAATACCGATTGATTTTACTTTTCTAGATATAAATCCGGCCTTCGAGGCAATGACAGGCCTCGGCGACGTAATCGGCAAGCGCATCAGTGATGTCGAGCCGACAATCTACGAAATGTATCCTACAATGCCGGAGCGTTACGAGCAGATGGCGAAAGAAGGTAAAGCGCGGCACTTCGAGTCTTTTATGCCGACATTAAACAAATGGTTCTCCGTACTGGCGTTCAGCCCTTCGCCGGATCATTTTATCACAATGTTCAGCGATGTAACCGATATAAAACAAGCAGAGGAAGACCTGCGCCAAAGTGAACATCGCTACGATGCTTTATTTAAAAATCTGCTTGAAGGTTACGCATTGTTTCGTGTTGTAAGAAATGAAAACAATGAACCGTATGACTTAGAATATATTACTGTAAATCCAGCGTTTACGGCTATATTAGGATTAAATGACGTTGTGGGCAAGCGCGTAAGTGAAGTTTTTCCGGGTGTTTTTGAATTATATTCGGGAATATTGGGCAAAAACTATGAGGAAATGTTGGAAACAGCAAAATCACGACAAGCGGAGATATATCTTCCTGCGTTTTCTAAGTGGTTTTTAATTATGTCGTTCAGCCCTTCGCCGAAATATTTTATTACTGTCTTTAGCGATATAACGGATAAGAAACAAGCCGAAGAAGATTTGCGGAATAGCGAAAAACGATACAGAGAACTATTTGAAAATATGTCGGAGGGCTATGTCTACGCTCAAATTCTATGCGATGAATCAGGTCGGCCGGAAGATATTTTGTGCATAGCGATAAATCCGTCCGGCGAGAAAATGACCAAATGGTCCGGTTTGGCGGGAAGAAAAATAGGCAGTGCATTGCCCGGATTTTGGGAGTCGAACCGCGATATATTGGAGGGTTGGAGCGATGTGGCTTTTGGCGGTGTGCCGCAGCGTTTGGAAAAGTACGTCAGCGAACTCAACAGTTGGTATTCGGTATCGCTGTCAAGTCCGGCTACGGGATATATAAATGCCATATTCGAAGACGTAACCGAGCGCAAACAAGCCGAGGAAAAATTACGGCAAAGCGAAATGCTGTATAGAACAATGTTCGAGAATATATCGGAGGGCTATGTCTTGTCGCGAATACTCTACGACGAAGACGGCCGGCCGGAAGATATGATGTGTTTGGCCATAAATCCGGCTGCGGAGCAATTGACAGGATGGCGCGGACTGGGCGGAAAGAAGATAAACGACGAATTACCGGGCTTTTGGACAAGGAATCGCGAAATATTAGAACGTTGGAATAATGTTATCGTAAGCGGAAAGCCCCGCCGTTTCGAGAATTATGTGTCCGAGTTGAATCAATGGGTATCAGTATCGCTTTCCAATCCTGCTCCCGAACATATTGTCGTGATATTCAGCGATATAACCGAGCGCAAACAAGCAGAGGAAAAATTGCGCCGCAGTCGCGAACAATTGTTGGCTTTTGTGCGCGAAACGCCGATGAATTTGGCTATGCTGGACAGGGAGTTGCGATACATCGTAGTAAGTCAGCATTGGTTGGATTATTTCGGTAAAACCGACGAAGAAATTATCGGTAAGCCGCATCATGAAATCCTTCCCGGAATGCCCGAAGTTTGGTATGAACAACATTTGCGGGGTTTGGAGGGCGAATTATACAAAAGCGATGAAGATTTATGGGAAATGCCGGACGGTTCGCGTAAGTGGCTTCGCCGTTCCATAGCTCCTTGGCATGATACGGACGGGACGATAGGCGGCATTATCATAGCCGCCGAAAATATAACCAAATTCAAAGAAGCAGACGAGGCGCGCAGGCAAAGCGAAGAGCTTTTCAGAGCAATAGCCGAAAGTACAATTGATTATATAAGCGTTCTCGATATAAATGCAAAACGTCTTTATATCAGCCCGTCATATTCATCCGTACTGGGGAAACGAGATAATCCTACCGGAACTACCATATTCGGCGACCTGCATCCCGACGACCGCGAGCGGGCAAGAACAGCATTAGGAGATGTGTTTAAATCCGGCACCGTCAAGACGGGAGAATTCCGTATGCTGTCTTCCGACGGCTCTATTCGCGATACAGACGTATCGGGCAGTCCGGTATTCGATAAAAGCGGCAAGGTGATGCAGGTTGTGGTTATAGTGCGCGATATCACAGAAAAAAAACGCGCCGAAATGCAAATGCGCCGCGCACAACGCTTGGAAAGTATCGGAACGCTTGCGGGCGGAATAGCCCATGACTTGAATAATATACTAACGCCGATAATGCTTTCGTTCGAGATTCTGAGCGTTAGATTCCCCGACGAAAAAACAGCCGAAATACTAAGTATGCTGAAGTCTTCGGTGAAACGCGGCTCCGATATGGTAAAGCAAGTGCTGAGTTTTGCACGCGGTACGGAAGGCGAGCAAACCATAGTTCAAGTACGCCACATTATTGTCGAAATAGTAAAAATTATCAAAGAAATTTTTCCTAAAAATATTATACTGCGTAAAAATATAGCAGATGACCTGCCGACTATACTTGCAGACCCGACGCAATTGCACCAAGTATTGATGAATCTTTGCGTAAATGCCCGCGACGCAATGCCGAACGGCGGAATAATCGATATTAAGGCCGAATCAGTTACGATAGACGAGCAATATGCCCGTATGCAGTTGGATGCCAAGCCCGGATTCTATGTGGCCATAAGCGTTGCCGACCAAGGAACGGGAATTCCGCCTGCTGTACTGGAAAGACTTTTCGAGCCGTTTTTTACTACGAAAGAAGTTGGCAAGGGAACAGGTCTCGGGCTTCCGAGCGTATTATCTATCGTAAAAGGCCATGAAGGTTTTATCAACGTGTACAGCGAAGTCGGCAAAGGAAGCACGTTCAAAGTTTATATTCCGGCAATGATTGACGAAGATAAATTACCTCAAAAACAGGAGCAAAGAGAAGAAGAGAAAGAAATTGCAGGCAATGGACAGATTATTTTGGTAATTGACGACGAGGCCGCTATACTTGAAATAACGCGGCAAACGCTTGAATCGAACAATTATCGGGTAATTACCGCTACAGACGGTGCCGAGGGCGTGGCTGTCTATGCAAAACAACATTCGGAAATTTCATTGGTGATAACCGACATTGAAATGCCGTATATGAACGGGCGGGCTGCCATTCAAGCAATGCAAAGAATAAAGCCGGACGTTAAAGTTATTGCTGTCAGCGGATTTACGCAAAATGGCAATAAACTCGAAAAAACTGCAAATATACGCTTTCTTGACAAGCCTTACACGTCAGAGAAACTATTACGCGCCATGCGTAATATGCTTGGCTGAATAAATGGAAAAGATAGAGAAAAATAAAAAAGAAAGGGAACGATAATCACCGCCCCTTTTCTTTTTTTTGATGTTAAGGCAAAATTATGTTATCGCCTTCGTATTCGCGTATTAGTTTGCGATAACTTTCAGGAATATGTTCCGGGTTATGATGCGCTGCATTTAAATGCACCATAACGCTGCGTGCCTTCAGTAAAATACGTCCGTCCGTCAGTCGCGCTGCTTGTTCAAACACAAAAGAAGTGTTGCGCATTTGCGGAATTCGGGTAAGAACCTCGTATTCTTGGTCGAACAGCGCAGGATAAATATAATCTATTTCGGTTCGCGCCACAACGAAGCGATGTTTTGTAACGAAAGTGTGAAGGTCTATCGGCAATCCTATTTCGCGAAAATATTCCACGCGCGCCGCTTCGAGCCAATACAGATAAACGGCATTGTGAACAATACTTTGGCGGTCAACGTCGTAGCTGCGGACGCGGCTTGAAACCTTGTGGCGAAACATACCGAAATCTTCTTTTTGCGCCGTTTCCTGATGATGAGGTATGAAATTATGAGCATTAAGAACTTCGGACATGGCACAGCACCTTTAAAAATCTGAAAAATCGTTTTAGAGAGCGAATTAAATTTTTTGCCGCACGGGGCAATTTTAACGATGCGAAATTACCCTATTCCCGCCGAATCGCCAAGAAAATCTTTGCCGCCTGTTTTTTGATGCAAATTACACCGTAATTTGTTGTCTTTTCTATAAATAAACGCCCATACGGCCGATACCGGAAAACATTGCCGTAAATTAAGTTCTCGTAATTGCGTAACTTAATGAAATATATTGCCGTTTCATCGGTTTCGATATATGGCCGTCCGAAAAAAAAAGCGTATTTTTGCAAAGTCTTTTTTGCAGCGAAAAGATGTTCTCTCCAAAAAACATTCACAATAGTTTCACAGAAGCGCAATATGGCAGACACTGAACTTGAAAACTCTCCCGACGGACAAGGTTATTCCGAAGACAGTATAAAAGTGCTTGAAGGCTTGGAGGCGGTGCGGTTGCGTCCGGCTATGTATATCGGTGATACAGGCGACCGAGGGCTTCACCACTTGATACAAGAAGTAGTTGATAATTCAATAGACGAAGCACTTGCCGGATTTTGCAAAAATATTACGGTTACATTACATTCCGACGGCTCTTGCTCGGTGCAAGATGACGGCCGCGGCATTCCTACCGGGATTCATCCCGTAAAGCAAATTTCAACGCTTGAGGTGGTGCTATGTACATTGCACGCCGGCGGCAAATTCGATAAATCCAACTATAAAATTTCAGGTGGTTTACACGGCGTAGGCGTTTCGTGCGTGAATGCGCTGTCGTCGTCATTCGTGGCTACAATTCAGCGAGAAGGCAAAGTTTTCCGCCAAAAATACGAGCAGGGAACACCGGTTACGTCGGTGGAAGTTATCGGCGATACGGATAAAACCGGAACGCTAATACATTTCTGGCCCGATGCCACTATATTCAGGACAACGGAATTTCGTATGCAACGGGTATCGGAACGGTTGCGCGAATTGGCGTTTCTGAACCCCGAAATAATTATCACGCTTGCAGATGAGCGCGAGAATACTTCCGAAGTTTATTCGTTTCCGGGCGGGCTTAAGGATTTTGTGCGCGATATAGACCGAAACGCCAATATTCTTACGGATATTGTGCCGATAGGAGGCAGTGCAAAAGGTGATTCAGGTGCAGATACTATTGTTGATATTTGCTTTGAATATAATGATAATTACACCGAAACCGTGCTTTCCTATGTGAATAATATCAACACAATAGAAGGCGGAACGCATGTCAGTGGTTTCCGTTCGGCACTTACACGTACAATTAATGCTTATGCAACGGCGAATAATCTGAATAAAATCGGCTTGACGGGCGACGACTTCCGCGAGGGGCTGACAGCCGTAATCTCGGTTAAAGTGGCCGAACCTCAATTTGAAGGGCAGACCAAAACAAAGCTCGGAAACGGTGAAGTGGAGGGCATTGTTCGCTCGATAGTGAATGAACAACTGGCTATTTATCTTGATGCCAATCCGAAACATGCCAAGAAAATTGTCGAAAAGGCCATACTTGCGGCCGAAGCACGAATCGCCGCCAAGAAATCGCGCGAACTTGTAAGGCGGCAAAATGCCCTCGAAAGTGCGGCATTGCCCGGAAAATTAGCCGATTGTACGCTACGCACGGCCGAAGACACAGAAATTTTCCTTGTTGAAGGAGACTCCGCCGGCGGCTCGGCTAAACAGGGGCGCGACCGACGTTTTCAGGCTATATTGCCGCTACGCGGAAAAATCCTGAATACTCATCGTGCAAGAATAAACAAAGTGCTGGAAAACGAAGAAGTTCGCACGATTATTACTGCCGTTGGCGCGGGCTTCGGCGAAGACTTCGATGCAACGAAAACACGTTACGGCAAGGTTATTCTAATGGCTGATGCGGACGTTGACGGCTCGCATATTCGCACACTTTTGCTGACATTTTTCTTCTTAAATATGCGCGAACTCATTATGCAAGGAAAATTGTATATTGCGCAACCGCCGCTGTATAAATTGAAAAAAGGAAAAAGCGAATACTATGCCTACGACGACCGCGAACGCGATGAAATTATCAAGCGCATACGCAAAGACAAAGTAAAGGACGAGGAAAAAAGCGAGGAAATAGTAGAAAATGCCACAGCCGACGGCATTATTATTTCCCGATTTAAAGGCTTGGGCGAAATGAACCCCGACCAATTGTGGGCTACAACGATGAACCCCGAAACGCGCACTCTTTTGCAGGTTACCATTGAAAATGTAACCGAAGCAATTCATGTTTTTGATACGCTTATGGGAGAAAAAGTAGAGCCGCGCCGCGAATTTATCGAAAGAAATGCCCATTACGTGAAAAATCTCGACGTGTAATAATCGGCCGAAGTATTTTTTTACGCGCCGTGAGGCCCCGTTTTCGGGAGAGCCTCACGGCGTTTTACGTAACGGTCTACCCATTGGCGAATTTCCTCGTTGCTTTCGTTGCGTCTGCCGGCTAAAACATGGTCGGCGTTGTCGTACATAACAAGTTTATACGGATGATTGCATTGTTGCAAAGCCATGCCGAGTTTGTAACCATGCATAGGATCCACGCGGCGATCGCCCGTTCCGTGCAGAACAAGCAGCGGAGTAGTTTTGCAAATATCGGCCGCAAAATCGGTTGCGGAACGCGCACGTGCAGCCTCACGCAAATCTTGCCCTTCGGGAATAAACTTTGCAAATGTTTTGTAAATATAAGAGTTGGCAGGCCCTTGATGTAATGCCGCCGGCGCACCGATTGTAACAGCCGCACGGAAGCGGTTTGTTCGTGCAAGCATTTGCAATGCCATCATGCCGCCTCGACTTCCGCCTATTATTCCGATACGGTTTTTATCTGCATAGTTAAGCAAGTCGAGCAGCGGAATTAGATTAAGTGCGTCGTCAACATCGCGCCCGCCCCATTCCTCAATGCCTTCACTGCCGCCTTGACCGCGATATTGACTTGCAACGCAAATATAGCCCCAACTTGCATATAATCCGGCGTAATTCATTGCTGATTCGGCAGTTAATGCACCGCGAACACCCGTGCCGCCGCGATTGAAAATTAATGATGGCAATAATGCCTCTTCCGCAACGGAAGGCAATGCCATGAAACCCTTGATAAATTTCTCGCCGCTTAGATACGTTATAGCGTAAAGTTGAACAGCCGAGTAACGAGCGTAATCTTCCGCCGACATTGAACGTCGTGCAAGATTTAACTGCGACTCGGGCAGGGGAAGCCTTTCGCTCGCCACAAGGGAGCCGTCGGGATACATTTTATTTATAGAATTATTCAGCGGCATATTACCTCTCCAAAAAACAAAACTGTTTGCGACTTTGCGTAGTGGGGGCTTTTCAGTACAACACTTGATACGAAGCATACAGTTCAAATTTAGCATTAGCGTTTAATCGAAGCCGTTCACCCGCCATTGCGGCAAACTAGCTGTTGGGTGCTGTGCTTTTCTTCCGTCAGTAGTTTGTAGTCTGATTTTGCAACAAACAAATCGTTTTCTACTCCGTCTAATTTTTGTGTGATTGCTTTTATAGCTTCGTCCGATTGGTCAATGCCTATCCATTGTCTGCCGTTTGTCTGTGCAGATTTTAGTGTTGTCCCAGAACCTGCAAAACAGTCCAAAACAATGCTGTTTTCGTTGGACGAAGTTTTTACAATAATGTCCAACAAGTCTGGATTTTTTTCTGTCGGGTAAACAGGATATTGCGGGTCTTTGAACTCCCAAATATCTTGCATACGTTTTCCTTCTTGTTCGTCAAAAAATATTTTCTTGCGTGGATTTCCGTTGTCGCTCCATTCAATTAAACCGTCATTGTCCCATTGTTCCAAAATACTTACATCACTTCGCCAATGTCTGCCTTGCGGTGGCAAAATCCCTTTAAATGCTTGCGAAGTTTTTCCGTTTTGTGTTTCGCCCGGTGCGTGCAACGGAATTGTTGTGTAACGTCTGCCGTTTTTGTCGGTTTTAGGAAACAACTTTGTTTTATCGTCTTCGGTGTATGGCGTTTTCGGTTCGTTCCAAATTAAGTTGCCTGACTTTGAATAAAACAAAATCAAATCTTTGATGTTTCCGTAACCTTTACGAGCAAAATTTTTCGGGTTACACTTTACTCGTGTAATGTCGTTTCGGAAATTTTCAATTCCAAAAATTTCGTCCATTACAACTTTTACATAATGCCCTATTTTGTAATCAATGTGCAGATAAATAGAACCTTTATCGGACAACAACATTTTGAGCAACACCAAACGCTCACGAATAAATTCAATGAAGTCAAAACCTTTTAGTGTGTCTGTGTAGGCAACATCGCCATTTTTTGAATTACTGATTGTGCTTGCGCGTCCGTTCGTGATTGTAAAAGTATTGTTTGTTGCAAAAGGTGGGTCAATGTAAATAAGGTCAATTTTGCCTGCTAAATTATGCTTTGTAATGAGTTGTTTTAATGCAATTAAATTGTTTGCGTGAATAAGTAAATTCGGATTTACACTATCGTTTATTTGCAACAATTCAACATCGGGAATATTGTCAAATATATCCTGTTCCGATTTTTTATTTGGATAGTGTAACTGCATAGAATTTAGATTTGATATAGAAATTCACGCAGAACTAAACTGCTCATTATATTAAGGTCTTTGTAAGTTGTGGTGATGTCTTTGTACATCTTGTTGTTTCCTTTGATGTATAAAACTCCATCAAGAATGGCAACTTTTACGGCTTTTACATTTTTCGCTTGAATAGTGCTAATAGCATCGTTGAATTGTGCGTTTTGATGTCCGCCAAAATCGGTCAAAAATTTCGCTTCGCCAATTACATATTTTCCATTAAAGCGACCAATAAAATCAAGTCCTTTGGTGTGTTTGTAATTGAGTTCGTCAGCGGCAAAATCCATTAACTGTTTGTCGCTTCCGTTCAGAATTGCATCTTTTTTGTTTTTGGTAAATTCGTCCAACGAAACAGGTTGAATACCCAACGCTTTTGAATTTAACCAACGTCTAAAAAACGGTCCAATTTGTCGGTTGGTTTCTTTGGGTTCGCTACAACGCTCAAAAATTTTGTCCAAACCCATTTCGTAAAGTCGTCCGCAAATTCTGTTTATGGTTTTTGGATTTCGTTCAATAGCCGAAGCATCACGTTTCAAATAAGCAATGTAGCTGTCTTTTATTGGAAACAAGTCCAATTTCAAAAGTTCTTTGAGTAAAAGTTCGTTGTTTTTCTTTTTGAACGCTTTTTCAATATTCGTCCAACGGTCTTTGTCAATGTCTCTGATACCTTCGGGAATAGTCGGATATACTTGAAACAAGTCGTCCAAGTAACTTCTTTGGTTTGCATATTCTATACTTAGTTCTGTCCAGTAGTTCATAGGTACAAATTTACGAAAAATAATTTACGGATTGTGTTTTCGGTCGGGATTTGTGCGGTTGGTTTTAGCATAGCACAAAACGGCTGCGTGTATGAAACGTTTGGCATTTTGTAGTGGAAATCCTATCAAGTTACAACTACTTTTGATACGAGCTATGCCGCTTAATAAACCACTGATTGCCAAATGTTTTATACACGTTGTTAGCGGTTCGTTGCTTTTTTCTCTTCTCCAGATTTAATATGTGCAAAGTCTTCATATTTTGTAAAATATTCCAGTCCTAAAACTAATAGTATTGAACTTATAGAATATACTTTCTGCATTATAAAGGCTAATTCTAAATAACTAAAGCCATATAGGAAAAAGAAACAGTAGTAAGTCAATAAACATATTATACAGAAAAATTTAAGTAAATGTAGTTTTGACTTTAGGATAAAGAAAGTAATTATAAATAGTCCAAACAATGTTAACACAATTGAAATTGTTCCTAGGTCGTGGTAGGGTGTTGCAATTAAGAAAATTAAAAAAATGTTGGCAAATCCTATATATTTTAAAACATTTACCCAAACTCTTAATGAAATCTTTTTCGACATATTCATAAAAAAAATACCATAACCAACCGATTGGAATGCCATTCCAAGAATTGCCCAAATTCTCCCAGGGTTTTCTGAACCATTTATCGCTTTTGCATCAAATAAATTGCTAATAAAATTTTTTGACCAGCCAAAGCCCACAGAATTTTTGTCCAGCAACGATCCACCTGGATAGGCTAATGCTGCTATTACTATTAATATCACCGAAATAGTCATACATATAAAAACCAAATACTTCTTAATCATTTTAGTCAAATTTGTTATAATGTTGTAGCATTGTCGTTTGCAATGACCGCTAACTATTTTCTTTGTGTTATCAATACGCCCGACAGCGTTATCACGCCTCCCAAAATGAATGCCAATGACGGACGCAAACCAAAAATCAATACGGTTAAAATTGTTGTGATAACAGGCTGTAAATTGTTGAAAACAGATACTTGAACCGAAGAACGTTTAGTTAAAAGATATTGCCAAAGCCCGAAGCCTACGCCGGACGTTATCAGCCCCAAGTACAATAAATCCGTCCATTGACGTAATGTAAGCGACGGCGGCGCGGCAAACTCGAAATCGAGTGGAAAAATCGCCATAAATAAAGCAAAAATAGCGAAACCGGTCAGCATGGAAAGTCCTGTTGTTCGTATCGCGCCGTATCGCAATGATAGCGAACGCCCCAATACCGTATAAAACGACCAAGATAAACTGGCGCAAAGCTCTATGATGTTTCCCGCGAGATATTCCGGCGAAGTGTCCAGACCATTCTCAAACAGCACGATAGCCGTTCCTGCAATGGCTATGGATATTCCCGTGACGACTTGTGCGGATAATTTTTCCCGATAAAAAATTGAGCCGATAAGCGCGACGAACGCAGGGGAAAGCGCGTATGCAAGCGCGGCGTTTGCAGGCGTAGTATAGCGTAATCCCCACACGAAAAACATTTGGCTCAAAGGTATATTCATCAAGCCGAGCAACAGATAACGCCATTTGTCGCTGTTCGTTACCGGCTGCGCCTCGTGCCGCCTGAACAATAACGGCAAACTGTATAACAAGGCAGCAAAAGCACCGCGATAGAACACCACGTTGACAGGATGCATTATCATAGCCGCATCTTTTGCGAAAATATGAGAGCTTGAAGCGATAAGTTGTTGAACAACAAATAAAATGTAAATGAACATAAAAGCGATGTTGCTATGTGCCGATAAGTATAGACTATAACAGATATTTTCCCTATATATTTCCTGTCCGGTTATTAATCTATATTATTCTGCAATTAATTGTTAGACTTTTGTTGATAAAATTATTGTTCGATAATTTTCGTGAAGTATTTCCATTGACATAAAATTGGAATTTTGCATCTAATTTTTTCTACCGAACATACTCGGGCGCAGCAAATAGCCGAATACAAGAATGCACGCAGTTGCCGTAAACCAACCCGTATGAAAAGAGCTTTCCAACTCATAACCGCTATTTATAAAAATACGCTCTTTATCTATGGTCTCGTTTCTTTTGTTAATCGGCACGTAGTGAACATAAACAGCATTAGCTTTTAGCTTCTCAACAGATGGTAAAGGATTATTTGTGAAATGTTCTTGGGTTGTTGAATATGATAATGTGTCAACCGAATTATCACGTCTGTATGCAATAACATAATTGATACTGATTACCGCCTTACCCGACATAGGCTTTATATCAATCGAGAGAATATCGGCTTTTACAGCCGTGCTGTTTTTACGATAATTATATTCGCGCCAATTGGATCTTATTCCAAGTACGCAGAAAATGAAACTCAAGATTAAAATTGTATTTCTTAAATAATTGCTCTTTTTTTTCATTTCTGTAATTTTGAACGACTTGAATCCGCCCGTTCTGCATTTGCGGATCATGAAAATTTTATTATGTGAATGTTAAATATTGCAACATTTGGAATTTATATTTTTATGAGTCCGTATTTTGTATAGATTGCAAGAACGATAATACTTCGGCAATATGCCCTTGCACTTTAACCTTCCGCCAGATACGGCGTATAAGTCCTTGCTTATCAATAAGAAAAGTTGTTCGCTCAACTCCCATGTATTTTCTGCCGTACATTGATTTTTCTGTCCAAACGCCGTACAATCGGCAAATTTCCTTATCTTCGTCGCTCAACAGCATAAAATTCAGGGCATATTTTTCGCGGAACTTATTATGAGATTTAGCGGAATCCGGACTTACTCCGATAACTGCCGCGCCGTATTCGGTTAATACGCTCATATTATCTCGGAAATCGCAAGCTTCGGCGGTACAGCCCGTTGTATTGTCTTTCGGATAAAAATACAGTATAATGTATTTTCCTCGAAAGTCGGCAAGCGAAGCCGAATTACCGTTATCATTTGCAGCGGTAAAATCGGGAGCGACGGAATTTTCGTTAAGGCTCATTTTCTGTTTATTATTCAGTTAATTAAAAAAGTTAATTATAAAGGCTCTAATAATTATTTGTACAATAGAGTTCTTGTTTTAATATTTTCTAAACACAATCAGATAATGAAAATTAGATGGAAAAATAAAGTGAAATTCAAAACGGGGTCCAAGAAAAACCGAAATAAGGAGCGATGGCAGGCGCGGTAAAAAACGCCATGCCGAAATCGGCACTAACCGCCGTATTACTTACGCGCAACCCAAGCATTGCGGCAGATTTGCGCGGGCTTGTCAGGTCGGCGTTCCAAAATTCGCCTACAAAATGCAAGCCGTGCCGCTCCGAAAAACGAGTATCTATACCTAATGCAAGCCCGACACTGCCGTTCGAGTATTGCACCGGAATTTCGCCATAGCGCGCAGCGGTGATTAAAAAGGCATCGCCCGCACCTCCGAATTTACCGAAAAAAGCGGCCGTTACCCTCGTTCTCGTCAAAGTGAAAGTAGAAACCAAGTATGGATGTATGATTTGATTGGCCGAATTTGCCCACGCAAGATTTATTCCTGCTGCTACAGAAAAACCGCCGGGCATTGTTTCGTTCGGAATTTGTGAAAAAGTAAATTTGGCGTTCAAAAGCGATAGTTGCTCGGAGCCGGTCAGGCCGGGTACAAGGCTTCGCCCCGCCGTTACGGAAACCGGCCCGTAACCTGCACCGGCATATAAGAACAGCAGTTCAAATAATCCGGCGAAATGATTTTTACCTATGGGGTCGGCCGACGGCATTAAAAATAAACGATGATTCTGGCGATAGGATTCTTCAAGCGGCACAATCTCCGCTATTTGCGAGGCGTATATCGTAGCATTGCCTATTACAGTGCGGAAACGGATCCCTTCGCCGTCCGTAGAGTCATCGGCAAATCCCATTATCGTTCCCGTAAGTATATCGCCGTTTGTAAGCCGCAGCTGATAACGGGTTGAGTTGTCGTCGAGCAAGTAGTCGGGCAAATCTATTGTGGCACTGCAAGTTACGGCAGACGTAACAATGAAAGTTGCAAGCAGTAATAATGATTTCATCGGCTGCGGAACGATAGATGTAATAAATCGGAAAGTTAATTCCAGCTCGCAAAATACCCGGAAAATAGAATCCGGCGATTATGCGACACATAAAAGACGGCTCTCTTTCGTGTATGTTTTGCGTAATCATATTCACCAAACTCGGCCTCGTTTCGTCATATCGGTAGTTTTACAGCCACCGTATTTTATTTGCCGGCAGATTACAATCGTTTCCATTGCTTTTCATTGCAATGATTTTCGCAAACAAACGATAAACAACGAATGAAGATAAATTCCATCCGCCGCTCGATTTCAGAGCAATTTATCGGACGATTAAATTATTTGGTTGTCCTGCAATATACCGCTGTGTGTGTTACACTTTTGATTTGCACTATTGCGGCTCGCGCTCAATTCAATCTTACGTTGCCCTCGATGCAAAGTGCGCAAGAGATATTTCCCAAGGCTTTTTCTTGTTACAGTCACAAGAAATACGATTCTGCCATTATCTATTTACAGCGGATTTTGGCAATCAAGCCGCCCGTTTCGCCTTTGTTGCGGTCTTTCGTTAAATATCATCTGGCTGTGAATTACTGCTTGAACGGCAAAAAAGAGGAGGCTCTTGCCGCGCTTGAAAGTGCTGTTGGCTCCGGCTTTGCGGAAAGCGAAGAACTTGAAAAGAATGCCGACCTTATTTCGTTGCGAAATATACCGCGCTTCGATAGAATATTAGACAATGCACGCCATAATGCTGCCGTGCTAAAGCGTTACGATATAACGCGCTGGGAGAACTCCGGGCTTGGTTTTGCGCTACTTCATGGTTTTGATGCGTGGTCTAATGAAAAATTCGTGAAGCTGCGTGAAAAATACAAACTCGACACATTGCGCAAACCCGGATTTTCCGAATTAGATGAGCAAATCAGTATAATGAATTGGGTGCATAATCGTTGGAAGCATAATCCTCTGAATATAGCGCCGAAATTTGATGTAATAGACATATTGGACTCTGTCGAGCAAGGCGTAACATATCGTTGCGTAGAATATGCGATTGTTTTGAGCCAGACATTGCAAGCTATGGGCTATCCTGCGCGCGTAATAGAATTGCATAGCAAAGGCGTTTCTTATGGAGTTGCGAAAGGCCATGTAGCAGCCGAAGTATGGAATAATGACTTGCGTAAATGGATTTATCTCGATGCCCAAACAAACGCTGCGTGGAAGTACGGAAATATGTTTTTGAATGCAGCCGAGTTGCGCGATATGATACTGGATGATCGCTTGGACTCTGTTCAAATGTACGTTTTTCCGTCATCGTGGCTTATGCGCGAGCAGGTTTATCCCGGCGAATGGATTAAATATTTTTATTATCTCTATTATCGGCTTGAAAATCACTATGCGGAAGACCCGGAATCTATGACAGGGCTTGCGCCGCTATGTTATTTGCGCCCGAACCAAACGCCCGAATTATTATATCAGGGCTTGCCTCGTTCATTGGAAACCACGGCTAATTTCTATAAAGTTTATCCTGTGCTTAATATAGTTCATGCCGATATTACGCAAGTTTCCATAAATTCGTCCGAAATTGATTTGAAATTTGAGCAGGCAATGCCGTCGTTCAGCCGATATGCAATAAATTCTAACGGTATGGAGTCCTTTCAATCCGACGATGAGTTCAAATGGCATATTCAGCACGGCAAAAACACAATTACCGTTCGCGCTGTCAACCAAGCCGGTATAATGGGGCCGCCAATGATTATCGAGCTTAATTACGATGCTCTTTGACAGTTCCCAAAACAATCCAATATTTTAACACGGAACATTTCAACGCTTGATTTGCTGAATTTAAGACTTGAATTCAACAGTCAAGTGCCAATAAACTCGTATTTTTGAAAAATAATTCGGCTATGTCAAATCTTGATTATTTTCTTGTATGCGCTCATCATCTTTACTTCTGTTCCCAATATGTTTTTTGATTTGCGCCTCATCGTATTCTAATGCGCAAACGCCGTATTATCACACCGAAACGTATTATCGCAAGCCTAATTCCGAACCTCGCGAACATCCGCTGGATATTAAACGAATGACACTCGACGTTCGTTTCGACGCACCCGCAGGCAAAGTTTTCGGGCGTGTTACGCACGTATTTCAGCCGTTGCGTATTACGGATTCGGTAGTTTTTGACGCGATAAAACTGAACATAAAAGCCGTAGCCTGCAACGGCGCACCCGTCCGATACATTTCTCGCGATTCGTCGCTTATCGTTTTTACGGAAGGCAAAACCGCACTTGGCCGGCGCGACAGTATAGAGATTGTTTATGAGACGACACCGCGCAAGGGCATATATTTTATCGGTTGGAATACCGCAATTAAACAGCCGAAAGTAAAAGGCTTCTTTAATATACGCAAGCAAATCTGGACGCAAGGCCAAGCTTATGATAACAGAGAATGGATACCGATGTATGATGCGCAAAACGATAAATATATTACCGAAACAATAGTTACATTTGACGCAAAATATAATGTGTTGTCAAACGGTATAAAAATATCGGAAAAAGTAAATAATGACGGCACTAAAACCTGGCATTACACAATGACCAAACCGCACGCCGGATATTTGTTGATGCTGGCTGTCGGCGAATTTGCCATAGATGCACGCAAAAGCGAAAGCGGTGTTCCAATAGATCTATGGTATTATCCCGATTATCCCGAGCGCGTAAAACCCACGTATCGTTATTCTACGGAAATAGTGGATTTTTTAGAGCAAGAAATAGGCGTTCCGTGGCCTTGGGATAAATATTCGCAAGTATTTGTGCAGGATTATATTTTCGGTGCAATGGAGAATACAACAGCAACGATTTTCGGCGATTTTTTTGCTGTTGACGAGCGCGGATATTTAGACAGAAACTACATAAACGTAAATTGTCACGAAACGACGCATGATTGGTTCGGCGATATGATAACCCAGCGCGACGACAAAAATATATGGTTGCATGAAAGTTATGCTACATTTTACCCGAAATTGTTCAGTCGCAAGTACTTCGGTGAAGATACATATCAATGGATGCGCCGTGGCGAACAGAATCAGGCCTTAGTTGCAAGCGAAAAAGACCGTTTGCCTATTGTTCATCCGGACGCGGGCGGAACGCGAATTTATCCGAAAGGCTCTGCCGTTATAGATATGATGAGATACGTTTACGGCGAAGATGAATTTCGCAGCGTAATAAAATATTATCTGAAAAAACACGCTTATTCAAACGTTGAAACAAATGATTTGTATCAAGCGTTTCAGGATACACTTGGCGTATCTCCCGGCTGGTTTTTTAACGAATGGCTGTATCGCGGAGGCGAGCCGCACTACACTGTTTCGTGGCGCGAGATTTCCGAAAACGGTAAAGAATACATACTTGTTTCTGTTCGGCAAACTCATTTGCGCGATGCTTTGACCGGATTATTCAAAATGCCGGTTGTGATTGAAGTTTACGGCGATAACGGCCTGCAAGCAAGCGAGCGCGTATGGATTGAGGACGAATTAACCGAAATAAAACTACCAAAACAAGGTACTCCGTCTTTTGTGTTGTTTGACCCGGGCAGTTGGATAATAAAAAAAATGACTTTTAAAAAGCCGTTTGCCGAACTTAAAGCCCAAGCTCTCGGCTCACCGCTTATGATAGACCGATACGATGCGGTTGCAATGCTGAAGGACGATTCCTCCAATACTTCGGAAAAAGAACGCTTATTCTTGCAATTATTCGACCGTGAAAAATTTTATGCGGTTAAAAATGAAATTATTCGTCAAATCGCGGGAAATACAACCGAAACTGCGCGAATAATAATGCGCAAGGCTTTTGCGGATAAAGACGTAGAAATACGCAAAGCGGCTCTTGACGCAATTAAGGGCGTTCCTGCGGAATACAAACTTGAAGTTGAACGGCTGTTGCTCGATTCGTCGTATCAAATTGTAACAACTGCCTTGGATAAACTGTGCGAAGCGTTCCCGTCCGACGCACCGCGCTATCTTAGCCAAACCGCCGATGAAACGGGGCTGTCCGCTCAGGTATTTATTAAATGGCATGAAATCGGTGCATTACGCGGCGATAAACAGTCCTTCGGTGTTCTGGCAGACCTTGCCGGAAATGCTTATGAGTTTAGGACCCGGCAAAACGCTTTCAATTCGCTTAAAAAAGTTAATTATTGCGATGAAAATGTAGCAGAAAATTTGTTTGATGCTATGTTAAATCCAAATACGCGGCTCGCAGCAGCAGCAAAAAGCCTGCTGGATTATTTTTACGAACAAACACAGTTCAGGCAAATAATTAAGCGAAAATATGCCGGAACCGATTGGACCAAAGCACAAAAAGATTTATTGGAATCATCAATTAAATAAGGGACAATTGTTTCAAGTATGCTCAAATCCAATTTATTCCTAAAAATATTGCCATTGCTTTTTTTCATATTTTTCGCATATAAATCCGATGCGCAAGATATTGAAAATAATTTAACCGACGAAAAGGAAAGCGAAGAATATGCTCATGAACATCACCGGAATGAAATAGGGCTGTCGTGCGCTCCCGTCTTTTTTGTTAATGAAGATGCATGGAGCTACGGATTGCATCTTCATTATATCTATGCGATTAAGGGAAGTAATTTCGGTGTGGGGGCGGGAGCAGAAAGAATATTCGATGAACACGGACATAATACTTTCGGACTTATTGCCCGCTATAGTCCGGTTGATAAAGTTAATTTAATGCTTTCGCCGGGTGTGGTATTTGAGTCTGCAAACCCTGACGAAGTGAAATTTGTTTTGCACACCGAAGCCTCGTATGAATTTGAGATAGACGATTTTCATATTGGCCCTGCACTTGACTTTGCTTATGCCGCTCAAGATTTTCATATTAGTTTAGGGCTTCACTTAGGCTATGGATTTTAATTGAAACTATTGTTCCGTCAGACGATTAATAATTAGAAAATTAAATAAAATAATGATACTGCAAGAGCGTGCATATTACGAAGAAATAATGAAACGTTGCATTGAGCTTGCTCATATTGCCAAAGAGTGCGGCGACGTTGCGGCCGGTGCGGTAATAATGCACGACGGTAATATAATTTCGGAAGGAATAGAAGGCGGAAAAACTCATCACGACATAACATATCACGCCGAGATTGAAGCCGTTAGAAATGCGGTGAAAATATTGAAAAAAAATGATTTATCGGACTGCGTTTTGGTTACGACTCACGAGCCTTGCATAATGTGTTCGTATGCGATAAGACATTATGGGATATCATTAATTGTGATTGGTGCAACTGTTGGAGAAATAGGCGGATACAGCTCTAAATTACCCGTTTTACTGGATAGAACCGTAACAAGATGGAGCGACCCGCCGACAATCGTAACCGGAATTCTGGAACAAGAGTGCAGAGCGATAAATAACTGACGCTTAAAAATAAAGAATTAAACACCTGAAAAAGTAAAAAAAGGAAAAAATAATGGAAAAAATCGTCAAAATAAAAGAACTTGAAAACGTTACACACGACGTTTTACGTATAGCAACGGAAAAACCGGCAGGGCTTACTTATTCTCCAGGCCAAGCCGTTGATATTGCAATAAATAATCCGGACTGGAAGAAAGAGATAAGAACATTTACTTTTACTTCTTTGCCCGACGACGATTATGTTGAATTTACGATTAAAACATATACTTCGCATAATGGAGTAACCAATCAATTGCGTTCGCTGAAAGTCGGCGACGAATTGGCATTATATGACGTTTATGGGAGCATTGCATATAAAGGAGAAGGTATTTTTCTTGCCGGCGGTGCCGGAATAACGCCCTTTTTGGCAATTTTACGCTCACTCGAAAAGCAAGGCAAAACGGGAGGGAATAAATTGATTTTTGCCAATAGAACGAAAGCAGATATTATTCGGGAAAATACATTCAAAAAAATGCTCGGAAATAATTTCATAAATGTTCTGTCCGATGAAAAAAGTCCGGGCTATGAATACGGATATATATCGGCCGAGCTGATTAAAAAACATATTGACGAGCATACGAAATATTTTTACGTATGCGGTCCCGACCCCATGATGGTTGCAATGGAAAAGCATCTGTCGAATTTAGGCATTAGTTTCGATTTTATCGTCAAAGAAGCATTTTAATCAAGATATAAGGAATAATGCGGAAATCAATCATGACAAGAAAAATGAAGCCGGAAAGTTTGATGATGTCCTACGGATATAAACCGGAATTATCCGAAGGTGCGGTAAAATGTCCGATTTTTCAAACTTCTACTTTTGTATTTAAAAGTGCCGAAGAAGGAAAAGCGTTTTTTGAGGTTGCTTACGGCCATAGAAGTGCCAACGAAGGTGAAGAGCTTGGGTTGATTTACAGCCGCATCAATAATCCCGACCTTGAAATATTGGAAAATCGGCTTACACTATGGGACGAAGCCGAAGATTGCGCCGTTTTTGAAAGCGGAATGTCGGCTATTACCACAGTCCTATTGGAATTTCTGAAACCCGGGGACTTACTCTTGATCAGCAGCCCGCTTTATGGCGGAAGCGACCATTTTATAAAGGGAATATTGCCCAAATTCGGCATCTGCGCGGCTGAATTTAGAGCCGGTCAAAGCAAAGAAGAAATTATTAAAATAGTGGAGGCGACGGGATGCGCGGATAAACTTGCGCTGATTTATATTGAAACACCCGCAAATCCTACAAATGACATAATTGACATTCAGGGCAGTAAAGAGGTAGCCGAATATTTTTCGTCGGATAATAAAACTGTTTATTTGGCTGTTGATAATACGTATATGGGGCCATTGTGGCAACATCCGTTAAAGCACGGCGCAGATTTGGTTCTGTATTCCGCCACAAAATATATCGGCGGACACAGCGATGTAATTGCCGGTGCGTGCTTGGGAACAAAAGAATTGATAAAAAGAGTCAAAGGTTTGCGCACATTCTTGGGCAATATGGCAAGTCCTAATACGGGCTGGCTTTTGCTTCGCAGTCTCGAAACATTAAAAGCAAGAATGGATATACAATCTTTCAACGCCGATAAAGTTGCCCAATTTCTGAATGAGCATAAATTGGTGGAAAAAGTGTATTTTCTCGGTAATATAACCGAAAAAGACGGCGACCGCTTCCATATAAAAAATAAGCAATGCCTAAGCAACGGCGGAATGATTTCGTTCGATGTAAAGGGCGGAGAAAAAGAAGCATTTAAATTCTTAAACTCCTTAAAACTCATTAAATTGGCAGTAAGTCTCGGCAGCACTGAAAGTTTGGCGGAACATCCGGCCACAATGACGCATGTTGATGTGGAGCCCGAATTACGCAAAGAACTTTCGATAACGGAAAAAATGATAAGACTTTCCGTAGGAGTTGAAAACTACGAAGATATTATCTACGATATTTCGCAAGCACTCGAAGCGATACAATAGATTGCGATAAAATTAACGAGAGTTTTACCTCAAACGAAATATAAATATTTAATCATATTTATATTTTGCTTTTGCAACCGATAAAACAATATCGTGAAATTCGTCTTTTCCGTCGGTTACAATAGTTTGTACAGGTAGAACTACAACGGGAATATCTGCTTCGTCGAAAACCGATTTGAATTGCAGTAATTTAACCGCATCTTTTTCGGTTGTAATTATTGATTTTCCGCCGGATTTATTTAACTTATCAAGTATTTTCTTTACAATCCGGCCGTTAAAATGCACATGGTCGGACATAGCAATTTTTCCGACAATTGCGAAATTATTTTCTATTGCTGAAAAAAAACGATACGGTCGCGCTATACCGCATAAAGCCAGCATTTTTTCGGTTAAATTCGGCGCAAGTCTGTCAGTTTGGCCGAGTGCATACGCCGCGCCGATTTTTGTTGTATAGCGAATGAGCAAAGAATTAGGATTGAGCGGAAGCTTTTTGGCGCGTTCCGGCGAAATGCCGTCGTGCAAAGCGACAATATGTGCGCGACGAATATTTGCGAGAGGCTCGCGTAATACTCCGAACGGTATCGCCCGTCCGTTGAGAGTTTCTGTATCAAGCAGTACAATATCGAGGTCGCGACGAAGTTGTCTGTGTTGAAACCCGTCGTCGAGAACGCATAGCGTTGCGCCAAGTTTTTGTGCTGTTCTACATCCGTCAATGCGTTTTTCGGCAGCAACGGCAATGCCGTCGGCGGCATGCAAAAGTAATTCGTCGCCTGCTTCGTCGGCTGAGGCTATGATGCCGTGCAAACCGTTGCCTGCAATAACTACGCCGTGAGTTTTGCGCCCGTAGCCCCGCGAAATAACAGCCGGAATAATATTGTTTTCTCGACATAAAGCGGTTATCATGCGAACAAAAGGAGTTTTGCCCGTACCGCCGGCCGAAACATTGCCGACGCTAATTACCGGGATTTCAGCCGAATAAATGCTGTTTTTGCCGGTATTGAAGCGGCGGTTGCGCCATTGGACGGCTATTTTATATGGGTTTAGCGTAAAATTCACGGCCAATCGCCCAACAAAGACTGCATACTCAAAATGGCGGTATCTGTATTGCTATCGAGTACTTTTGCGTCAATTTCGGTAAAAATAGTTATTCGTGCAAACGGGTAAGGTACTGCGAAAGAATCCCAAGAGTTCAGCAATATTTTTCTTGAAATCACAACGCGACAACAAACCAATTTCGTAGCTGAACGTTGTGCGGCAAGCACGGCGCCGGCTTTTGCCGTACACTTCGGACCGCGCGGACCGTCCGGTGTAATCAGAACTTTGCCGGTAGCGGCTGCTTCGGTCATTGCTGCAAGCGTTTCGCGCCCGCCCGAAGATGATGAGCCGCGAATCAGTCTGTAGTTCCAAGCGGCTAATAATGCGGATAGAATGTCGCCGTCTCGACTGCGACTTACAACTGCGGCGGCACCTGATTTCGAGAAGAATTTCCATACCGGCAACATTGCGCCGTGCCAAAATGCGATTACGCAAGTACCGGAAGGAGTTGTGCCGCATAAACGTATTCGCCATGTTGCGGCAACGGCACGCAATAAAGCAACAAATAGTATTACGGTAAATTTACGCCCCATTATTTTTAGCGGCATTTTGTAAATAAAAAAGTATTTTTCCTGCGGCTCTGCGCGACGCGCCGCTACCCCCCAATTGGCGACGAATATCGGCAAAATCATCTTGTTGAATATGTCGCGTTTTTTCGTCGAAAGTCAAGCGCGTCAGCTCGTCCGCTAAATTAGCTGCGGTTGCATCTTCCTGAATAAATTCACGCACAATTATCTTACTTGCAAGTATGTTGGGCATTGCTAAAAATTTGGTGTTAACTGCTATTTTACCGAAATAATATGAAAATAAACTTGCGCGATACATCATGGCGAACGGCATATTGCAAAGGCAGGCCTCAAGAGTAGATGTACCCGTTTTCACAAGCCCGGCATAAGCGGCTTCCAGCAACAGACGCGAGTCGTCGGAAAACTCAATATTCAAGCCTTTTTTTAAGGTAAATTTTCGGATTATGTCTTCGTATATTTTACGCGGAATATTCGGTGCCTTTGCAATAGAAAAAATAAAATTCGGATGACGTTCCGAAAAAACGGTTGCGGATTCGAGCATAATCGGCAAATTGCGAATTACTTCCTGCGGTCGGCTGCCGGGCAATAATGCAATCAGGCGTTTATTCCAGCCGTTACCCTCTGTGCTGCGAAACGCCTCGCCGTCGAGCAGAGGATGCCCGGTAAATTCCGAATGAATCCCGAGTTTTGAGAAAAAATCGGTTTCAAACGGAAATACGGTAAGCAGAAGGTCAACATTCCGAGATAGTTCGGCGGCACGATTTTTCCCCCAAGCCCAAAGTTGAGGCGCAATATAATACAATACCGGAATCCCGGCTTTTTTTGCTTCGGCGGCAAGCCGCAGGTTAAACCCGGGATAATCTACGGCTATAAATGCATCAGGACGCTCTTCTGCAATAGAATCGGCTACTGTTTGCAGCAAGCGTTTGAAAAAAAAATAGCGTTTGGCGACTTCCCAAAAGCCGACAACGCCTACATCGCGAGTATGCGCAAGCGGCAGAAGTCCGGCTTCTATCATATCATCGCCGCCAATGCCGTAGAACGAACTGTCGGGAGCAAGAACAAGTATCTCGCGCATTAAGCGGGCTGCATGAATACTGCCCGACGGGTCGCCGGCAACAATGAGAAATTTCAAGATGTACTTTCTATGGATTGATGTAATGTTCTCGCAAAAATAAGTCTCAAAGCAAGATTTTGCCGTGTTTTTGCAATGCTTTTGCATAAGTTCTGCCGCGGCCGCCTATTTTTGCGGCTGAATTTGATTCGGCCTACAAAGTATTGCGGGAGTCGGGCAATGAGTTTATATCTGATTGCATTATTGGCGATTGCGATTGCACCCGGAATTGCAATAGCAATTTATATTTGGTGGAGAGATAAATACGAGCGCGAGCCGCCAATTACCGTAGCAATAAGTTCTATTCTCGGAATGTTTGCCATAGTGCCGGCAATAATGCTCGAATTAACGGGAGAAAAAATATTCGGGAAAATGAATGGTGCAAATTTATTCTCGGCAGGTTTTCACGCATTTTTTATAGTTGGGTTTTCCGAAGAGGTGTGTAAATT
The DNA here is from genome assembly GCA_020852855.1 of Bacteroidota bacterium. GTDB lineage: Bacteria > Bacteroidota > Ignavibacteria > Kapaibacteriales > UBA961 > JADZAA01. Next base: position 37,492 of record JADZAA010000038.1, read on the forward strand.
AGCTGCTCTAATGATATATGCCTACAGAAGCAGAGAGTTCAATGAACGAATAGACGGAATTGTATATGCCGTAATGGTATCAATGGGATTTGCCACCCTGGAAAACGTATTTTATGCGATTGACGGCGGCATAAGTACCGCCTTAATGCGAATGTTCCTTTCTGTGCCGGCTCATGCCACGTTCGGTGTAATAATGGGCTTTTTTGTAGGATATGGAAAAGAAAATATTGTTAATGCACAAAGCAGCAAGGAAAAACAAGCCGGAGTTTTAACAATATTCGTCGGTCTGTTTTTCGCGTCATTATTCCACGGGGCTTACGATTTCTTTTTATTCATCGAAAGTATTCCTTTGCTTGCTTTCGGAGCGGTGGCTTCATTGATTGTAGGAATTAAATTATCGCTTATGGCCATAAATCATTTAAGCGAATCTTCGAGCGACGGCCGCCAATGGCAATAAATTCATTCATTTGCAAACAAGAAATTTTGAAATTATGCACAAAACAACCACAGCGTTTTTTGCAGTATTTATTTGCGCTGTTGCACTTAGCGGATGTTCAGATGACGAAAAAACGGCGCAGGATCTGTATATTCGATCAACGCAGGACGTTAAAAACGGGTATACGGATTCGGCCGAAATTAAATTAGAGAAAGCCGTTTCGCTGAATCCCGAATTTACCACGGCTAAATTGGCTCTCGGCGAAATAAAATATAGTGCCGGAAAATACAATGAAGCCATCAGTGCATTGCAAGAAGTTGCGGAGTCGGATACTGCCAATTATTCCGCAATATATTTGCTTGCGAACAGCTATGCCAAAAAAGGCGAGTATGCGAAAGCAACGGAGCATTATTCCCGTGCAATTAAACTGCGTCCTGATTCTGTTTTGGCTTATAACAATTTTGCCGCCGCACTGACCGCACTTAATCGTTTCGACGAGGCTTTTGCCGCCTATCAAACGGTAATTTCTATGCTGATGAAATCGTCCGACCCTTCGGCAAAGACTATGCTTGTAACGGCGTATTTCGATGTTGCTACGGCTTTGGGGCGCAAAGGCGATTACAAAAAAGCCCTCGAAGCCTATCAAACAGCCATTATGCTGAAACCAGATTTTGCAGAGGCGTATTATTATCTCGGCATTACTTATTACAATTTGGGCGACCTGAAAAGCGCGGCGGCGGCTTTGAGCGGCGCAACGCGGGCAAAGCCCGACTTTGCCCGTGCCTATAATGATTTAGGTATTATTTGCGGCAAACTCGGGGACTCGGCCGCCTGCTTCAATTACTTGGGTATGACAGAAGTTTTGCAGGGAAAATTTGCCGACGGCATTGACTTGTATCAAAAAGCATTAGCACGCAAGCCTAATTTCGTCGAAGCGCAGTTTAACCTTGGGCTCGCGTATGGTTATGCCGACAAATTACGTGAAGCCGAAAAAGCATTTTTGGCCGTAACAGCAGCAAAGCCCGATTACATAGATGCTTATTTGCAACTGCAAACCATATACTCGCGGCTTGGCGAAAAGGAAAAAGCCGATTTTGCACAGCGGAAATCATTGGAATTAGGATATAAATTATCCAAAAAACTACGGCCGAACACTTTTAAAATGCAATGATAAAAAATCGCGTTTCTTCCCGTAAGAATTATTGCGCGGTATTACTGAAAGTAAGCGCACTTATGGTTATTTTTGCCGAATAAATGCTGACGATTCCGAAAAATACGTTGAAACATTTAATTCAATTTTCAAAAACAAAAGGGATTTCTATGAAGCTGGCGAGATTTTTTGCAATTATTACCGCTATTCTTCCATTAGCTTTGGCAGCGTGTACAAACGCGCAAAAAGAGGCTGATTTGGAATGTTTTAAAGGTGAAATGTATTCGCATTGGCAGGAATACGACAAAGCGATAGGTGCATATAAAAATGCAATTGCCGCCAAGCCGGACTACGCGCTTGCGTATTATTCGATAGGGCAGGCGTATATGGGCAAGAATATGATGGACAGCGTTATACCGTCGCTGGAAAAGGCCGTCGAGATAGATCCAAAATACCTTGACGCATTGCTCGCGCTTGGCTTTGCATATTCGCGCAAGGGCGACTACGATAAGGGCATTGAAACATATCAAAAGGCGATTGACGTAAAGCCTGATTCAGCACTCGGATATAATAATTTGGGAGTTGCATATCACGCGGGCGGAAAATATGATAAAGCGATTGAGTCCTACAATAAAGCACTGAAACTCAACCCGAATTTTGTAGAGGCATGGTATAATATCGGAAATTCCTACGCTAAAAAAGAGTCGTGGAACGATGCGATTCAGGCTTTTACCAAGGCTACTCAATTAAAATCCGATTATTCGGCCGCTTATTTCGATATGGCTTATTGCTATAATAAAATGGGCGCGGGCGTTGACGCGGCAAATAATCTCGGGCTGTATTATTTCTTTAACAACAGCTATAATCAAGCGATAGAGCAATTTACGGCGGCCGTCAAGGCTAAACCCGATTATGCGGTCGGGTACAATAACTTGGGCTTCGTTTATGATAAACTCGGCAAAACAGCCGAGGCACTCGATAATTTCAAGATAGCGGCACGCTTGGGCTACGAGCCGGCGCAGCGCGTCCTGCTGAACAATAAAATCAGCTGGACAGATTCCGGAAATACCGAAAAATCCAAAAAATAAGTATTCCGAATAAATTGACTTACACACGCGGCGACAGCATAAAAATACTGCCGCCGCGTTTTCGTCTTGCAACGCTAAATTGATTGTCAGTGATTTTATCTCGCAAACAGGGCTTACGTAATGAAATTTGATGGTTTGTTCACATTGTCCGCATTTTTTTTTATTTCTGGTGCGGCTTACTTGCAGGTTGCGGCGCAAACTGCCGATGAATTTTACGCAATGGCGGCGCAAGAAAATCAGAACAAAAACTATGTGCGCGCAATAGAACTCTGCGAAAAAGCGATAGCTGCAAAGAAAGATTATGCCGAGGCGTACAACGAGCTTGGCGTTGCGCTTGGGAACAACGGGGAATATGCCAAGGAAGTAGAGGCCTACAAAACGGCTATTCAGTATCGTGAGGATTATCCGGCCGCCTGGTCGAATCTTGCGGCGGCTTATACTGTGCGCGGAGATTTTGACAATGCGGTTGCGGCGCATAATCGTGCGATTGAAGCCGAACCGCAACGTGCGGAAAGCTATTTTAATCTGGGAGTAACACTTACTGCCAAAAAAGACTATTATAAGGCATTAGACGCATACAGAACGGCCGTTGCGCTGAACGCCGAATGGGAGGCTCCGTGGATAAACATAGGAGTTGTCTATGCCGCTCTCGGTAATTTTGACGACGCTATCAGCAATTACAGGCGTGCCGTAGAGCTCGCGCCTGCTTCGGCAGATGCTAAACGCAATCTCGGCAACGGCTACATGAATATAGGAAAAATAGAGCAAGCCGTAGAGCAATATCAAACTGCCCTGGAGATAAAACCGGATTTTGCCGAAGCGTGGAATAATCTGGGGCTGGCATATTATATGCAACAAAAAGACACGGCCGCATTGATAGCTTTGAAAAAAGCCGTTCAATACAACCCGAAATATTCTCAGGCGTATTTTAACATGGGGCTTGCATATACCGCAACCGGCGATTCTGCGGCGGCATTGACAGCCTATTCGAAAGCGGTGGAACTACAGCCGAACCTTGCCAAGGCTTATTTGAACAAAGGACTGATTTATCTCGGGTTGCGCGATTACGAAAAATCACTTACCGATTTGACTTATGCACTGTCGGCCGCGCCGAAAGACCCGACCGTTATGTATAATCTCGGAATGGTGTATTTCAATCGGAATAATAAAGAACGCCGCGACCTCGAAGTGTCGGCTACATATTTCATAAAAGCCATTGAAATTGACAGAACTTACGCGGACGCTTATCTTGCTCTCGGAACTGTCTACGGATTATTGGACAGAACCCGCGACAAAATCCTATATTTTCAGTACGCAGCGCATTACGGCAGTAAGTTCGCGCGTCAATGGCTTACGGATATAGGTCAGGAATGGGAAGCACAGCCCGAAGCGAAAGAAGAAAATGCAAAGTGATTTGCTTGCCGCCGCTCTGCTCTCGAAGTCGGAATTGATAGAAAACAGAAGGTATTTGCATCGCAATCCCGAAATTTCTTTTCAAGAGTATCGTACTGCCGAGTTTATCGAATCTAAACTTGCAGCGATGAATATTAGATTCAGTCGTATAGCAGAAACCGGTGTAATAGCGCGTATCGGCACCGGCGAGCGTTGCGTTGCTTTACGTGCAGATATTGACGCTTTGCCGATAGAAGAAAAAACGGAACTGCCTTATGCCTCGCAAAATTCAGGTGTTATGCATGCCTGTGGGCATGATTGCCATACTGCAATGCTTCTTACTGCTGCGAAAATACTGAAAGAACGCGAAAATGAACTTGGCGGTACGGTAAAATTACTTTTCCAGCCGGGCGAGGAAAAAGTTCCGGGCGGTGCTTCGTTGATGATTGCGGCGGGTGCGCTGACAAATCCTATGCCCGAAGCAATTTTCGGACAACATGTATTCCCCGATTCAGATGTCGGAACGATTTTAACGACGGAAGGTATGATGATGGCCTCGGCCGATGAATTATATTGGACGTTGACCGGCAAAGGCGCACACGCAGCGCAGCCGCATCAAGGCACAGACCCAATTATTGCGGCAGCCGAACTTATACTTCATTTGCAATCTATCATCACAAAAAGTCGCAATCCTCTCGTGCCCGGCTTATTGGGCATTACGGCAGTCAACGGCGGTTCCGCTACCAATATCATTCCTGAAGTTGTTGAGATGAAAGGTACTTTGCGCTCTTTCGATATGGAATGGCGCAAGCAAACACTTAACGAAATCGCCGTAAGAACAGAAAAACTCTGCGACTTGTTCGGCGTTAAGGGCGTTTGCAATATAGTGCGCGGCTACCCGCCCGTATGGAATGACCCTATATGCTCGAATTTTGTAATCGACATTGCAAAGCAACTTGCCGGAGCAGATTGCGCACTTGATTTTGAACCGAAAATGTGGGGCGAAGATTTTGGCTACTACGGCCGTCATATACCTGCCGCATTTTGGATGCTGGGCGTAAGAAGTGCAGGAGAGAATAATGTACCGGGATTGCATAACCCGCGATTTTCTCCCGATGAAAGCGCATTGCCGTTAGGCGCGGCCATGCTTGCAAGTGCTGCGGTTGAATGGCTGTCAAAATAAGTTGATATTTATATCAAAAGAAATACGATTCGATAGGAACGTATTCCGCGTATTTGCGAAGTGCTTGCAATGTAGCCGACATATCTTTCGGTAAAGGAGCCGACACGCTGAACTTTGAGGATTCGTCCGGGTATTGCAAAGTAAGCGACGCGGCATGCAATGTGGCGCGCGCTATAAGCGGACGCTCGGTTTCGCCTTTCGACACTTTATACCGCCGTTTCAGGGTTGAAAGCATAAATTCGGAAATGCGCCCGTAATCCGAATCTACCAAAAGCGGATGCCCTACGGCTGCAAGGTGAACGCGTATTTGATGTCGTCGGCCGGTTTTCGGGCGACATTCAAGGTATGTGGCGGCTCTGAAACGTTCTACTACTTTTACAGATGTAAGTGATTCTTTGCCGCGTGCTGAAGGCCGAGTCAGTCCGGGGCGGCGCTCGTCGTCGGCAAGCGGTATGTCAATATCAAATTCGTCTTGCTCAACAATTCCGGAAACTATTGCTCCGTAAATTTTTTCGGGTATATGATGCTCGAACTGCATACTTAAATTTCGGTGCGCCTCGGCATTGCGTGCAAACGCCAATACTCCGCTGGTGTCCTTGTCTAATCTATGCACAACGAAAATTGCACCGTAACGCTTCTCGAGCATAGCGCGCACATTCGGGGTGTCGCGCCGATAGCGGTCGGGCAACGTAAGAAGTCCGGCAGGCTTGTTAACGACAGCGATTGAGTCGTCCTCGTAAATAATAAATTCTCGTGCGTTTTTTTTCATAGAAATACAAGTCGTTTTTATTATGCGTTCAATACCGTTCTGAATATGTATTAACCGATACTTTCACGCAGATTTTTATTGGACACGGTTTATGTTTTGTTGCCGCCTTGTGCAATGACGATTAACTTCCGATTTTTATGCCCGAACTCACCGAAAATATTTCGTTTGTTGTTGTAGCGTTGCCCATTCCGTTGCATCGTCAATTTACTTATTCGGTAAAAGGAGAATTGCCGTCCGATATTATAGGCCGGCGTGTTCTTGCACCGTTTGGCAAGCGGATACTTACCGGAATTATAGTTGCGGTGCCGGAAACCGCTCCTTCCGACCATGAGATTCGCCCGATAATGGAAATTTTGGATGATGCTCCGATTTTTAACGAAAAATTATTGGAATTTACCAAATGGGTAGCGGAGTATTATTTTGCATCATGGGGCGAAACTCTTAAGGCCGCATTACCGCTGGGGATGTCGCCGCACGATGTAATGCGCGTAAAGACAGCGGAGCCTGTAAGCGAGCAAATTATATCCGAAATTGCCAAAAAAGCCCCAAAACGTGCCGCACTTTTGCGGGAATTATCTTGTCATTCCGGCGAAGTTACGGTTGGATATTTGGAGAAAAAATTGCAAAGCTCCACTATTGCCGACCAATTAGATGCTCTTGAACGTGCAGGATTGATTATTTGCGAGCGCGTTGTAGAGGGCGAAGCACGTGCCAAGATTCGCAAAGCTGCCGTATTGAACGGCGAAGCAATCGGCTCGCAAGAGCAATTCCGCGAAGTGCTCAATACTCTTGATGCTAAGGCACCGAAACAAGCACTTGCGTTAAGTTATATTTATATTCAGCATCGCCGATTGAACGGCGAACCTATTCTTGCGGCCGATATTGTACGCGAAACCAAAGTAAACGAGCAGGCTGTCGAAGGGCTTGCGGCCAAAGGGTATATAAGGCTGATAATGACTGAAGTCGTAAGGCGCGAGCATATTGGCGACTCGTCTCTTGCAGAACGCGACGAAACTGCATTGCCTCTGACTGCCGAGCAAGACCATGCCGTCCGGCGAATTAACGACGCGATAACGGCGCAAAAGCATAAAACATTTTTACTGCACGGCGTTACGGGCAGCGGCAAAACCTTGGTGTACTTTCATGCCATTAAGCAGACGGCGGCTATTGGAAAAACTTCTCTGTTTCTTGTACCGGAAATATCTCTTACACCTCAGTTAATAGACCGCTTCCGCGCTGCATTCGGCGAACGGCATATAGCAGTGGTGCATAGCCGCATGGCTATCGGCGAACGCTACGACCAATGGCGGCAAATATCGGCCGGAAAAGTTCGCGTAGTCATCGGTACGCGTTCGGCCATATTTGCACCGATTGAAAATTTAGGGCTTATCATCATAGATGAGGAACATGAGCCGTCGTATAAGCAGGATGCACCCGCGCCGCGCTACAATGCTCGCGATTGTGCGGTTGCACGCGGCAAAATGGAAAATACCGCCGTAATACTCGGCTCTGCAACCCCTTCTATGGAGAGTATGTACAATGCTTCTATCGGGAAATATCATTTATTGGAGATTTCTGCCCGTGCCGACAACGCGAAACTGCCTGCTGTTCGCACAGTTAATATGCTGAACGAACGCAAGCATAAACGTATTCTGAAATCGTTCTCGAAAGAATTATTAGATGCCATAGCAGACCGTACAGAAAAGAGAGAAGGAATTATTTTGTTTCATAATCGGCGCGGATTTGCTACTCATATCGAATGTAACGATTGCGGTGCCATACCCAAATGCAGGAATTGTTCGGTAACTCTCACATATCATAAAACAGCGCATCAGTTGCGTTGCCATTATTGCAGTTATACACGAATTGTGCCAAATGCTTGCGAAACTTGCGGCGGATTGACGCTGCGCGATATTGGTGCCGGTACGCAACGTATCGAGGAAGAACTTTCGGAACTGCTTGAAATGCGGGGAATTAAAGTGCAAATTGCCCGAATGGATACCGATACTACGTCCAAGCGCGGCGCGCACCGCGCCATACTGCGTGATTTTGCCGAGGGAAAAACAGATATTTTAGTCGGTACACAAATGGTTGCCAAGGGGTTGGATTTCAAAAGGGTAACGCTTGTTGGCGTAATCAATGCCGACATGCGGTTATTTATGCCGGATTTCCGTGCTTCAGAAAGAACATTTCAGCTTTTAATGCAGGTTGTGGGACGTGCCGGACGCAGTGCCGACAGCCGGGGCGAGGCATTGATACAGACTTCGCATCCGGAACATCAAACCATACTTGCAGCGGTTGAGGGGCGTTACGACCATTTTTACGGCGACGAGTTGCAATTACGCAAAGATGCTTATTATCCGCCTTTTACCCGATTTGTAACGGTTGAATTCAGCGGTGCGGACGAACAAAAAACACATGAGCATGCACGGTGGTTTGCTCACTTTTTCCCCAAGAATACACCGTCTTTAATTATGCTTGGACCGGCCGCACCTACGATTTGGCGGTTGCGCTCGCTTTATCGCCGCTTATTGATAATAAAAGATATAAAACATATTGACCCGTCGGGTGAGCAGTTACGTAATGCACTTCGCACCGCCTATGCACTTTACCAACAGCATACGGCATCATCGTCGGTTAAGGTTATTATTGACATTGATTCGTTTGGCGGATTGTAAAAATGCCGTGTAATTTCGCAGTAGCGCATATTGCAATGCTATTTTCTGATAACCGAAAATTTTCCTTGCGCTATCAATTCGCCGTTATAGTCGAGAGTGTAAATATAAACACCGGTAGAAATAGAGGACAATTCGGGTAGCCAACGAATGATTTTATGCTCACCGTCGGGAGCTACTGTAAGCGCACCGGAATAAATATTCTGCCATGACGGGGAATAAATCGAAAGAACTGCTTTTTCGTCGAACGGCGTAGAGACGGGAACGGGAAATAGTAATGAACCGTCGCCATCTTCTGGACAAAAAGGAGACGGATAGGCATAATCGAGAGAAACAGAGTTGATGCCTGCGGAAAAAAATGTGGCAACATATAGTTCGGGCGGTGTAATTTTCCAAGAATAAGGTGTGCCGGATAACGGATTGGGCAAATTATCGCGTGAAATAACGAATTCCAAATTACGCCAAAGGTCATTTTGCATAAATGCAACCTCTTTGTTCGGATTGGTGATAAGAAAATCAGCCGTATCCGATGAGACAGACGGATTTTGCTTGCGGAAAATTGCTCGCGTAAGTTGCATCTCGAATGCGCGAATAACACCCGAACGCATTAGCGACGGCTCGGAAAAATACTCTTGCGAAGAGATTTTCAGCATAGGATATAATTTGCCGTCCGGAAAATATTCGCCCGATTGTGCGCGAGTTCCCGTGTAATAAACCCATGGCATAAATTCGCACCATGCCTTGTTAAGGTCAGATTTACGTTCTATAAGTGCATTGTCGAGTGCGCGAAACACATTGGTGCCCTCACCTATATACTCCCACATACGCTTGATTATACTGTTGCCGTACACTTTGCTTAAATACATATAAAACAATACGTTACCATATCCGGCACTTTGCTCTCCCATGCCGTAGCGTTTATCGGGTTCATTATTGAAAAAGCCGTTAAGATAATAAATGTAATCGTGTACTTGCGGGAATAATAGCGTTTCAACCCAAACTCCTGCTGTTTCGTAAGGCGCGGTATTATTTATGGTGTAGCCGTAATTTCCGATTTGTATCGCATGATGGTATTCGTGAGCGGCTGTAACCTTCAGTGCGTCAATTCCGAACGTATTGAAAACTTGCCTTTTGTTTAATGTATCGCTCGGGCTGAAATTATTATCAAGGATAATATATGTTTTGTAGCGCGACATCTGGCCGCCGCCCGAAAGTGCCGGGCCGCATGGTATTGTTACGCCGTAAACTCCAACCGTGTTCGACGGCGGAGGAATGGCAACTCGTGCTACGTCCCACAGATAAACGTTGTAGGGCACCGGATTACCGTTTGTAATATCGGTTGGCGCGGGCTGATAGCCGAGTTGCTCGGTTGCGGCAATGTACGAATAATCAAAATAATAGGCGGCCGAATCCACGTAATCGGGTATATTATTTCCGTCGTTGTCTACGGGCGATACCGCATGAACGCCGGATACATCATAATGAACGGCGAATTTTCCGAGTTTGGAAATTATTGTTCGTTGCATAGCAGGTTGCTGGCAGTCTGCGAGTATCCGAGCGACTTCTTTGCTTTGCAATGCCCGAAAAATACGGGAAGTGCCGCATTTCGAGTCTTCGTCGGCTTTTACCGAACAAACGGTAAGTATTAAAGCTGCGGCAAAAGAAATATGTCGGAAAATGAGAGGAATCGAATTAAAAAAAAACATGGCTGTAAACGATAAATCGCTATGAAGTTATTGGAAAGCGAATATTATTATTTGGGTGCGCGGCGATTTGTGCGGATAGCCGGGTTCGATTCGGCTTCCGTGAGCCATAAATTCATGCTATCGAGCAGGAATTGCTTGGCGGCCGCATAATCGTTCGGAATAATGCCGTCGAGAATAGCCTCTTCGATTGCCGTTTTAATAAAACCGACGGTTCGCGACGCAGGAATATTGCAAAGTGCCATAATTTCTTCGCCTCGTACCGGAGATTGAAATTCACGCAAATTATCGCGCTCACGCACATCAAGCACTTTCTGAAAAACAACGTCATAGTTTCGCAGATATTTTCGCGCACGGTCGGGATTCTTTGTGGTAATATCTGCACGACACAATGCAAATAAATCTTCCAGAGAATCGCCGGCCTGCACGGCCAATCGTCTGACCGCCGAATCCGTTATGCCGTCTTCTACAAGTTTCATCGGGCGTTGATGCATACGAATCAGCGTTTCAACGTAGGGAAGATGCTCTAGCGGGAAGCGCATACGCCTGAAAATTTCGCGTTGCCAGCGTGCGCCCAATTCTTCGTGCCCGTAGAACGTCCAGCCTGTTCCCTCGACAAAACGCTTTGTTTTTGGTTTGGCTATATCGTGTGTAAGCGCGGCATAGCGCAACCATAAATTATCGCTTGCGGCGGCTAAATTATCCAATACTTGAAGAGTATGCATAAATACGTCTTTATGCGAATATTCCTGCCGGCCGATTTGCCGCAATTCCACGCCGGACAGCCTGTCTATTTCCGGAAAAACAATGCTTAACAAGCCGGATTCGCGCAATATCTTTAAGCCTGCCGAAGGTTTGGGTGCAGCAAGAGTTTTCAAAAATTCATCGCTGATTCGCTCTTGTGAAATTATCGAAATACGTTCGGACATGGATTTCATCGCTTCGGCGAGCGAGTCTTCCAAAGTAAAATTCAATTTAGCTGCAAAACGTGCGGCACGCATCATTCGCAATGGGTCGTCGCTGAAAGTAATCGCCGCCTCAAGCGGTGTTCGCAAAATACCGGACGACAAATCTTTAACGCCGTTGAATCTATCATGAAATTGGCCGAATGTATCGCTGTTAATACTTATTGCCATCGCATTTACAGTAAAATCGCGCCTGCGTAAGTCATCGTCTAACGTGCCCTCGCTGACCGTAGGCTTGCGCGAATTTTTGTTGTATTCCTCTTTCCGCGTTCCCACAAATTCCAGCTTGTAACGGCCTGACGGCACAAGAGCAGTTCTGAATCGTTCGTAAATTACTTCCTTTGTATGATATTTTTGAGCAATCAGTTTAGCAAATTCAATAGCGTCGCCTATAACGGTAAAATCAATGTCCGAGCCGTACTTGCCAAGAAAATAATCGCGAACGTAGCCGCCGACAACATAAATTTTCAGGTTAAGTGAATCGGCTGTTTCTCCTATTTCTTTGATGATAGGGTCGTTTATTTCAATTATTTCGGGCAATGGCATGAAGGTTATGGAAAATGTGCAATTTTAGGGTGAAATCGTTTGTGTACTCAGGCGAAAAATATCTTTATCGTTGCTGTTTGCCGTAATCAATACGTAAAAATACAGAAAACATGGCATTACTAAAATTTTAATGGAGCAAAGTTAAGTTTTCCGAAATAAAACAGGGCGTTAATTCTAAATCTGTCGAAATTTAAAAATCCTCTTGCTTTAGATATTACTGACTGACCTTACGCAGTAGGTAAGAATTTGACAACATTTAGATGACGTAATTGTTTGAAAGCTGTTTGGGTAGCAGAGATATAGAGTTTCATTTTTAAGGCGGTATGATTGAGTTTGCTCGAAACA
>JADZAA010000039.1 GCA_020852855.1 Bacteroidota bacterium
AGGATATTATCCGACCGATTAAGATTGCGCAATATAAATTTTTACAATGAAGTATTAGAAGTTTGTGCAGGTTTATGGAATTATTGTCTAACTAATTGATTTACAATGTAACAACTACTCTAATAATCGAAGAAGTAAAAACAGCCGACGAAGCAGGCATAGACTCTTTTTCCATGGGCGAGCATCATAGGGAAGATTATGCGGTGTCGTCACCCGAAATTATACTGGCTTCATTGGCTGCGGTAACTGAAAAAATTAAATTATCCAGCGGTGTAAACGTAATCGGCTCTGTTGACCCCGTGAAATTATATCAAGATTATTCGATGATTGATTTAATATCGAATAATCGAGTGGAAATCATGGCCGGGCGCGGGAGCTTTACAGAGTCATTCCCTTTGTTTGGTTATGACTTGGAAGATTATGACGAATTATTTGAAGAAAAACTCGATTTACTGTTGAAATTAAGAAAAACCGAAGAAATTAATTGGTCGGGAAAATATCGCGCTCCCATAGTAAAACAAACTGTTTACCCAAGACCGCAAAGGGAAATTCCTATTTCTATTGCGGTAGGCGGAACGCCGTCGTCGGTGCTAAGAGCGGCACGATTAGGTCTGCCTGTGGTTTTTGCGATTATAGGCGGCAATCCACTTCGTTTCAAGCCGCTAATTGATTATTACAAAGAAGCTTATGTTAAATTCGGACATGATCTGAAAAACATGAGAATCGGAGTTCATTCCCATACTTTTCTTACCGACTCTTCGGAAGAAATAATTGAGAATTATTATTTGCGTTATGCATATTCCATGAATAAAATCGGAAGAGAGCGCGGTTGGACTAATTCTTATACTGTTGAAAGCTTTAAAGCCGGTATGAGCCCCGACGGTGCATTGTATATGGGAAATCCCGATTATGTAGCGGAAAAAATAATTGTTACTGTGGAGTCGCTCGAAATAGACCAATTTATAGCTCATATTGACGTGGGCGGGCCTACGCACGGGCAAACCATGAAAAACATAGATTTATTGGGCGGAAAAGTATTTCCGACAGTAAAAAAATATTTTAAGAATTAAAATATTTTTGCCGGTTTTGCGTTTCAATTATTGTTGATGCGCATTGCGTATTTTTAGTTTTTTATTTTTTACGACATGAAAACCAAAAAAGACCTGAAAGAAGAATATAAACAAATAAAGCCGCGCATGGGTGTGTTTCAAATCCGCAATACTTCGAGCGGCAAGATTTTTATCGGCTCGAGTATAAATCTTGACGCTATGAGGAATCGTTGTAAAATGCAACTTGACTGGGGCAATCATCCCAATGCCGAATTACAGCGTGATTGGAAAGAAACCGGCGAAGCCGGTTTTGTTTTCGAGGTAATTTCCGACCTTAAATACCGTGCTGACGACATGAATAACGATTATAAACAAGAAATTAAACTTCTTGAAAAAATGGTCTTGGAAAATATGAGCAACGAAGGTACTTTATTGTATTAAACACGTATAATACGCACCGTATTTTGGAGTGAAAATCTGCGTTTCAACTCTACTGCCATTGAGGATGCAACGATAAGTTTGCAACCGTTCGGCATACTTCAATTACAACCGATTCACCAAAAATTAACACAACAAACGCACGAATCATTCGTTTCTATCCGCTGAACTCCACATTTTACAATCACTCTACATTTAACGAGGTTACGCCATGAATAAACGTTTGGCGGCCGGTGCTGTCGCTCTTGTCGGATTGGGCGTTGCAGCCGGCATAATTTTAGTTTCCAATTTCGGCGGCGGCTATGTATCGTCGCTTTTTGCCGGCGGTGTAAAAAATATAGGTTCCAAAAATCCGCCGGTAGCTGTAGGCGCACAGGCCAAAGCAATTAACGACGCATTTATTGCAGCAAGCAAAGCAATCAATCCAATCGTTGTAAGCGTCAGCGTAGTAGGCGAGAAAAAGGTATCGAGCAATCAGCAATTGCCCGATTTTTTCAGGTTCTTTGGCGACCCGCGCAATCCCGGCGGCGATGATGAAGAAAACGACAGAATGCAGCGCGTAGAAGGTGCCGGTTCGGGTGTTATTATTTCGGAAGACGGCTATATATTGACGAATAATCACGTAGTTGAAGATGCCAAAGAAGACGGCATCAAAATAATTATGCACGACCGAAAGGAGTACAAGGCACAACTGATAGGCCGCGACCCTCTGACGGATATAGCTGTGCTGAAAATCGACGTATCCGGCTTGCCGGCCGCACATTTCGGCAATAGCGACGAAGTGCAAGTAGGCGAATGGGTCATAGCCGTAGGCAATCCGCTCGGACTTCGTTCTACCGTTACTACCGGAATAGTCAGCGCAATCGGACGCGGACAATTAAATTTGAATAAAGACCGTTATGCAGTTGAAGATTTTATTCAGACCGATGCAGCCATAAACCCGGGCAACAGCGGCGGCGGATTGTTCGACCTTGAAGGCAGCCTTGTAGGTATAAATACTGCTATTGCCTCACGAACCGGATATTACAGCGGCTATGGCTTTGCCATTCCGGTAAATATGGCTAAATCTGTCGCACTCGACCTCATCGAAGACGGTAAAGTAGACCGAGGTTACATAGGTGTTTCAATTCGTTCTGTAGACGAAATTACTGCAAAGTCGTATAAACTCGATAATGTAGCCGGCGTACTTGTCGAAGATGTATTGAAGGGCTCGCCGGCAGAGAAAGCCGGCGTAGAGCGCGAAGACATTATTCTTGATATTGACGGAACTCCGGTAAATACTGCCAATGAATTGCAAAGCCGCGTAACGATGCATCGCGTAGGCGATATGATAAAACTGAAAGTTTGGCGTGACGGCAAGACTATTTACAAAAATGTTACTTTGCAACCAAAGGAAAACGGCAAACTCGCATCGGCAAAAACGGGCGACGACGAAAGCGATGCAGACAACGCTGACAACAATAAACCCGTAACTTTCAAATCGCTCGGATTTACGGTTGCAGCTTTGACCGACAAGCAAAAAAGTGATAATGAAGTGGAAAGCGGAGTGGCGGTAATGCGTGTAGACCAATATAGTTCGGCGGTAGAGCGCGGGCTTGTACCTAACGGAATTATATTGAAAGCCGACAAAACGCCCGTAAAAAGCCCCGCGCAATTTAAAAAACTTATTGATGCAAAGCGTGGCGATATTATTCGTTTGCAAGTAAAATACAGGGAAGGAACGCGCCTCGTATTTCTCGAAATTCCCAAAGAAAACAGCTGATTCACCTCAAAAAACAGCCGCCTTTTCTTCTTTCTTATCAAAGAGTTTGAACAATTGGCGGCTTTTCCGTATTTTTGCGCTTTATCCATTTGCGACAAACGTGATGAACCCCAACAACACTTATATCGTCAACCCAGTTGTCGTTCGTATGAAAGAATCGTCAAAAGGCAGCATCTATCAGTCTATTGTGGCGATGGGTATGCGCTCGCGCCAAATCAACGACGACATTAAAATGCAGATTTCGGCAAAAATGGAGCATCTGGATAATGATACCGAAGACTCCGACACGCCGAATCTTGATAAGCTCGCCGTTAGTCGCGAGTTCGATGTTCTCCCTAAGCCGACATTTATGGCAATGCGCGAAATTGTCGACGGCAAACTGACATTTCGCTTTCCAACCGAATAACGCCGAAAAAAATCTTGAAAACAGGCCGACTGCGCAACAGCGTTTGTCGGCTTTTTTATAGGATACGGATATGGATTTTACGGGCAAACGAATTGTTTTGGGCGTAAGCGGCAGCATAGCTGCATACAAAACACCGCTTCTTGTGCGCGAAATTATACGTCGCGGCGGCAGTGTACGAGTGATTTTAACTCCGTCGGCCGCAAAATTCGTTTCGTCTCTGGCTCTGCAAAATCTAACCAAAGCATCGGTTATTGTAGAAATGTTCGATACTTCTGTTCAGTCGGGAGGCTCATGGCATATACATCTTGCGCAAGAATGCGATGCCATGATTATCGCTCCGGCCTCGGCTGCTACTCTGGCGAGACTTGCCACGGGGCTTTGCGATTCCGCACTGATAGCGGTAGCCGTTTCGCTTCCGCAGGAAATTCCGCTTCTGGTAGCTCCGGCGATGGACTCGGATATGTGGCGACATCCGACAACGCAGCGCAACATTAAGCAAATCAAAGCCGACGGAGCAATCATAATCCAGCCCGATAAAGGCGAACTTGCAAGCGGACTCTACGGTGTGGGCCGTCTGCCCGAAACCGACGTTTTGGCAAATGCTTTGGCAAATGCTCTGTCATCGTCAGGGAGCATATCGAGAACAGAAACTCACTATGTATCCGATGAAATTGTAAGTATGTATGCTGAAAAATCGTCCAACCCGTTGCAGGAATCGGTTGAACGCGACATCTGGAACGTGGAAATGGCTCTGGAAGAGTTAAAAAACTCCGCAACTGATAAGCGATCTACAGAAAATAATACCCATATTTCATTGGCGGAACTTCCGGTATTTCGCGGAAAAAACGTGTTGATAACAGCAGGCCCGACTTATGAAAAAATTGACGACGTTCGCTTTATAGGGAATTTTTCGTCGGGTAAAATGGGCTTTGCGCTCGCAGAGGCCGCCCGCACAGCCGGAGCAAACGTAACGCTAATTGCGGGTCCTACGCAACTTGCTACACCCGAAGGAGTTCAAAGAATAGACGTAGTTAGTGCCGCCGAAATGTTTGCAGTTGCTGCCGAGCATTTTCAAACTGCAGATTGCGCTGTTCTTGCCGCTGCTGTTGCCGATTTTACGCCTGCGGAGGTTTCATCAGGCAAACTTAAAAAAGAAGCTCTCGGCGAGGAGGTGACGCTTCGGCTTCTCCGTTCACCCGATATTTTGGCCACGCTCGGGAAAAGGAAAACCGGCCGTCAAGTCGTTATAGGATTTGCTCTTGAGGCCGAAAATGAAATTGAAAACGGACGAAAAAAACTTCACAACAAAAATGCCGATATGATTATTGTTAATTCTGCCGCAAAGCCCGGATCCGGCTTTCAAGGTGATGACAATACCGTTGTCATTATCTCGAAATTTGCCGCCGACCGACCGCTCCCGCGTATGAGCAAGCGCGAATGTGCCGCCGAAATAATCAAGTATGCCGCAGAATTATTCGGTTAGCATAACCGACTACTTAATCACCATTTTTACGGAAAATGTAAGTTTTAATGTATTACATAGAGTTCAATAATTTATTACACAAATCTTCTGCAATTCATTGTTTGGTTTCTGATAGTGCGAAAACATAGTCCAAAATGCCTTCTTCCTTTCTTCCAAACTTCTCACAAATCTATTATG
>JADZAA010000040.1 GCA_020852855.1 Bacteroidota bacterium
CTGTCGCCTTTTGCTCCACCAACTTGTGCAGTTGCAAATGGCGGATTGATGTAAACTATCCAAGTAATTGTTGGGTCGGCTAATTCATCTCTTAATTTTTTCGGAAGTTTCCAGTTGGGTTCAAAAGGCAAATTTCCTTTGTTGAAAACATATTCAACATCATCATTCAAGTAGTCGTATTGAAAACAAGTTGCGTTAGGAAATACTTTTTTCAAGTGGTCTGCTTCGCTTCCGTGAAGTGTGGACATATACAAATACTTGTATGCTTCGGCAGGCAAGTGATATTCAAGGTTGCCGGTTCCGGCAGCCATATCCCAAATTCTAAACTTGCCTGATTTATACCAATTTTTTCCAAGCACTTCGTTCCAATAGTGAACGGCTTTTTGTCCGAAACGCAAAGGCGTGTAAAATTCGCCTTCAAATCTTCTTTGGCTTTCGTCTGTTAGTCGGTCAAGTTTTGCGTGAATACCGTTTATAGTTTCGGCATTTTCAACATAGTCGTAAACACTCCAAAAATAATCGTAGTCCTTCATCAGGACTTTTTGCGTTTTTGAGTTCTTGTCCTCAAATATAAAAACTACTCGACAGTTGTCCTTGTCAATGATTACTTTTTCTCGCTGAATGTTAGCGAGGAAATAAAAAGAGGGCTTGTAGCCGTTTACAATGTAATGTCCGATTACGGTTTTCCAATGCTCAAAAACGGCTTCAAAATTTTCTTCGTTGATTACTTTCTTGTCGCCAAAATCAAAAACTATTTGAGGGTGCAAAGCATTGTCAAGATTCTTCTTAAACGCTTCTTGCTCTTGTTTTTTGGTAATGGAATAAACGTGAAGTTTTCCTGTTTCGGGTTCTTTTACCAAATGGTCAACAAGCATTGGGTCTGGCTTGCTTGCCGGTCGTTCCCAATCGTAAGCATCATTAGTGTAGTAAGTTACCCACTTACGAGTTTCTGTTAATGTTGCTTCGTTTTTGTCGGCAAGGCAAATGAAAAACGGGATTGCTTTTTCAACTTCGACGTATTTCAGTCGTCTGATGTAATAAAGCGATTGAGCGAGAATTGTCGCAAGTGCTTTTAGGTTGTGAAAGTTCTTGTCTGCCTTGAACTCAAAAAATACTTGCGGTGTGTATAGGTCATGATGGTGAGATGTATCGTATTTTATTCGGAAGCAAGCCGCATAAGTTGCTTTAACCATCTCTTCCGTACCGGCTTCGCTTAATCTTTTCTTAAATTCTTCGAAAGTCATTTTATTATTAATTACTTGTATGGCATACGGCGTTGAGCCAATGTTTTGTCGTAAATATAATGTATACAGAAGTTTCCAGCACAATATCTGATATATCGGCAAGAAACAAAGTAGTGGTAGGTATTTTTTGGCAGATATTTGAATCAGAGATTTTTTCGTTTAAAACACTTCACCCAGCATACAACGCGCACTTCCGCCACCACAGTTTTCGATAATGTCTAAACGTGGTCTTAATATCTTGTCATTATGTGCAGACAAGCGTTCACGTTGAATATAGTTAAGCGAGGCGTAGCCGCGTTCCGACATCACTAATATGCGCTGCTTGTCGCTACCCCGCAGTTGCAGACAATTTCCCGCAAAACTCTTCATTTGTTCCAATGAGATGGTAATTATTTCTTTACCGGATTCTTCAATCGAGTTACGTAAAGAAAAGCGTTCATTTTCATATTTTATTGCATCTAAACATATTACGGAAAAATCTTCACCTAAACACATAATGACATTTGTATGATAAATCGGCGCACCCGTTCCGTCGTCGGTATGGAATAGAACAGCATTGTAATCGAGATCGGCACAAAATTTCTCTGCAAGTTCGAGATTTGTTCTTTCGGATAAAGCCGCGTAACAAATCATATTTTTGCGGTCGAGAACCATGCTTCCCGTGCCTTCGAGGAATTTACCCGATAATTCGGCTTGCGTATAGTCAATTATGCGTGTTCTTTGGGTTATTTGCGCAAGCGTTTCCGTAATTTCAGTTTGCCGTTCAATGCGGCGATTAGGGGCGAACATAGGATACAGCACCATAGTGCCGTCTTCGTGCAGCGAAAGCCAATTATTCGGAAAAACAGCATCAGGTGTGTCCGGCGGCGAGTCAAATCGAAAAACGCAAACGCCTTCACGCTCCAAAGAGTCTGCGAAGGCGTTCCATTCGTTTAGTGCGCCGGCGGCGTTATTTTGAGCGTCAATGCGCTGGAAAGTATTATTTGCGGCAGTTTGCTCGTTAAATCTGAACGCCGTAGGGCGAACCATAAAAACCGCATCGGTAATTTGTCGCTGTTGCGGCAATTTATTCGTCATCAGATGTTTCCGCACCTAATAAAATTTCCTCTATTGCTTGACGCAACGATTCTTTGGGTAATGCGCCTACTGCCATTTGCGGTGCGTCGTTCATAGGAATAAACAGAAGCGAAGGAATACTGCGAATACCGAAAGCGGCGGATAATTCTTGTTCATCGTCGGTATTGATTTTGTAGAAATTAACCTTACCGGCGTATTCTTGCGACAATTCTTCGAAAATGGGAGCGACAGTACGACATGGCCCGCACCAAGGCGCCCAAAAATCAATAACGGCAGGCGAGGAGCCTTTGTAATTCCAGGAAGTTTCCGTGGTATAATCGAATACCTTTTCCTTAAAATCGGCGGTTGTAAGTTCGATAGCCATAAATCGGGCTTTCCAAAAGATAATTGAACAATTTGACTGCATTGACGCATAAGCCTTAATTTACGTTTGCTATGTGTGTGCATTTTTGGCTGTATCGAGGAAATTTCCGTTTTACCACGTTGGTAAAAAGTCGTAATTTGTGGCAGTTTTTGCGAGAACGGGCGCGCTTTTCCCGTTAAGTTTAAGCAGGAAACAGGAGCGATTATGCCTCAAATTACCATAGATGGAAAGCGGATTGAAGCGTCCGCAGGGAAAACTATTATAGAAGCGGCAACGGAAAGCGGAATTATGATACCGCATTTCTGTTGGCATCCTTCGCTGTCGGTGGCGGGTAATTGCCGAATGTGCTTGGTGAATGTGGGAATGCCAAAACGCGCTCCCGACGGTTCTACGGAACGCAACCCCGACGGCTCGCCCGTGATTCAATATGCGCCGAAAATGCAAATCGCCTGCGCAACGCCTATTGCCGACGGTATGGTGGTAGAGTTGTCGGACAAGCGAACCGAAACTGCGCAAAATGCCGTAATGGAATTTTTGCTGATAAATCACCCGCTCGATTGCCCGATATGCGACGAAGCCGGAACGTGCAAACTGCAAGAATATTCCTTTACACATTCCGTAGGAAAAAGTCGTTTTGATGACCCCAAGTGGCATAAAGATAAGCGCGTTCCGTTAGGGCCAAATGTTATGTACGACGCTGAACGTTGCATACTTTGCTCGCGTTGCATACGCTTTGCCGACGAGGTTGCCGAACAGCACGTGCTGACATTTGTGGAGCGCAATGACCACGTTTATGTGGACACTTTCCCCGGCGTAACTTTCGACAGTCAGTACTCGATGAATACCATTGAGTTATGTCCTGTGGGCGCATTGACAAGCCGTGATTTCCGATTTAAAGCACGGGTTTGGGAAATGTCGTTCAACGATTCGATTTGCCCGGGCTGCTCGCGTGGTTGCAATATGCAAATCGGCGTTCGAGATAATCAGATACAACGCCTTGAGCCGCAGACGAATATGCACGTGAATCAATATTGGATGTGCGACCACGGACGACTGACGCAATATGATTTCGTGAATACGAATCGCGTGCAAGAGCCTATGATTCGCCGCGACGGACAACTCGTTCCCGTTTCTTGGGACGAAGCCTACAAAGCCGCCGCAAATTTGCTGAAGCGATATAAACATTCGGAAATTATGGTTGTAAGCTCTTCGCGTGCCTCGAACGAAGACAATTATATGCTGGCTAATTTTGCCCGCAAAACACTGAAAACGGAGAACATAGACTTTCCGTTGCATACCGACGAGTCGTTTGCCGACTCGCTTTTGCGTACAGCCGACCGCTCGCCTAATTCGCGCGGTGCGTCGGAAACAGGTGCGGGGAATAGTCGTCGCGGCGTGGATTTTGCGCATCTTTTAGCACGTATTAACTCCGGCTCAATCAAGGCTTTATATGTAATGTGCGAAGATTTTGCCGAAAGTGCTGAAATGACAGCTGCACTCGGCAAAGTTGAGACACTTATCGTTCATGCATCTAATAACAATGCAGTTACGGCGGCCGCACACGTAGTGTTCGCCGCCTCGACTTACGCCGAAGCGGGGGGAACTTATGTGAATGTGCAAAAGCGCGTACAGCATTTCCGGCCTGCCGTAGTAACGCAAGAGAACTCCAGAACAACGGGTATGAAAATGAGCCGTTGGGATAAGTTTGGAACTCAATATGACCGTTGGGCGCAGGGTGAGCGCAGAAATTGTCGCCAAAATTGGAATATCGTGCAGGGAGTAGCCAATTTATTGGGCGGTGATTGGCATTTTAAATCATCGGAAGACGTATTCTCGGACTTAGCGCATCATGTTGCTCCGTTTAAGGGAATGACCTACGAGTTGTTAGATGAGCATCAAGGATTGATACTGGACAGAGCGGATTCTCCTGAGCCTAAAAAAGAGGTCTATAAATCATTTACGATGAAGCCGAATTAAGCGATAAAATTCCGGCGTGTTCCACAAATACGACAGATTGTTATGTCTCCAATAGCTGTTGAAGTAATAATTTTCCTGATAAAAGCAGTCCTGATTATAAACGGATTGCTGATGTCGGCCGCATATCTTGTTTACTTTGAAAGAAAAATTTCGGCATGGGCTCAAAACCGCATCGGCCCGAACCGCGTCGGCCCGCTTGGGCTGTTTCAGTCTTTTGCCGACGTGTTCAAATTGTATTTTAAGGAAGACGTAGTTCCTAAATTAGCCGACAAGAGATTTCATCTTATCGCGCCCGTTATTTCTATCGGCATTGCGATTGGGGTTTATGCGGTAATTCCGTTCGGCGACAGTTTTACCGTCAATATAGGCGGAGCGGCTACCAAAATATGGCTTGCGGTTACGCCGCATGTCAATGTCGGAATACTGTTTATTCTGGCTATGACTTCGTTGGGCGTTTACGGGATTACTTTGGCGGGCTGGTCGTCGAACAATAAATATTCTTTGCTAGGCGGCTTACGCTCGGCGGCGCAGATGATTTCCTACGAGCTTTCTATGGGATTGGCACTTATCAGCGTATTGATGATGGCCGGTTCGCTCGACTTAACGGAAATAGTCCATAAACAGGCCGGCGGCTCATGGAACGTATTTTTTCAGCCTCTTGCTTTCATTATATTCCTGACTGCCTCTTTTGCGGAAACAAACCGTACACCTTTCGACTTGCCCGAAGCCGAGCCGGAACTTGTAGGCGGCTATCACACGGAATACAGCAGTATGAAATTCGGCCTGTTTTTCCTTGCCGAATATATCAATATGGTAACGGCTTGCGCTATAATGGTGATATTGTTCTTCGGCGGATGGAACGCACCGTTTCTGTACGAAGCATTGGCATTGCCGGAAGGTTCGCCGCTTTTGGCTCTGACGCAATTCGGCGTAATGGCAGCCAAAATGATACCGTTTCTTTTCTTCTTTATTTGGGTGCGCTGGTCGGTTCCGCGCTTTCGTTACGACCAACTTATGTCGCTCGGCTGGAAAGTTATGTTGCCGCTTGCATTGGCAAATATAGCAATTACCGGCGTGGTAATGGTGATTTTGAAACATTTCGGAATAATTTCCTAATCCCGTTCGCTTGTTCAAAAGCCAACGGGCGGATTTTTTTGCTACGATTTAATCCTTCGGATATACTACTATGAACGTTACGAAAAATACCGAAAAAGAGCGCATGACGTTCTGGGAGAAAATATATCTTCCCGAAATAGCACGCGGTTTGGGGCTTACGCTAAAGCAAATGTTCAAACCGACATTCGTAAGGCAATATCCCGAAGAACGGTGGGAGCCGCTCGGCTCGTATCGGGGGCGGCCTGTTCTGGTTCTTGAAGAAGACGGCGAGCGTTGCGTAGCTTGTGGTCTATGCGCTCGCGTTTGCCCCGCTCTTGCTATCGAGGTGCGCGCAAGCGAAACCGAACAAGAAAAAGAACGCTATCCAATGCTGTTCGAAATCAATATGTTGCGTTGTATCTATTGCGGATTTTGCGAGGAAGTATGCCCCGAAGAAGCAATCGTGATGAGTAAAGATTACGACCTCGTATTCACCTCGACCGAAGATGCGGTGCTGGGCAAAGACAAATTGCTTATGCCCGTAGAGCAATTGCAAGACCGATTGGAATTCCTGCGTCGCTGGCGATAGAATTATTAAATAAGCGGTTGCTTCTTCATTTGCACCTATGCGGAGAATAGATTATTTCAAGTACGGCGACACACTAATTGTGTTGTCGTATTTTTTTTATGGAGGAACAATAGCGTCCTAAACGATTGTAAAAAATAAGAGGGTAAGTTAATTAAAATTATTTTGCAATTTCCGAATATGGAAAATCAGAGTCAGCAGGGCGGCTGACTCGTCTTTACAGCGCGATATGTGCTCGAAAAAGAAGAGCACCGCTTTGCGAAATTCCTCATTGTTGCGGTAAAACATAGTATTTATTATTTTCTTGTACATAGATTTCCATAAACGCTCGATTATTTAAGTACAAACTTTCTAAATGGTCTTGATGCCTGAAGAGCAAAAATCAAAGATAAAACCGAAGCAATAGAGTAGTTGTTACATTGTAAATCAATTAGTTAGACAATAATTCCATAAACCTGCACAAACTTCTAATACTTCATTGTAAAAATTTATATTGCGCAATCTTAATCGGTCGGATAATATCCTATA
>JADZAA010000041.1 GCA_020852855.1 Bacteroidota bacterium
ACGGGAAAATACAATCGGTAATATCTAAAGCAAGAGGATTTTTAAATTTCGAGCGATTTAGAATTAACGCCCTATTCTACTTCGGAAAACTTAACTTTGCTCCATTAAAATTTTAGTAATGCCAAAAAAAAAATATTTTAGTAAAAAGCGTACTTCTTTGTAACGAAAGTTAATGTACCGGGATTTTTGTAAATGTCAGCGCTACAAAACAAACGATGCGGGAACTAAAAAAGCTAAATTAAACCTGTGTCGGCCGCTTATGTTCAAAGGATAAAAAATTGGCGGTCTATTTTTTTTCTAATTTTTTATGAGGCGTTCAGCCATGAAAAACTTAATGATGGCAATATTTGCTGTTGCCGCAATCGGATTAGCGTCATGCTCAAATTCAGACGCTCCTTTATCTTCTACTGCTACGGTCGGCGACGAGGTATCTTCAATCGTAGTTTCTACTACGCCGCCGTTCGACTGGTACGATGCCGTTACTCCTTATGATGCGGTAGCTTGTGTAACTGATGACACGCCTAATTCCGCGTCGGCGGCCAATTTTCGGAATTTTCCGACTCATAAGAAAAATTTGAGTGTGCTTATTCGTTGCTTGCAACTGACCGATGACCAAAAAACGCAAGTAGGCGACTTTTTGAAAGCCTATCGCGACTGTATGAAAACAACCGGTTCTGCTTTCTTTGATGCTATAAAAGGCATACGCGAACAGCATAGAACGGCTGTAAAAGAAATACGCGATGCAGTAAAAGCCGGCACAATGACAAAAGACGAAGCCCGTACGCAGTTGCGCGAACTTGAGAAAACTCTTCGCGCATCACTCGAAGATGCTCGTGCCGAGATGATGACAGCCGCAAAAGCCTGCGAGACAACGCTGCTCGACAATATAAAATCGGTTCTTACGGCCGAGCAAGCAACAAAATTGGAAGAGTGGATAAAGACCGGAAAAGTTCCCTGCGACGATAAGCACGGTGGCAGAACACGCCCGTAATCGGAAGCGTACAAATTCTTGAAATAATAAATCCCCGGCAGAATAAATCGGTCGGGGATTTTTAATTAAGGCCTGTTAGGTTAAGCAGGCTTTCAACACGTTTTAGAAACGCGACTCGAGATAATGCGGAAGCATCAACCGCCACGTAGGCCAATCGTGGCGCATATCATGTCCCCATAAGTCTACTTCGCATGGAATCCCTTTTTTACGCAGAATATCGCCCATATCAATCGAAGATTTCGGATGTTCGTAGGGGCCTTGTCCGGTTACGAAATGTAAATGCTGTTTCGAACGAAGCAGATTCAGCCAATATTCATCGTTCAGATTAGGCATATAATCCACCGGCGAATTGAAATATACATTTTCGTCATAATACTTATCCGCATACCATTTCAGGTCATAAGTGCCGCTCATTGCTATAAAACCGTCGAACAAGTCGGGGCGACGCAAAACGGTATTGACAGCGTGAAAAGCCCCGAGCGATGCACCGCTTGTAATGATGGGAACACGTCCGCCACAGTCGTTAAAAATAAACGGAACAACTTCTTTGGTTATGTAACCGTTGTATTGCTGATGGCGCATAGCCTTGGCTTTCGGCTTCATTCGGGAGTTCAGCCAACTTTCGCTGTTGATGCTGTTAATGGAGTAAACTTTACATTTGCCGGTTTCAATGTGGTGCCTGATTGAGTCAATCAAATAGAATCGCTCGTATTCGAGATAATCCGCAGCTGCGGTGGGAAAAAGAAGCAAAGCAAAGCCATAATGCCCGTAAGCAACGATTTCCATATTCTTGTTCAATCGCGGGCTGTACCACTTTTGTATTTCTCTGCGCATGGCATAACTCTTAAAATTGATTTGGATATTGTATTTTATCTGCGAAAATAAGGATTTTTCACCTTTGCCGCCGTTGCAAATCATCGCAATGAAATAAAACTTGAAGCATTGAGCGGCTTTGTTGCCTACAACTGCGGAAAATCGGCGAAAAAAGGTATTTTTGAGAGCAATTCTTGCCGAAATGCAGCATTATAATACAAGTAATGAACACCAATCGCCGTACATCGGCAAACAATACTCGGGAAAAAGGAAAAACTGCCGAAGACCTTGCGGCGGAGTACCTCGAAAATAAAGGCATGGTCATAGTGCGTCGTAATTTCCATTTCGGGCGCGAAGGCGAAATTGACATTATCGCCCGCGACGGCAACGTATTGGTGTTCGTAGAGGTGAAATCGCGCCGGACCAATGAGTTCGGAACACCCGAAGATGGCATTACATTTGCCAAACGCAAGTATTTGCGTCGTGCCGCCGAAGGCTATCTCTATGTGAACAAATTAGGCGATTGCGAATGTCGCTTCGATTTCGTAGGGATAGACTACGCCAAAAATCCGGCGGAACTGCGCCATATTATTAATGCTTTCTGACTTTTACACGAGTGCTTATGCCGTCATATATCGTAAAGCGCGTATTACTTTTTTTGCCTACTTTGTTTATTATTACGCTGATTTCGTTCTCCATAAGCCGCCTTGCGCCGGGCGACCCGGCAGAGCTGAAGGCCGGCATGGCGGGCGGCGACGGGGCATCTCGCGGCAGCGGAGGAATAAACGCACAAATCATTAAACAAGTTCGCGAGCAATGGCATCTCGATAAGCCTGTTTTTCTTATTACTTTGGTTAGTGACGACGATGCAAAAGCACATACTCCATGGATAAGCCGACTGACGTTCCGTTGGAATGGCATGGAAAATCAATACTTTATTTGGATGCGGCAGGTTTTCGCCCTCGATTTCGGTATCTCTTTTCGAGATAATCGCCCCGTGCTGGATAAAATTGTCGAACGTTTACCTATAACGCTTTCAATGAACATTGCTTCGCTGTTAATAGCATATCTGATAGCAGTCCCGCTCGGAATTTACTCGGCAACACATACCGGTACATTAACCGACCGTATATCTACTTTTGCTTTGTTCGCATTGTATTCGTTGCCTGTATTTTGGATAGGGCGCATGGCCAATAATTTTTTATGTAATGCCGAATACCTGCAAATTTTTCCCGCAAGCGGCGTTACTTCGATGAATTATTCTGCGGATTGGTCTTTAATGGAGAAATTTGCGGATTATGCCGAGCATCTGTTCTTGCCTATGGTAATGTACACTTACAGCAGTTTTGCGTTTATTTCGCGCCAAATGCGCAGCGCAATGCTGGAAAATCTGCGTCAGGATTATGTTCGCACCGCCCGTGCAAAAGGATTGGCTGAGCGTGCCGTGATATTTCGCCATGCTTTTCGCAATTCTTTGATACCGCTTATCACTTTACTGGCCGGAGTATTGCCGTCGCTATTCGGAGGAAGCGTGATAATCGAACAGATATTTAACATTCCGGGACTTGGAAAATTGTCGTTCGAATCGTTGCAATTCCGTGATTATCCGACAATTATGGCAATATTTACTATTTCGGCCGTATTGACTTTGGCAGGCATATTACTGGCCGATATTTTATATTCTGCAGCCGACCCGCGCATAGGCTATGGTAAGAAATCCTGATTCTGAATTACCTTTTATGTCTAATTTCTTTGTTTCTCAACCGCGTCATCGCCAAAAAAACATACTCGAAGCATTGATTTTCGCAGCGGAAGAACCGCTTTCATTGCGAGAAATCGTAAGAATTATATCGGAAACGGAAGCAAATTCAGCCGACGATACTTCGGATTTGCCCGACTTGGCTATGCTTTCGGAATTGCTCGCCGAGATTAATGACGATTTGGCGGCGGAGGAACGTCCGTTCCGTCTTGCAGAGGCAGCCGGCGGCTGGCAATTTACCACCTCGAGCGAATACGGCGAATATGTGCATCGTTTGTTGAAGTCAAAGTCGCGCAAAAGACTGTCGCAGGCAGCATTGGAAACCTTGGCCGTAATTGCCTATAGGCAGCCGGTTTCAAAATCAGATGTAGAGGCTGCACGGGGCGTGAACTCTTCGGAAATCGTGAATGCTCTGCTTGAAAAAGAACTTATTCAGATAACGGGACGTGCGGAAACGCCCGGTCGGCCGTTACTTTATTCCACATCGCTGGAATTTCTTAGAGTTTTCGGCTTGAAATCGGTAGGCGATTTGCCGAAATTGCGCGAACTTGACGAATTTAATACGTTGCGCGTTGCCGAAGAAATAGCCGAAGACGCAACCGATAATAAGATTAAACAGCCTTGAGTAATCATGTATAGAATTTTCGATTTTATCGTTCGCTTCCGAGAGTATTTTTTACTTAGCGTTCTTGTAATTGCCAGCTTTGTGATGATGAGCTATGGTAATGTAGCGCAACTTGGCGGGTTCCGTACAGTTGTTGTCGGCGGAATCGGCTGGCTTCAAAACGTTTTTGCTTGGATACCGAATCCTATTGCATTGAAAAGCGAAAATGCGGCTTTGCGCGAACTCAATCTGCAACTTTCGGACGAGCGCGCCAAACTGCGCTCTGCAATAATAGAAAACGATAAATTGAGGAAACTTCTCGAACTGAAAAAAAAGTCGAATTACGCACTGGTAGCAGGCGATATTGTTGGGAAAACCACCGTTGAAACTCGCAATTACGCCACTTTGAATAAGGGGACGACAGACGGAATTGACGAAGGAATGCCTGCAATTACCGAAGCCGGACTGGCCGGCGTGGTTGTTGCCGTGTCCGATAATTATTCGCTTATTCGACTGCTGATAAACCGAGACAGCCGAGTAGCCGGAAAAATTGCGCGTTCGAGAATAGACGGTATTCTCGTTTGGGAGGGAGACGAATATTTATCAATGAAAAATATACCGAAGTCTTATGATGTAAAAACGGGCGACGAAGTAGTAACGTCGAATTACAGCAATCGCTATCCTCCGAATATCACTATCGGGCGCGTAAAAGCAATACAAGATGAATCGTCCTCGATGTTCCGTAAGGTTTTGGTGGAACCTACGGTGCGTTTTTCGACAATAGAGCAACTCTTTGTAGCTAAAGTGGCACCCGACACACAGCGAGTGCGATTAGAAAAATATATAGAGCCGATAAAGGAAGTTCTGCGAGCCCGGTCCAGAACACGTTAATTTCAGCAAAAAGAATCATGCAAAGAGTAGAACAACGTACAATTTACGACTCGAACCCGATTATTCGGTATATCTTTTACGGCATGACGTCGTTTTTGCTGGCGATATTGCACATGTCGTTTTTGGATTTGATTTCCGTAGGCGGCGTTGCACCCGACCTGCTACTGTTATTGACGATATGGATTGCTGTTTCCGAAGGGCGCATGCCGGGAATGACAGTCGGTTTTTTAAGCGGAATATTACTCGACGTTATCAGCGATGATGTGCTTGGTACGAACGCTCTTGCAAAAACTATGGCCGGATTTATAGCCGGATATTTTTATTCGGAAAAAAACTCGAAAACGCTTCCGGCAAACTATGCTTTTCTCGGTGTTACCGCGCTTTCGTCTTTTCTGCACAATTGCGTATATTTTTTCTTCTACGTTAGGCCAACCGAAATAAATTATTTCGAGTTTTTTCTTAAATACGGACTTGCGTCCACGCTTTATACTACTGTAGCCGGAATTTTCCCAATGCTCTTCAAAAGGCAACAGCAGGTGGGACGTTAACGCAGAAAGTTTTGTTGCCGACCGGCTCCGAATTCGACGGCAAAAGTTTTGGCTGAAAAGTGCTGTAGATTTTGGCGGTACCATTTTTTACTTGCAACGTTTAACCGAGTTTTCTTACGCGAATGTCCCGTTTATTGCATTTTTTTCTTGTTTTTTCGCTACGCCTGCCGCCGCTATTGACGATTGCATTTTGTATATCGGCCTTTGTGGCGGCCGAAATGCCCGCAAGAGAAAAAAACTTTGCAAACAGAGGCACCCAACTTCTTCGCTTGGGGCGTTACGACGAAGCCGCCGCCGTATTGACTGAAGCTTTGAAACGCCGGCCGGATAATACTGCCGCTCTTTTTGACCGTGCTACGGCATATCTTCATTCTAAACTATACGAAAGTGCGTTTGCCGATTTCTCTACGTTGTGTCGAACTATGCCCGACGACGCTCGCGTTTGGTATAATGCGGGATTAAGTGCGCGATATTTGCAGAAATACCCGCTTGCCGTTGCTCATTTCGATAAATCGCTCGAATTGCGTTCCGCGCAGCCGGCAGCTCTTATGGAGCGCGGATATTGTCGCTATTTATTGAAAAACTACCTTGATGCAGAGCGGGATTATGCCGCGGCGGTACGTATTGTTCCGCGAAATGCGGACGCATGGTATTCTCTTTCGCTTGCCCAACATCAGTTACGCAATACGTCGTCTGCTATGGCGGCTGTTTCCCGTGCATTGCAAATAAATCCGATAAATTCGGCGTATCGCCTGCAACGTGCCTATTTATTGTTGGAATCGGCACCCAAAGCCATTGCAAAATATCAATCCGAAATTTGCGATTCCGCCGATACTCGCAAAGTGATTAAATTCAGCATTAAAAGCCTGAATCAAAGAGCCGGCTATTCGCGTGTGATAGCCGATGCTTCGGCTGTTACGGCAGTACAGTCGGAAAATCGCTCGGCCGGTTTGTTACTTCGCGGCTATTGTTACTATCTGTCGGGAGAATACTCTCGTGCCATATCCGATTTTACACGTGTAACAGACAAATCGCCGGAGCCGGAGGCTTTTTATTATCGTGCAGTCGTATTTGCGAAAAAAGGGGAAAATGCGAAAGCCCTTGCCGATATAAACCGAGCGTTGCAACTCCGGCCAAACTCAACAACTTATAGAATACTTCGCGGCTCGATACTTGCGGCAAACGGTAAATATGGCGAGGCAACAGAGATGTTCTCGGCAATTTTAAGAACAAATTCACAAGATGCAACCGTGCTTTGCAATAGGGCTTCTGCTTATTTGGGAGTAAATAATTATTCTGCCGCTCTTCAAGATGTTAATCGAGCAATGGAATTAGATGATGTTTCTGCCGACTTATGGTTGCAATTAGGCGTAACTTTGGCAACCATTGCCGACAGCGGCGGCTTGTCGCAATATAGAATACTGCACGATACATTACAAACCACTACCCAAACCGGAGTTGAAATGCAAATTTCCGCATATCAAGGCGTGGATACGGCCATTATGCACCGTGCTGTTAATTGCTTCTCACGCTCGATTCAGTTGCGATGTTTCGAGTCGAAAGCATACATTGCACGTGCTTCGAGCCGTTTTCTTTTGCAAGATTACGAGGGTGCGCTTGCCGACGCATTACGTGCGGTAGATCTTGATGTAAAAAGCCCGGACGCACATATCGAGGCAGGAATGGCATATCTTGCGCTTCGCAATACAAAATCTATGTTTGGAGAATTTAAGGTTGCGGCACGATTGGCACCCGATAATCGCAGGGCGCGGTATTCCTACGGCTATGCTTTATTTGTACGGGCTGATTCAGTATTTCACGCCGAGAACGGGCGCGTTCCGTTGCTTGATTCCATTGCTTCGGCGGCATTTAGAGAGTTCTCGGCTGCCGATGGGATAGATGCTGCCGACGACACCCGCATAATGCTGGGAATTTCTTGTTTTTTCCTTAGAAAATACAAGCAATCTCTCGAACTTTTTCATGAAAGCGGTGAAACGGAGGCAGAACTTTACTATCGCGGTCTTACGCTCGCCGAATACGGCGATGTCGGCGAATCTGTTACGGCTTTGCGCAAGTATCTTGCCGTCGGTTTGCGCCGCGACTACCGGAACAATGCAACCGCACTTTTGGAATCGCTTATGAAGCAATAGAAACGGCAGCTGGTGATGGCACAGCATTGTACACAGCCGTTAAAATAGCGCAAAGAAAGTTTGTCAGCCGCCTAAAAAAAGCGTAATATGATAAGCGGCGAACGATGCCGAATATGCAAGAACAAAAGTATAGACAAAAGCAAAGGCCGGCCATTTCCACGAGTTCGTTTCGCGCCGCAGAACGGCTATTGTGGATATGCATTGCAAGGCGAATACATAGAATGCCAACACGGCCAAAGCTGATGCAAGAGAAATATTTGCCCCGAGAGCCTCGCGCAACGTAACATCATTTTCGCTAACGTCTGCGGCGTATAATTGTCCCATTACAGCCACAAATACCTCACGTGCGGCAAAACTTCCGATAACGCCAACAGTCATTTTCCAATCAAATCCAATAGGTGCAAAAGCCGGTTGCAAGGTATGCCCTATGCGTCCGGCAAACGAATATTCGAGTTGCGTCTGTGCAGCTTGAAGCGGTTGCATCTCGGCGGGGATATTCGCTCGCGGAAATTCTGCGAGAACCCAAAGAATTACGGACAGAGTGAGAATAATAGTTCCGGCATTAATTAGAAATTCGCGAGAGCGTCCCCACGCACTAACGGCTATATTTTTCAGGGAGGGCTTGCGATAGGGCGGAAATTCTATAAGAAACGGCGTTTGCGCACCGCGAAACATTGTTTTTTTCAGAAGTAATGCTATTAACAGGCCGACAAGCGTTGCTGCAATGTATAATCCGGCCAATACCATTGCCTGAAGCGAAAAAAAGCCGCCTATGTAAATTGGGGCAATAAAAGCAGAAATCAACAAGGCATATACCGGTAAACGTGCCGAACAAGTCATTAGAGGCGCGATAAGCATCGTAATCATTCTGTCTTTTTCCGAAGGGATAATCCGTGCCGACATAATACCCGGAATTGCACAGGCAAATGAGCCCAAAAGCGGAATGAATGAGCGACCTTGCAGTCCGAAAAGCCCCATTGCTCTATCTACAAGGAAAGCGGCACGGGCAAGATAACCGCAATCTTCAAGAATCACGATAAAGACATTAAGAATAAGTATTTGCGGTAAGAATACCAATACAGAACCTACGCCGGCCACAATGCCTTTTGCCAGAAAACTGCGTGCTATCCCGTCGGGAACTACTGTATTTATACCGTCTTGCGCCAATGAAAACATAGAGTCTATACCGTCCATAAGCGGCGTAGCCCATGTAAAAATTGACTGAAAAAATAAGGCCATGACTGCAAGAAAAACAGTCGGCCCTGCGATTGGATGCAGGAAAATTTTATCCAAAAACTCTGTACGACGGTCGCGAACGGGCGATGCAACCACATTTGCGGCTATATTGCGCACCGAAGTGTATCGAGCAGGAATATCGGCTTCCGGCTCTGCAAGTTTATTCGGTACGGCAAATTCTTTAATATCGGTAAGTTTTAACCGGACATCTTCTATACCGGAGCCTTTATTGCCTACAACCGGAATTACGGGTACGCCCAGTATATGCTCTAATTCGATGTCGTCGAGTGTAGAGCCGCACGCCTTAATTTCGTCTATCATCGTAACAACAACTATGGAGGGCAAGCCAAGTTCGGCAAAATATGAAAAAAGAAACAGGCCTTTCTCAATATTTGTTCCGTCTATTATGAACGCTATACCGTCCGGCCGAGGAATCGTCTGTTCCATGCCGGAAAGAACGCCTACGGTTAATTGTTCGTCGGGAGATTTTGGGGCAAAACTATAAATTCCGGGCAAATCTATTGCTTCGGTGTTTGTACCGGTTACGCGCCCTACGGCCGGGGCTACCGTAACGCCGGGGAAGTTGCCGACTTTTTGCCGAAGGCCGGTAAGTGTATTGAAAATCGTAGTCTTGCCGCAATTTGGAGTACCGACGAAAGCAATGCGAGTAGCGTGTGGCACGGCGATATATTAACGGTGATTAAACGGGGAGAATGTAGATGCCGTCGCCCTCGGCGGGGCGTAATGCCAATCGCAAATGTCCGTATGCAATTTCTATAGGCCCGCTGAACGGCGCACGGCGGACGAGAGTAATCCGAGTCCCGGGCGTAAGCCCCAGCTCCATAAGACGCTCGGAAAAAACAGTATTGGAGCGATAACGTTCTATGAGTGCGTTCTTGCCTACGGCAAGTTCGTTAATATTCATTGAAATTTACGAGGGTTTCTATTCTTATTTATACCAAATCTACATAAAAATAAATATACCGCCAAAATAATGGGTTATTTAAGCGGCATGGCGGCTGATTAAAAAGAAAATTGAAAGAGTAAAACCTAACGGCGGGCTGCGGCCTCGAGAGGACTCGAACCTCCGACACCAAGTTTAGGAAACTTGTGTTCTATCCTGCTGAACTACGAGGCCGTTGCCGAAAAATACAGTAATGATTTGCAGTAATATATTGCAGTTAAGGTGCTTAGGATTTTCAGTTAATAGTTTCGTTGCCTTCGAGCATCAGTCTAAAGCCTGCGCCGCGTGTATGTTCTACATTAAACATAAGTGTTGCAACCATATTTTTCAGGTCTTTTGCCCCTACTTTTCTCATACCGCTTAGAAGAGTACGCTCAATAATTTCTTCTATATGCTGATTGCCGATTATGCCGAGTTCCTGCATTTGCATCAGCTCGCCTAATGCTTGGCGGCTGAAAAGCTCGCGTTCGGCTTCGTGGAACACTCGGAACGATGCGGGCGTTGCACATTCGTGCAGTGGAAGCAACTCTTTTGTAAACTCGACTTTGTCCACCAGCCAGCTGAATGCGGCCGATATTTCGGCACTAGTATAGCCGCGGCGTTGCAATTCATTCAAATCAATGGCATTTATTGAATTGCGCTTACGAAATTCCGCAATGACCAGCATTATGATTTCTATAATTCGTTCATACATAACCGCATCGCCTTAAATTTGTGGCTGAACGTTAATATAGCGCGTTTCGAGCAAACTCATCTGTACCCGTTTTTCGGGTGTATCATCGTCGTATCCGGCAAGGTGCAAAACGCCATGCACCGTCAGTCGCATCAATTCGTCCGTTAGCGTAACACCGTAATCTTTTGCCTGCCGCACCGCTACGCCCGCGCCTATGTATATCTCGCCTTCGATAGGTGCGGACTCAAGCGCAAACGTTATTACATCGGTCGGATAATCATGCGATAAATAACGCTCGTTAAGTTCATGTATCTCTGTGTCGTTCAATATAATTACTCTGATTGTTGCGTCGGTTGCCAACTCTGCGGCAGATGCCCGCAACATAGCTTCTGTAATGCGTTTGCGCGGAATGCGCAATAAATAAGACTCGTTGTAAATATAGATTTGAGTAGGCACTTATTGCAAAGGACGTAACGGTTGGAATTGTAGTTTAGGGATGTGTGTTACAGCACTGCCTCGGCCAACGATAACTGCATAGCAGACATAAGTATCGCGGGGTCAAGTTCCGTCAAATCCATAGAAAGCGTTTTGCGGCGAATCGGGGCAAACATAGAGCATACGCATTGTCGTCCCACGACCATTCCCGACAGAAAATCGCCCATCGCACTTACGAATATTACTTCGTCCGGCTCGAAAAGCACGTAGCCGGAACAGCTGTGCAACTCAAAATAACCGTGTATAGTCTGCACCACTACTAACGAGCCTGTTCCGTTCGGCCCGAACGAAATGTTATTATGCAATGAAACAACTTGCGCTTGTCTGGTTTGCGGATTGGACAATTTCCACGTCCATGCGTTGCCGTCGTTGCCAGAAGCATTGCCAAGCACCGAAGAAATTTTTTCGATATCGGAGGCGGTAAATGTAAAATCCGTCATAGTCATTCGGAAGCGTTTCGCGTAAAATGATATATCTTGCAAAATACCGTTTATATTTCTATTTCGCCGATATTTTCAGCTGTATCGGGCAAAAATACGATAACGCGGCAATTCCGGGAAGATTTTTTTGCCATACGTTAAATCAAAGCCTATTACCGTTCGGGTTTATCCGGGCAACCGTGTAGTATTATAATCGCGATTATTTTTCATTAAAAACGCATAACCACGCCGGAACGGCCCGGTGCCGCAAAAAACTCTATACTTTTGGCTAATGCACGCATCAGAAAAACACCGCGCCCGCCTTCGCGCAATATATTTTCGGGAGCAGTCGGGTCGGCTATTTCTTCGGGCGTAAAACCGTCGCCCTCGTCCGTTACGCTGATTGTTACGCCGGTCATAGAAAAAAACACGGATAACTCTATCATTTTATTCGGATTACAACCGTTGCCATGAATAATGGCATTGTTTACGGCTTCGGTAGAAGCTATCATAATATTGTAAAACAGAACTTCGTCCAGCTCTTTGGATTCGGGCAGACTGTTGAAGAACGGCTCGACACGCAGAATATTATTGCGCTCGCTTGGCATGCGCAAAATATAAGCACCTTCGGTCGAAGCGTCTTGGGCAAATAACGCTTGTGCCATATATTGCAACTGATTACAATGGTGCGCGCAGCACAAAAAAAAGGTTGGGCAGATTTCTCAACAGAACTTTATTAACAAACTGCCATTCGTACCAGCCGTTTAGCGATAGCCGCGAGCCGCCTTTAAAGCTAATGTCTATTATTGTTTCGGGTCCATAAAATTGTTGCACCGCAGAGCCGTATGGGGCAGAAAAGGTGCCGACTACGGTTGCTTGTTGCGAAAGTGCGTAGTATCGCATACCCAAGCCGAGAGATATATTTGGCGACGGACGCGTAAAAATAAGAATTTTCGCGAATTGTTCGTAATTGACGTTCAGCGGCGTTTCGCTGAAATTTGCCCAATCAAGCTGCCCCGTCAAGAAATATCGTGCAAATATACGCGCCTCGGCGTGTATATCGTTACCAAGATATGCAATTGCAGAATCGCGAAGGCTCATTTGCCTAAAACTGAAACTTCGCGATCCGCCTACGCTTTCAAAATCATAGACGGTGTAATTTGCAAGAAGCTCGAACTGAGGGCGAGTTTCAAATATTTGTGTAATTAATTCAGTTTTGGTGAAAAATTTAAGTATCTGATTCTGATTGTTTAATGCACTTCGCTTAGAGTTAATGAAAACCGTGTGAAGAGTTTGGGCAGATATTCCTGCGCCGGCGGTGAGAGTGTTAGCGAAGCGACGATTTAATTCAAGAGAAAAGTTTAGCAGTAATTCGTCGCGGTCGTCATAGTTGAGTTCGCTCGGCGTATCGTATCGAAATATTGCGGCTGCGGCGGCAAAGCGTAATTCGTCGTATTGTGAAACTTTCCACTTTGCTTGTCCGAACAAACGTGTGCGTACAGATGAGTTATCTCTTTGAAATTCGGATTGCTTGAGCGATGTTTCATCGGCGGCCGAAATGTCGAATACGGGAATGACGGCATTGGCTTCGTCGCGTATGGCAAACGCCGCCCCGCTGTAAATTTGCAATGCAGGCAGTACAAGCCTGATAGCGGCGGAAGCGTTGAGGCTGAACTCCGACACGCCGCGCTTTACGGCAGTCAGCGGCATTCCCGCAACAGGAGAAAAAAAACTACGGTCAATGGTTGCGCCCGAAAGTTGGATTTGTGCTTCCGCAAATAGAACGTCACCTATCGTCGGTTGCAAAATATCGCCGGTTATTTCCGTGCGAGTTTCGTCTCGGCTTTCCACGCCGAGTGCGCCTGCCGCTACGGGCAAAAAATAATTACGCCCCAACCGACGATAACGTGCCGAAAAATGTGCCGTGCCGCCGTTATCGGATATGCGCTCGGCCGCGGCCGAAAAATCAAGGTCAGAATTAGCCCGGCCGTCGTCGAGATTTGTATAAGCCGAATGGAATTGGAAATTGCCTGTAAATTCTCCTAATTCTGCCTGCCTGAAATCGGCGTTCACCTCGAAAATGCCGCCGGTTGCCGCTCTGCCGAGTTGCTCGGTCTTTTCAATTCCGGCAAATATATCGGCCGTTATATTTCTTGCTGGGTGCCATTTGGCGCCCAGCGAACCGGTTGCCTGCGATAAACTCGACAATCCTATGTCGCGACTGTCCTTTGAAAGCAACCAGAAGCCGCGCACGGCAAATCGGAACGAAGTGTCGCGGAAAGGTGCGGAATATTCGGCGGTAAGCCGCTCGTCGTCGCGAAAAGCCGCATTAGCCGAACGTATAGCCGTGCCGCGATAATTCTGTTTCAAGGACAAAAGCCCGAAGGGAAGAGTAATTTCTGCATTGGCAAAGCCCGTAAAAATATAAGTATTGGCAATTTTTTCCGTACCTATGCGAATAGTGTGGGGCATTTCCGGGGAATCGGCAATCGTAACGGTGAACTGCCCGTATAACGGAAAAGTGTGCAATAGCGACAGAGCTGTTAAAATCACCCCGAAAATAAAAGCATTATTCGTTGCTTGCGCGGAAACGCAACGGAATATCGAGCGTTTGTCGCTTGTATTCGATAACTTTGTGTATAATTTCATCGGCATTTTCGCGGACGACTACTTTGCGCCCGCTGCGAAGGGTAAGGGTAGAGTCGTGAAATGTTTCCACCGTTTCTATTTCTTCGGCATTCACCGTTAACGGTTCGCCGTTGATACGTGTCAGAGTTATCATGGCGGATATAATGCTTAAATACATAAAATATCGTATCGCCGAAAAACGGCATCTATGCTTTTCTTACGGCACTATTTGCAAAATTACGATTTCGATAAGATTTTCCTTGTTGTTTATCGCATTGCTTGTGCCTCATTTCGTTGTCTGCGCACAAATTTCCTCAAATTTTACAATACTCGATTCGCTGACGCGCATTGCAGCCGAGCGTATATGTGCCGTTGCCGGAAATAATACAACCATAACCGTAAAAGAGCACAATGCGGCTTGGCTGTTGCGCACACGCCTTGCGGAATCTTGTACGAACTTCCGACTTTCTCAGTCCGATACAGCATCTTGCGTTGTCGGTTTTACGATGTTCGGCATACAATACGAGCGTTTGCCGGACGCTACCGACTCGTTGCGCCGCACTTGCAAAGTTGCCGTTGCCGGAACATATATTCGCACCGACGGCATTTCGGCTTCATTATCCTCCAATATGTATTCTTACCGAGATACAATAGGCGCGAGCGATGTAGCTACGGCAGAATTCGGCGGTTACGACTTTACACGTGCCGCAGTTCCGCCTGCGCCGAGCAGCCTTTTTTACGATATTATCGAGCCGTTCACCATAATTACAACTGCCGCTTTAACAGTTCTTCTGCTCTTTTCGGTGCGTTCGCAATGAGCAAAACGTTGCTTATTTCTATCAAAAATTGATAAAATCCGTAAAAAGCAACGACTATTTTGCGGTATCGGCTTAAAATTACGTACTTATACGTATAGGAACAGAACGATGCGTTGCGTAATTTTAGCCTAAGTTTCCTTGTACCGCCATCATAATAGCTTAATTAAGGCGGATTTTTGATACAACACCGATTTAATTACGCAATGTATCGCAGTATTATTTGGAAGATAATAGTTGCAGGTGCAATTATTATTCCAGGGCTTGCCGCATCAGCCGAAGACGATGCCCTTGCTCGTGCTATTTCTTTATATGACCATAAGCGTTATGAGCAGGCGTTAAAGATACTCGATTCGCTTGTTGCCATAAATCCGGACGATGTGGAAATAATCAATAATCGCGGTCTGAACAGATTCGTGCTTGGCGACCATGCGGGTGCGCTTGCCGACTACGCCAAGGTGATTTCGATAAATCCGCGCCATGCAAAGGCAATCAACAATCGCGGATACGTGAAATTTTCGGAAGGAAATACCGAGGCTGCGATAAGCGACTACGAAACAGCGTTGTCTATAAATCCTGAATTGGCTAAGGCGTATAATAATCGGGGAGTTGCTAAAATTTCTCTGCGCGATACACTTGGTGCAATACGCGACTACGACAAAGCATTGTCGCTCGATGCAAAACTTGCCGAGGCGTTTCTGAATCGTGGAACGGCATATTATTTTCAGGGGAATATCATTTTTGCGCAACGTGATTACAATAGTGCTATTATGATTGACGGTGATTATGCCGAGGCATATTTCGGGCGAGGATTGACGGAATATGCGACTGGAGATAAAATCGGGGCCTGCAGCGATTGGAATACGTCGTTTGCTTTGGGTTATTCCAAAGAATACGAAACAATCAATCGCATTTGCCTGCCGGATAATGCCGAGGATAATCCGGAACTGAATCCGGCTGATTTTAATTGGGTGTCGCGTTTGCGAATACTTACCGAGTCCGGTCTTTGGGAGATTAAGCCGACTTATATGGAGGTTATCGGAAAAGTGGCGAAATTGATGAAAGCTTATTCAATGCTGAAAATCGAAATACAAGGCCATGCGGACTCAATCAATCGCAGTAACGACAAGAACTTAAATAAAAAACTTTCGCAAAAGCGCGCAGAGGCGGTGCGTGATATTCTCATTGCTTCGGGCATATCGCCTAAACGCCTGTCTGCTATTGGTTACGGCGAATCGCGCCCTGTGGAACCGAACCGCACCGAAGAAGGCCGTGAGCAGAACCGCCGTATTGAATTTGTAATTGAGAAAAGCTATATCGGTAGCCGATAAAACTGCCATACGCAAAAAATATCGTAATTTTGAGGTGAAATTCTTAGAACTTCTCTCCGAATCTACGCATGGATAACGGCGTTTCCTCTTCCGCGTCGCAAACAACTTCCCCGTCTTCTCCGTTAGAACTCGATAAACCGCAGTGTAATTGCGGGGTTGTAGGCGCGTACAATCATCGGCAGGCAGCAGCCATGACCTATTACGCACTACATTCCTTGCAACATCGCGGGCAGGAAGCGGCCGGCATAGTTGCACGGCGATACAATTACGAGCGACAGAAATTCTATTACTATACCCACAAAGACGAAGGGCTTGTACTCGATGTTTTCGACGAAAAGGTTCTTACGGAAAAACTCGAGGGAAATGCCGCCGTCGGGCATAATCGCTATTCGACTACCGGAAGTGCGTCGGCGGCAAATATTCAGCCTTTTTTCACTACGTATCGTTCCGGTGGAATCGCGCTTGCACACAACGGCAATCTAACCAATACGGTTGCATTGCGAAAATATCTGCAATACGAAGGATCGATATTTCAAACAACAACAGATAGTGAAATATTCCTTCATTTAATAGCCCGCAGCAAAAAAGACTCGCAAACAGAGCAGATTCGCGATGCATTGCAAACTGCAAAAGGTGCGTATTCGCTCGTTATACTTACGGATAACGCTCTCTATGCCGCCCGCGACCCTCACGGCTTCCGTCCACTTTGCATCGGACGCAAGAAAAACGACGATGGCAGCTACGCCTATTTTGTAGTTTCCGAAACTTGTGCACTCGATATTATCAGTGCTGAATATGTGCGGGACGTGCGGCATAACGAGATAGTGATAATAGACGATGAAGTAGTGAAAACCGGCGAAATAAAATCGTTCAATATAGAAGATACAACACCGGAAGCGCGACACTGCATCTTTGAATATATTTATTTTTCGCGCCCTGACAGCAAGATTTTCGGGTATAACGTAGACAGAGCGCGTAGAAAACTCGGTAAGAACCTTGCCGGGGAAAGTCCCGTACCGCCCGGCACAAGCGGCGCGGTTACGGTAATAGCTGTTCCCGACAGCGGCAATACAGCCACTCTCGGATTTGCAAGGGTTAATCATAAACACGGGTTTAATACTAAATTTGAAATAGGATTGATTCGCAGCCACTACGTCGGCCGTACATTTATCGCACCCGGGCAAGATAAACGCGAATTTAAGGTGAAAACCAAGTTCAATATTGTGCGTGGTGTTCTCGAAGGGCGTAAAATAGTGGTAGTCGACGACTCGATTGTGCGCGGCACTACTTCGCGCTCACTTATCAAACTTATACGCGAAGCGCAGCCCGAAGAAGTGCATTTGCGCATTACTTCGCCGCCGGTAAAATATCCATGCAAATACGGCATGGACTTCCCAAGTCGCGAAGAGCTGATAGCCAATCATTATCCCGACGAACAAGGAATTGGCGACGAACTCGGTGTGGATTCGTTGTGCTATCTGTCTTTTCAGGGACTTATGAACTCCGTGCCTTCCGGCGACGGAATAGGATATTGTACGGCTTGTTTTACGGGACATTATCCTGTGGAAGTAGATGTTGCATCAGGCAAATTGGCAACCGAAGAGTAATAGGGTGTCTGCTTTTCTGAACAAAAGCCGCGAAAGCGGGTTGCCCACACTATTTTCGTAAAGTATTTCCGTTTTCGTTTGAGGGCTTTCGTACAAATACAAAGTAATAAACGAGCGAGCCAAGTGCCATCATGCCTATGCCCGCGAATGAAATATATCCGGTCGAGTAAAACAGCCACAGCCACATTGCTATTGCCATAACTACTGGAATAGGATACAGAATCATTCTGTAAGGCAAGCGAAAATCGGGATTACGCCGCAAGAATATAACGCCTACAGCACCGCCTATGAATTGAATAATAATGCGCATCGCAAGAATCGCACTGATAACCCAAGATAATTTATTTCCTAAACTGAAAATAAAACCAAGCCCGCCCAAAGTCAAAAGCGATACATGGGGAAAATGTTTGACGGGGTGCAATTTGGCAAAAACATTGAAATACATTCCGTCCTTTGCAGCTGCATAAGGTATGCGCGAATATCCTACCGCTACTGCAAATAGAGAAGAAAAGGCAATGGCAAGTATAAGCGCGGTTGCGATAAGTGCGGATTCTCGTCCGTAGATCCTCTCGATAAATAAACTTATCACAAAATCGGACTTCATGGCTTCCCGCCATGGCAATACGCTTAGAACGCTGAAATTCATGGCAATATAGAGAATTGCAATGCCGATTATAGAAATGAAAATCGAGCGTGGGATATTGCGTTCGGGATAGCGGATTTCGCCTCCTAAATGGCATACATTGTAATAACCCAAATAAGAATAGACCGTTTTGACGGTAGCCTGCCCTAAAATTGCGGCATAAGCCCAAGATAATTGAGGCATCGTAAAATCTTGCAAAGCAAATTCGATTGAACCGTGCGCAAATCCGCTCCAAATTATCCAGCCCATAGTTCCTAATACGCATACCCACAGAGCTACAGATATTTTGCCTATACCGCTTATGTTGCGATATAGCAAGGCAATGACAAGAATGACTACGCCGCCGGCAACAGCCCGCGTTTGCAAGTCTGTCAAAGGTGCCAGATACTTAAAGTAATTTGCAAAGCCTATCGCGCCCGATGCTATAACTAACGGCGCCTGGAACGTAGTTTGCCATATAAATAGAAACGAAAAGAATTTTCCCAAACCTTTCCGCCCGAAGCACTCGCGCAGAAACACATAACTTCCGCCGGCCGCAGGCATTGCCGCGCCAAGTTCTGCCCATATAAAGCCATCTGTAATTGCCAATAATGCACCCGCAACCCATGCCCATAGCGCACCGGGCCCGTTCATCAACTGAATAACAAGGGAAATAACCACAAAAGGCCCAATTCCCACCATATCTATCATGTTCAGGGCTGTAGCCTGCGTCAGACCAATCTTACGGTCAAGCTGTACTGCGTTGCGGCCGTCGGTTTCTTGTTGCAGCATTATAGAAAATTATACGGAATTTTTTACGATTACTGTTTATCGAGGCGTATCGGTCTATACGAAAATTAGTTCAGAACTTGACAAATGTAAAAAAACGGGATGAAATATCATCTTTGT
Organism: Bacteroidota bacterium; assembly: GCA_020852855.1. Classification (GTDB taxonomy): domain Bacteria; phylum Bacteroidota; class Ignavibacteria; order Kapaibacteriales; family UBA961; genus JADZAA01. Next base: position 19,456 of record JADZAA010000041.1, read on the forward strand.
GCACCGCTCGACATTGTACATTTGAGGCCGTTTTATCTGTTACATTTATACCCTGTCGACAAAAATACGCGCTTGAATCAAAATGTGCCGAAATATAGCGGTTCCGGTGCAACAGGATGCTGCCAATTTTGACTTTGCCGACCAACGAGAAAGGCCTTGTTCCTGTTTCGGATACGAATTTCATAAGAAAAAAATACATTGTATTGTAACCAATATCAGTCGGAAGGATTGTTAAAGTTAAGTTGCCGGCGACACATTGCGCTTCGCTTTGAAATATTCGGCTCTTTACATTTTTTCAACCATCAGGAGTTATGCGATGACTTCCTTTTATTTATCACTCCGGCGCAAATTTTGGCCGGCTTTTCTCATTATCATATTCGGTGCTTCGGCGGCTATGGCCGGCGTTCCCGGCAAACCTTTGGAATTTGCCGCTTCGATGATATCAAATAGCCCGCCAACCGTAAAACTAACTTGGAAAGCGAATAATGACGGATACGAGGCTCTCGGTTATCGCGTGTACGCCGCTGAGGGACAAACAGAAGATTTGTCCAAATTCAGAATGATATTGGAAACAAAGGAAAAAAACGCGACTTTTTCGGATAGAAGAGGTATTTGGACGTTCTTTGTCCGCGCATACAACTCCGACGGCGAAAGCGAACGCACGCCGATAAAGGTTGTCAACTTCGAAAAAGAACAGCCGAGAATGAAGTTTTTGACATCGCCAAAGACAACGGCAGGCATAAATCAGGTGTATGTGTATGAGGCGCAAGCGCAATATGGCGACAGCCACGAGAATATCCGCTATAAAATTATTACCGGCCCCGACAGCATATCAATCGGCGGGGAAACCGGACGGCTCGTATGGTGGACAGCAGGCAGCCCGGGCAAATATTTGGTTGTCATACGTGCATATCTCGAATCTAATCCCGATATTTACGTAGACCAGGAATGGAAAATAATCATAGGCGAGGAAGATGCTCTGCGCTTTACCACAACGCCGCCGCGCGAAGGCAAAATAGGAGAAAAATGGGTGTATGAGGCACGTGCAAAATACTTTACAGAGCCTAATTCCATCATAAATTACTCTATTGTAGAAGGCCCCGACGGCATGGAAATTGACACTCGAACCGGCCGAATTACATGGACTCCGCAAAGGGACGGCATTTTTACTGTCGTTATACGTGCTCGCGTGGACGGCAAGCCGGATATGAAAGTCGACCAAAAATTTGAGATAATAATCGGCAATGCGGCCGGAATAAGATTTGCAACCCAGCCGAACAGCAAGACCTGCATTGACAAAGAATATGTTTATATGCCGATAGTTGTTAATGCCAACAAAGAAACTATCAAAGAGAATATCGTCTTTTCTTTGTTGCAACCTCCGCACGGCATGACCATAAACGAAAAAACGGGGTCTATCCGCTGGACACCAAGCACGGAAGGCAAATACTACGTTATATTGATGGCTGTGGTAACGTCAAAAGGTACAAGTGCCACGATTAAACAACAATGGATAGTGGACGTTCAGTCGGCGGGTTGCGAAGACAGACCGAGAACGTGTGCCGTAATTATGGGTAAAATTTCCGATAAAGACGGAAATCTTATTCAAAGAGGGTGGGCAGCTGCCGTTCGTACCGACAAAGGCGACGGACTTTATAAAGGTGAGATAAACAACGGAAAATATGCCATTCATGTTTCCGAAGGAACATTTGCCGTGAATGTAGGCGGCGAGGATATTGTTCCCCAATGGTATCAAGATGCTGAAACAATCAAAAACGCGATGAGAATACCGGTAAAATGCTATGACACCATAGTTGCCGACATTACGGTTCAACGTCACGAACCTCCGAAAGTTTATACGGTTTCCGGCAAAGTTACGAATGTGGGCGGACAAGGCATTCCGGCGATGGTTAGTTTTATCGTGAGAGAGAAAAACGGTGTGTACAACAAAGAAAAGTCCATGCAATTCATGGCACAAACCGACAGAGAGGGAGCATATTCGATAAAACTGCCGGGTAATTTTGTTTATGTTGCCTCTGCCGCTTCTGTTTCGGATAAATATATCAGAATATTTTTCGATAATACGCCTAATCCGCAAGAGGCCGCTTTAATTAAACTTGAAGCAAATCGCGAGATAAATTTTGTTCTGCCTGAAAGGCCGACATTCAACAACGGATTCTCCGGCCGGCTTACCAATCAAGACGGTGGTGTGGTTATAGGCAAGGCGATAGCAATTCGCATTGCGCAACCGGGCGTTTCCTATCGGTCAGAATATCTCAGTGCGGCAACCGAAACCGATAATGACGGTAACTTTATACTGACAAATCTTTTGCCGGGTAAATACGTTCTTTTGGGTGTGCCGGCAACGCGCGATTGGGCACCGGGATTCTATCGCGAACATGCCTTGGCGGTTATGAATTGGAAAGAAGCATCGAAAATTGAAGTAGGCGAAACTATGCTGTCGCAAACTTTCATCGTACAACTACACAAAGTCGGCGGCAAACGCGGTGCCGGACGTATTCATGGAATTGTACGATCCGGTAAGGGCGCGATAAAAGGCGATAATGCACAAGGCGCCGAACCGCTTGCCGGTGCTTTGATTGTGGCTTATGACGAAAATGAGCTTATCTCCGATTATGCTTTCAGTGCGGACGACGGGTCTTATGATTTGGTGGAAACAGGTGCGGGAACATTTACCGTCGCACTTGGCAAACCTAATTACGAAGGTGCAACATTTACAACCGCCATTGATTATTCTTTGAATCCGGTATCCGATGGGAACGACATGACGCTGACACCTGCGTCGCCGGCCGGAGTTTATGAAAATGCGGCTATGTTCGGTGCCGTAATTTATCCTAATCCAGCAAGCGGTGTGGCGGCATTACGCTTCGACGGCATGGCCGGAAATTGCACGATTAGCATTGTGAATGCGGTGGGAGCAATACTGCAATCATTTGCAGTACCTACGGTTGCAGGTGAAAATAATTTCGCGCTGGATTTGGGTAATATCGAGTCCGGTGTTTATTTTGTCCGCGTTTCTAACGGAACGGCTGTTTTCGCCATGCCGATAACGATTGCACGATAATCGTTACCGTGTAATTATAGTCGCCGTTTAGACGGCAAGCCGCCCGCCAATATAAATATTTTGGCGGGCGTTTATTTTTTAATTCTGCGTTTGTATTTTTGCGACAATAGGTAGCCTTGGCAACTATTGGCACAGTCTTGATTTTTACGAAAAACGTCTTGATAATACGGTTATTTCTTGTAGCTTTTGCAACGAGTATCGTGCTTGCATTATGGTCGTGCAATTCGGTGCATATTCCCATCTCTGTTCCTTGCATAGTCTTACCGCAGGAATTCAGCCGTATTATCGGCGATTCTTTGCAGGCGCACGGCTATTCAGCGGATTCGGCAGGCATTGGATATGTGCGTTCTTATCGCTGGTTCAATGACGGCACAAGCGTTCGCAAGGTAATGGTAGTGCTTAACTGCGATACTTCGGCAAAACGCGCCGATATGACTGTTGTTACCACTATTCTTTTTCGCGGCTCGGAAACTACGGTCAATTATACGGAAATTACGGGTTTTCCGGCCGCATTCCGCAGAGATTTTTATCCTTTGCTCGCTTCGTTGCGTGCGTATTGCTCCGCAACGCTTCCGGTGAAAAAAAAACGCAAACGCACTATGCATTAGTCCTGATTTCAAGTATTTTTGCAGAGAATTGTTTCAATAATTTATTGGTTGAGGCACTAATGATTGACCGCATTGTTCAGAATTTGGGCGATAAAGCCGATTATTTGCTGAATCATGTCAGCAAAACCATCAACAAAAGCGATATTGCACTGCCGTCGCCTAATACGGTAAATGATATATTTGCCCATTCCGACCGCAATAACCGCGTATTAAGGAATTTGCAATGGATATTAAATTCGGGGCGGCTTGCCGGAACGGGCTATGTTTCTATTTTACCGGTTGACCAAGGTATAGAACATTCCGCAGGAGCAAGTTTTGCCAAAAATCCGGCTTATTTCGACCCCGAAAATATTGTAAAATTGGCTGCTGAGGGAGGTTGCAATGCCGTTGCATCTACTTATGGAGTATTAGGGCTTACAGCACGCAAATATGCTCACAAAATACCGTTTGTAGTTAAGATAAATCACAATGAATTATTGACTTATCCGAATAAATTTGACCAGATTCTGTTTGGGACCATACGTGAAGCCTATGATATGGGCGCAGCAGCCGTAGGTGCAACAATTTACTTCGGTTCTGCCGAAAGCGGCAGGCAAATCGTGGAAGTTTCGCAGGCATTTGCACAAGCGCATGATCTTGGTATGGCCACCATACTTTGGTGCTATATTCGCAATTCGGCGTTCAAAGCAGATAAAGATTATCATGTTTCGGCCGATTTAACCGGACAGGCTAATCATATAGGTGTAACCATCGAAGCCGACATCATCAAGCAAAAATTGCCCGAAAATAATGGCGGTTACGCAGCTCTTAATATGGGCGGCTCATCTTACGGAAAATTTGACAAGCGTATTTATACCGAACTTTCGTCCGACCACCCGATAGACCTTTGCCGCTATCAAGTGGCAAATTGCTATATGGGAAAAATCGGCCTGATAAATTCCGGCGGCGCATCGGGTGCGAACGACTTTGCAGAAGCTACGGCTACGGCTGCCATAAACAAACGTGCCGGCGGCATGGGGCTTATTTCCGGCCGAAAAGCGTTCCAACGCCCGATGAAGGAAGGCGTTGAGTTGCTTAATACTATTCAAGACGTTTATCTGTGCAACGACGTAACGATAGCTTGAAAGCATCGGAAACAGAACGATTCTACATTCAAAAGCCGCCAACTCGCGCACAATGGCGGCTTTTTCATTTATTGACAATTTAATGCCTGCTTGTAGGTTCATAAGAACAAGATTTTCGTTCGTAAAACAATACGGCGTTTCTCTTTTGCGTCTTAGGCAAAATTTTTTTGAAATTTCAGAGAGGAGCGTCGCTTGATGCGCCAAGATAAAATAGCCGGTGAAGGTCTTACTTTTGACGATTTATTGCTTATACCCGCCTATTCCGAAGTGTTACCACGAGAAACTTCGCTTGCTACAAAACTTACCCGTTCTATTAGTCTGAATATTCCCGTGCTTTCCGCCGCTATGGACACCGTAACAGAAGCGGAAATGGCTATTGCTCTTGCGCGAGAAGGCGGCTTGGGGGTTATTCACAAGAATTTATCCGCAGAGCGGCAGGCGGAGGAAGTTGATAAAGTAAAGCGTTCGGAAAGCGGAATGATACGCAATCCGATAATTCTTCGAGGCAACGATGCGGTGGCCGATGCCTTGCTGTTGATGAATAAATATCGCATTTCAGGCTTTCCTGTAGTAGATGAGTCTGGCAAACTTATCGGCGTTGTAACAAATCGCGATTTACGGTTTCAAACCGACGGCAAAATGCCGATATTTGATGTAATGACACGTGAAAATCTTATTACCGCACCCGAAGGCACTACGCTGGAGCAAGCCGAAGAAATTTTACAACAGTACAGAATCGAAAAACTGCCGGTGGTAGACGGTACAGGCAAGTTAAGCGGCTTGATTACATTCAAAGACATTCAGAAGAAAAAGAAACACCCGCGTGCTGCCAAAGACGATGTGGGACGATTGCTTGCGGGGGCAGCAGTAGGAATTTCGGCAGATACCCCCGAGCGTGTGGCGGCCTTGGCATCGGCAGGAGTAGATGTGGTTTTTGTGGATACGGCGCATGGGCATACTCTCGGCGTAATGAATATGGTTAAAACGCTCAAAAAGCAATTTGGTAATTTGCAAATAGTTGTCGGGAATATTGCCACAGCCGACGCTGCAAGAGCACTGATAGATTGCGGTGCGGACGGACTGAAAGTAGGAATCGGGCCGGGTAGTATTTGTACTACTCGCGTAGTGGCAGGCGTTGGTGCGCCTCAAATAACCGCAATAATGCAGGTTGCATCGATTGCCTCCGCAGAAGGCATCCCGATTATTGCCGACGGTGGAATTAAACAAACAGGTGATATAGCAAAAGCGATAGCCGCAGGTGCAGACACCGTGATGGCGGGCGGATTGCTTGCCGGCCACGAAGAAAGCCCGGGCGAGAAAATTCTGTTTGAAGGACGCGCCTATAAAATGTACCGCGGCATGGGGTCGCTCGGAGCGATGCACCAAGGTTCAGCCGACCGCTATTTCCAAGATGTGGAAGACGAAATAGCAAAGCTTGTGCCCGAAGGTATCGAGGGGCGCGTTCCGTTCAAAGGCAATGTAAGCGACACTATTTACCAACTGTGCGGAGGACTTCGTGCGGCGATGGGCTATTGCGGTTGCCGAACCGTGCAAGATATGAAAGAGCGGGCGCAATTTATAAGAATGACTTCCGCGGGGTTGCGCGAATCGCATCCGCATGATGTGATAATTACAAAAACTTCGCCCAATTATTTCTCTTAAGCTCCGAAAATTATATAGAAAGCAAATAGGAAAAATGAAAAAAATGTCTCAAATTCCGACAGCGGAAAAAGTTGCCGAATCGCGGTTTACGGCTATACGCAGTGAATTTCACGCTAATAAAATTGACGCACTTTACGTTAATCATTTGCCTTCGATACGATACCTTACAGGATTTTCCGGCTCTAATGCCACTTTGATTATTGGCATGGAAAAAGCGTGGTTTTTTACCGATGACCGCTATACCGAGCAGATTAAAACCGAATTATTCGGCGTAAAAGGTCTAAGTGCTCACATAGAACGCGACCCGATTGGCTTTCTTCGCAACAATAATTCATTTGCCGATATTCGCTCGCTTGGCTTTGACCCTTCGCGCCTGACGGTTGCCGCGCTTGCTTCATTGCGCAAAAATCTTCGCGGAATATCAATGAAGCGTATTTCCGGCATAGTAGAAAAGCAAACCATTAAGAAAGCACCGCATGAGGCTGCGCTGATACGAAAAGCAGCCGAAATTCAATATCTTGTTTTTCAGGAAATTCTACCGCTGATAAAACCCGGAGTAAGGGAATGTGACCTTGCGGCCGAAATAGCCTATCGCGGGCGCAGACTTGGCGCGGAGAAGGAAGCATTCGATATTATTGCCATTGCAGGCGAACATAGTGCTTGGGTGCATGGGCGGGCGGGGGAACGTACTGTAAATCTCGGAGATATGATAACTTTAGATTTCGGATTTTATTATCAAGGGTTTGCCTCCGACATTACGCGAACGGTTGCTTGCGGTAATCCAAGCGATGAAGCACGAAAAATTTATAACATTGTAAAGCAAGCGCACGACGAGTCGCTTGCCGCCGCAAAAGCCGGAATAGTTGCGGCCGAACTTGACGGCATAGCACGCAAAATAATAGCCGAGGCCGGATATGGCGACTACTTCCAACATTCGCTGGGGCATGGGCTCGGTATAGAAGTCCATGAACAACCCGCTATCTCATTTCGCAATACAAAGAGTGTAATTCCCGAAGGAGCAGTAATTACTATCGAACCCGGGATTTATTTACCCGGTAAATTCGGCATTCGTATTGAAGACGATGCTTGGATTTCCGCCGACGGTTGCGAAATTCTTTCTTACGGCTCAACTGAATTGATTGTGTTGTAAAAGTCAATAAAATCAACTGCAAATCTAAGATTAGTATTGATTTATTTCCGTATTACGCTTAACCTGCGTACAGAGCCGTCGGGCGTGGAAACAGTTGCTATGTATGCACCGGCCGCCATGTTGCTAAGCTCTATAATCTGCGAAAAAGTGCCGGCAGGCGATTCTATCTGCAATGTTTTCACGGCTCTGCCGGCTGCATCGGCAATAGAAATTAAAACTGTGCCGGCAATAGAAACATGGCCGGACAGACGAACATCGCCGTCGGCCGGATTAGGCGAAAATTCCCAGTTGCGTACGTTTTGCTCGGTAACGCCTACCGCTGTAATAGTAATATCGCCCGAGAATGCGGTACAGCCGTTATCATCGGTGATTTTTACCTTGAAAACGGAGCCTGCGTCATTTTGCGTAAGAACGATTATTTGCTTGGTTGCGCCGTTTATAGGCGTGCCGTTTTTGTACCATTGATAAGAACGCGCGCCGATAGTGCCTAGAGTGTCGCGATACTTATACAAATGGACTTTTACGACCGGTGGAAATGCTTTGAGCTCCAAAGGCGCACTAACGGAAGAGCAACCTTCCGAGTTACTTACGGTTACGACATACATTCCCGGTGTTTTTACGGTTATGCGGCGTGTAGTGTCGCCGGTTGACCAATGATATTGGGCAAATCCAAGCCCGGCATCGAGAGTTATTGAGTCGTCGGGACATATACCGAAAGGTTTATTTGCCGTTATTGTGGGAGTTCGCATTTGGCTGACCGTAACGATAACAGGTTCCGAGCCGCCTTTACAACCGTTTGCATCGGCTACCACTACCTGATAAGAGCCGCTTTTCTTTACGACGATTTTTTGCGATGTTCCGCCGTCAGACCAAGAATATGAGGGATAATTGCCGTTCGCCTGTAGAATTACGCTGTCGCCTTCGCAAAAATCTGTTTTTCCGAAAATGCTAACACTTACTTGTACGGCACCACAATTCGAAAGGTCGGTTTCCCACATTCCGCGTCCGAAAGTTCCTGCGCGAAGTTTTTTGCCGGCTTTATAAATATCCAACCAATTAACGATAACATTGGGCAATCCGTCTCCATATTGAACCCACGCTTTTGAGTTTGTATCGCGGGTGAATACGCCCAAATCCGTTCCTGCATACAATCTGTCGGGCGAATCCGGCTGATAAATAATGCAATTTGTCGGAATAGCCGGAAGTCCGTAAGAAATATCTTTGAATGTTTTGCCGCCGTCGGAAGTTTCAAACGCTTTTTGCTGTGAATATCCGGAATAAACAATCCAGAATTTTTCAGGATTGTTCGGATGAAAAGCAACGTGTTTAATTGCCGAGCCGGACGGTGAAGTCATTTTTTCCCAAGATATTCCGCCGTCCTCTGTTTTGTAAATGCGCGAAGCATTACCGGCTATTATTATATCGGGATTTGACGGTGCTGTTGCAATATAGCTCAAGGTTGCGCCGCCGCCGGGTAAATCGCCGAGTTTTGACCATTGCAAACCGCCGTTAGTAGTTTTCCACACGTTTTGATAGCCGGCAAATAGAATTTTAGGATTTGTAGGGTGAAAAATATATGGCGTAACCCAACTGCCGTTTTCAGCTGTAATATTCTCGTTTATTGTGCCGGAAAAATTTTGCCCGCCGTCTACCGAGCGTTTAATTGCGCCGTTTTGGAACGATACGAACATATTAAGCGGATTTAAGTAGTCAATTAAGCAATTCATTCCGTCACCGCCGTTTACTTCGCTCCATTTATCGGCCGAAAGTAAGCTTGTACCGTTATCTTGTGCGCCGCCGAGAATAGTTCCGGCATCTTGTTGTGAACCGGAAATTCGATAGAATTGCATTATTCCCATGCCGTTGCTTAAATTCACCCAAGTTTTTTGATTTACCGACTTAAATACGCCTCCGTCGGTTGCGGCATACATTTCATCGTCGTTGTAGCCGGCCGTTATTCCGTGAATATCGGCATGAACATAAGGAGTGCCGGCCTGCCCGAACCAATGCGAGGCTATAGTCCAAGTTGAGCCGCCGTTTGTGGATTTCCATATATTTATTCCGCCTACATATACGGTATTTGACTTGTTGTTCGAGGCGGCTACGCATAGGTCATACCAGCCCTGCTGATTATCGGTATCGAAGCCGTTCAGGTCGCGCCCTATAATATTGGGTGCGGTTGCAGTAAGTTGCCAGGTTTCCCCGCTGTTGGTAGAGCGGTAAAATCCACCGAAATCCCATGAACCTCTACGAGCTGTAACAATGTATATGTACTCAGGATTGGCATAAGTAACAGCTATCGCCATGCGCCCTATGTTTTCCGGAATGGACGCGGCCAAAGATTTCCATGTTTCGCCACCGTCGGTAGAGCGATAAACTATGTTGCCGCCGCATGAATACATAATGTTCGGCTCCTCCGGTTTGTACTCCATATCGCGGTACGCACCGGCTGCTTTTTGCGTCCAAGTCGTTCCACCGTCGGTTGTCTTGAATATACCGTTGTCCGTTGCCGCCATAAGAGTATTGGCAATTTCGGGATGATGCAACAGGCGGTAAATTCTTCGTTGAGCCGTAGTGTTGTATTGCAATCCGGTGGACTGCCATGTTTCGCCGCCGTCAACAGATTTTAGCACGCCGGCACTGTAAGCAATAGGCTGGTCGTATCCGCCCGGCCCGTCGCCGTCGCCGGTAGCAAGGTATACTATATTCGGGTTAGCCGGTACTAATGCTATATCGGTAACGCCGAGAGTTGGTAATCTGTCGGTTGTGTTACGCCAAGTCTTGCCTGCATCGGTTGATTTCCACGCACCGCCGCCGGCAGTTGCCGCCCACATAAGATTGGGAAAATCGGGCAGAATAGTGACATTATTTACACGCCCTGCACCGCCTGTTCCGCTTGCAGGTATGACTATTGGGCCTATTTCATGCCATTTTTGTTCGGCAGTTATTCCAAGATTCGATTCCGCTTTGCGCTTTCGGGCTTCGAGTTTTCGGCTTTCGCGCAAAAGTATATCGGGTTGCGGTAATTCGCCGCTTGGATAAAGACGGTCTTCCCAGAACCATTCCCAACGCTTATATTGATTGTATCCGCCCTCGATTTCGCCATTTTCACGTTTTTCGGCCGACTCAATCTTGCCGCGCCAATACTCCGAGGCCGCGCGCTGTATTTCGTAAAAATCGGGTTGCTTCTGTTTACTGTAGTTTGTTTGCGCAAAAGAGCAAAAGACACTTGCCGCAAATGTAACGGCTACGGCTGTTATCGGCAACAAAGAAAAACTGTTTTTCATAAGGTGGTCTGTTTGTAAATTTAATCAAATCAACGGATAATCGTAGATTTTTCACCTTGTTATGTCATATTCTGATAGGCAGAACTACAACCGGTATACCTTCAAAATAAAGGCGGCGTTGTACCGCAAAAACCGTAAAGTTATGTAGCCAGCGTGTAAGAATTGATTCTTTCGGAAAAACAACTTGCCCGCCGAAGAAGATAGAATGAGGATATTTTTGTACGATTTGCGGTGCAATTTTGCCGACAACTTCAACTACATCTGTGCCGAAATCGCAAAAAGCCTCTGCACTGTATCCGTTGTTGTGCATAAAGTTAACGTATTTTGCAGATTCTTTCTCGGTAAATTGTCTGAGCGAATCCACCTCTTCGGCACCCTTAAAGTTGCCTGCATCAAGAATACCTACCTGTACAAATACGAAATTCTTGAAAGTTCCATCGAAAGTTCGCATTACGGTAAAAAGCGTATGCAACCCAAGCCCGCTGAAACTGTTAACGAGAAATACGGCTGTCTTGGCTTTTGTGTCGGGTTGCGGAGGATTCTCGGATTTTTCGGTCAGCGAAGCGTCTACGGCCGTAAGCACAAGGTCATCTAAGCGTCGCAACATTTTTCCGGTATAAATGTAATGCCGTTTGAACAGAATGACCAATGAAACCAATCCGCCCGTAAGCAGTATCGTAACCCAGCCGCCTTCGGTGAATTTGATTATTACCACCGATGCCAAAATGAACGAAGTAAGAAAAAGACCAATGCCGTTTATGGTGATTTTACGCTTCCACTGCGGAAACGACGAGCGCACTTGCAACCAATGCCGCACCATTCCTAATTGAGAAAGGCTGAAAGTAATGAATACATTTATCGAGTACATTACCACTAATACACGGATATTACCGCCGGTTAAAAGCAGTATAGCGGCAGCTACAGCACCGATTATCAAAACGCCGTTCTGTGTTACAAGGCGGTCGCTCAACGTTGCAAATCGCGTGGGGAACCAACGGTCAACAGCCATATTGGATAGTATTTGCGGCCCGCCGAGAAATCCGGTTTGTGCCGCCACAAACAGCAGGACTGCTTCGGAAGTCAAAATTACAGTAACGAAAATATATGCTGTCGAGCTATCGAGTCCGGAGAAAAGTTTCTCGAACAATATTGCATTAAGTGTTTTGCCTTCTGCGTGTTGCACGTGCATAAGCGAATATGAAACCATCAGACCGACAGCCATAAATGCAAGCGACCACGACATATAGCGCATAGTCTTTTTGCCGGTTTGTACGCGCGGTTCTCGCAGTATCGGCAGTGCATTGCTGACAGCTTCTATGCCCGTGTAGGTTCCCGCACCCATACTGTAGGCGCGAAGAATAAGCACAAAAGCACCAAATCCTCCAAGTGCAGAAGTTGCTTTTGAAATATCCATTCCCGTTTTTGTGGCAACGGCCGGAAGATCGGCTAAATGAGAGCCTAAAATATAGACGATTACACCAAAATGCACAATGACAAACAGTAGAAAAACAGGCAACAGAACCGTAACGGACTCCTTAACACCGCGCAAATTCAGCAATATCAATACAGCGATTCCGACAGTTGCGGACACTAATTTATAACTAATCCATTCCGGCGGAAGAAAACTGAATATGGCATCAATACCGCTTGTAACAGATAATGTAATCGTAAGAATATAGTCAATAATCAGGGCGCAGCCCGACACCATACCTATATTGGGCGATAGCAATTTGCTTGCTACCAGATAACCGCCTCCGCCTGCCGGAAACAGTTCGATAATTTGCGAATAACTCGCGCTTACGATGAAAATTGTAATTGCAGTACCGAGTGCAACGAACATCATTAGGAACGGATATTCGTGCAAAGCGCGGAATGCTTCCTCCGGTCCGTAGCACGACGACGACAACCCGTCTGCGCCCAGTCCAATCCACGCAAAAAATGCCGCAAGCGTCAGCTGATGAAAAACAGACTTATCGGTTACATTGCGTCCTTTCCCGATAACGATGTTTTTTAGAGATTGAAAAAAGTTTACCATTAGAGGCAAATTAAAGTGAGCGAACGTGAATATTTACTTGCAAACGTAAGAAAATCGTGCGGAATAAGCGGCTGTTTAGAACTTAAAACTTGTTCCGAACGAAATTACGAACGGATACAGCATTCTTAATTTTGTTACGTCGCCAAATTCTATGGCCGGTGCTGGAAATTTGAAGTAGTTAAGCGATTGCTTCAGCCAATTGAGGAAATTGTAACTATCGGGCAGAAGCTCTGCAAGGTTATAGTCTAATGCAATGGAAAAGCGCGGTTCACCCTTAAATTCTCCGGTAATTTCATCGTAGCGTAAATTCCGAACCGCATAACCGACTGCAAGATTGAGCCAGCGCGGCCATTTCCATGAATCGGGCGTTAAATTGTGCATATTTGCCGAAAGCCACATAGTCCAACTGCTGTAATCGTCAATAAACATCATTGCTTCCTTGCGCGGCTTTTCATCGTACCAACGGGCGGGAAAATACGTTGCTTTCGGTGTGAAATTCTGTAAAAACGGAATATAATGCTGAGACATATAATAAATAAACCCGGCTGCATCTGCATAAAAATCTGACGGTGAAAAGCCCCAGTTTTTTCCGAAGCCGTCCATTATTTCCACATAAGTCTGATAAAGCAAACCCATAACTCCACCAAGAATATACGCTGTATTGTAACTGAATCCCGCACCTACCAATACTTCGGTTGAACCGTATCCGGCGAAGTAAGCCCCAAAAAAATGACCGAATTTATCGGCGAAATAATCTTGATTTATATCCTCAAAAAAGCGAAATTCTCTTTTGTCGTTCCACAGCGTATTCATCTGGTATATATGGAGACTTGCAAGTATACCGAAATAAGAAGCTCCTACGGCTGCGGCAGCCCAAGGCTTGATTTTATTTACTCGCTTCGGAAGCGAATTGTCAATGGTGTAGCGTTGTGTGCCTGCAATTGTGTATTCAGATAGCGGGATATAAATTGAAGAATCTATATTGACTGAATCAATTGCAGATTGTTTAGTATATCGATTATCAATATATTGAAAATTCTGTAATGTGTTTTTTGCAGCAGAGATAGCCTCGTTTTTATTTTCTATTGCATTGTCTTCGATTATACAATCGCTTGTAATTATTTGTTCTGAATTGCAATAGTCAAAATCATGCTCGAAATTGATACTGTCTTTAGATATTAGATTTTCCGAAATTGTATCGTTAATCTGCTCGCCTTCTGATATTGGAATACCCGCGATGGCTTCACCGGCAAGAAGTTTTACATTACCTAAAAGACACGCTGAAATCAGCACGAGAACACGGAGTATAGAACCTGCTTTCAAAGTTAAATTACTTTTTAGTTTATACAAAAAAAGAACGGACTGCACTCAATTTTGTAAATGCAGTCCGCTTTGACTTCAATTATTATTCATCTGTTTTAGCCTACACGCTCTATCAAATCTACTATTCGATTGGAATAGCCCCATTCGTTATCGTACCAGCCGACAACTTTTACGAAATTACCGCTTGACATAGTCGAAAGTGAATCGAAAATGCAGGAATGAGCATTGCCTACAATATCAGCCGAAACTATCGGATCGTCGCAATATTCGAGTATGCCTTTAAGTGCGCCGTCTGCTGCGGCACGGAAAGCATCGTTTATTTCTTGCTTCGACGCTTCACGTGAAAGAATAGCAGTAAAATCGGTTATCGAGCCGTCAGGAATGGGAACTCGCAACGCAAAGCCGTCTAATTTTCCTTTCATCGAGGGCATAACTTCCGCTACTGCTTTTGCCGCACCGGTGGTTGTGGGAATAATGCTTGCGGCGGCAGCCCGCGCACGGCGCAAATCCTTATGCGGCAAGTCGAGTATTCTCTGGTCGTTTGTATAGGCATGAACCGTAGTCATATAGCCGCGTTCAACGCCAAAAGTATCGTTTAAAATCTTGACCATAGGTGCAAGGCAGTTCGTAGTGCATGAAGCATTGGATATCAATTGCTCGTCGCCGGTTAATTCATTGTCGTTAACACCCAACACTACGGAGCGGTCGAGTTTATCTTTGGCGGGTGCGGTCAGTACTACTTTTTTTGCACCTTTGGCTATGTGCTTGGTTAATTGTTCACGGCTGGTAAATATACCTGTAGATTCTACTGCTACATCATGGCCGCTCCAAGGTAAATTTTCAATCGCTTTTTCGGCGGAAATCGGTATTGATTTGCCATTTACCACTAAATTATTTCCCGCTACCGCAATAGAACCGTTGAATCTGCCATGAACCGAATCGTATTTGAGAAGATGAGCAAGCGTTGCGGCATCGGTCAGGTCGTTTATGCCTACAACTTCTATACGCTCTGAACGTGCGGCGGCAATTCTGAAAACAAGCCGTCCAATACGTCCGAATCCGTTTATCGCCACGCGAATTTTTCCGTCAGCCATTATTTCTTGCGTCCTTTCTGTAAGAAAAATGTGAATATAATCGCTCTTTCACGTGCAAAAATACCAAAGTTTACGCGATTGCATTTCTGCACCGAACACAGCCGGGTATTATCCCGAAAAATAGAGGATAAATTTTTGCCGAGTAGAACAATAAGACGTACTTATTGCCCGATTATTCGTCAATTTCGCTTAAAAGGCTTTGCATTATGGCTACACCGGCACTCGTTCCCAAACGTTCCGCGCCGGCATCAAGTAAAGCAATGGCGAATTTTGCATCTCTGATGCCGCCAGATGCTTTTACGCGAACTTTGACGGGAGAGTGTTTTCGCAACAGTAATATGTCTTCTACCGTTGCGCCGCCACCGGAAAATCCAGTAGAAGTTTTGATGAAATCCGCACCCGAACGGGCTACTGCCTCGCAAGCGTATATCTTTTCCGATTCGTTAAGCAAAGAGGTTTCAATAATTACCTTTACGAGTACGCCTTCGGAATGTGCAATCTTGCAAATGGCAGCTATCTCGTCTGTTGCACGACTGTCGCCCGATTTCAACAGCGGAATATTGGCTGCCAAGTCCAATTCTGTAGCACCTGCCGCCATACATTGAATTGCCTCATATATTTTTACGTCGGGCAATGTTGCGCCAAGCGGAAAACCTATTACAGTTCCCGTTGCTGTGCAGCTTCCGGCTAAATGCCGCGCCGCCAATGATACGAATGAAGGATTAACGCAAACCGATGCAAAACCATGTTTTATGGCTTCATTGCACAAAATTTCAATGTCGGAATGTGTAGTTTGAGGTTTTAGTGCCGTGTGGTCTATTGCACATGCAATGCGTTCTATTGTTTCTTTAAGTTGTGTATTCATATTTGTAGAATAATCTGGACGATAGTTTCTGCAAATTACGGCTTGGATTTTCAAAACAACAAAATTTTCTATACTTTTGGCATTGCTTGTTGTATCAAACATAAAAACCCGATGATTCTTATAGCCGGCCCGTGCGTTGTCGAATCGTTCGACTTGCTTTGTGAAGTTGCGGAGACTATACTGCCTCTTGCACAAAAGCATAATTTCCGTTTTGTGTTCAAATCTTCCTATAAAAAGGCAAATCGAACAGATGTTTCATCATTTACCGGTATTGGCGATGAGATAGCTCTTGATTTTATCAATAGAATCGGGCGTGAATACAATGTACCTGTTTTAACCGATATTCATTCGGTGGAGGAGGTCGCCGTTGCCGCGCCTTATGTTGATATTTTGCAGATACCGGCTTTTCTTTGCCGACAAACGGAGCTTTTGCAAGCGGCCGGGTGCTCAGGCAAAACGGTGAATATCAAAAAGGGGCAATTTTTGTCACCACAAGATATGGCCGCCGCGGCCGCAAAGGTTACGGCAACGGGTAATTCTTCCGTGTGGCTGACAGAGCGTGGTACTTTTTTTGGTTATCGTGACCTTGTTGTAGATTTTCGGTCTCTGGGTATAATGCGTCAAACAGGTTTTCCGGTGATTTACGATACAACACATTCCGTTCAACAGCCCGGATCCGCTGCCGGAAAATCCGGCGGTTTGCCTCAATTTATCAGACCATTGGCACGTGCAGCAGTAGCTTATGGAATAGACGGACTGTTCATTGAAACGCATCCGAATCCACCCGATGCGAAAAGCGATGCCGCTACTCAATATCCTTTGCAAGGAATGGCGGAACTTTTAGAAGAACTTGCTGCTATAAAAAGCGTCGTGCATTGAGCGGCACACGGATAACGTAGGAATGAATCCGTTAAAATCCGTACAATCCGTGTCATCGGCGTGCTTTTGTTGCGGCACGCGGATAACGCAGATAGGACGGATAATCACGGGAATAAATCCGTGTCATCGGCGTGCTTTTGTTGCGGCACACGGATAACGCAGATAGGACGGATAATCACGGGAATAAATCCGTGTCATCGGCGTGCTTTTGTTGCGGCACACGGATAACGCAGGAATGAATCCGTTAAAATCCGTACAATCCGTGTCATCGGCGTGCTTTTGTTGCGGCACACGGATAAACTCATAAAACAACAGAGGATAATATGGAATTATTGCACAAAAATATAACCGACATTGTCATCAAAGCATTTTATCAAGTATATAATGAACTTGGTTTCGGCTTCTTGGAGCGAGTGTATCAAAATGCTATGTACTATGAACTGCAATCGCAAGGTTTGCTTTGCGAAGCCGAAAAACCAATAAAAGTCTATTACAAAAATTTGACAGTAGGAGATTATCGGGCAGATATTATTCTGGAAAATAAAATTATTATTGAACTGAAAGCTGCCCAGTCATTAGTATATGAACACGAGTTGCAACTTATCAATTATTTGAAAGCAACAGACATTGAAGTAGGCCTGCTACTGAATTTTGGAGAAAAGCCGGAGTTTAAACGTAAAATATTTACGAATGAAAATAAAAATAGAAATGAGAGGATTTAGAATCAAACACGCCGAAATTATAGAGCAGTATGCATTCGCAAAGGCGTATTAACCGCAGTATTCGGATGCGGCCGTAATTTTTATTTTAAGTACAAAGTAAATATGAGTACAGCAATAATAAACAGCCGATATTTAATATTTCTCGTTCTGGTGACTGCTTTTGTAGGTTGCAAAAATGAAGCAGGCGATAAAAAGAGCGTTGCCGTTGAGGTTGATATTCCCATTCATACTATTTGGGATTTTTCCATGACATTGATGGATTCCTCCCGAATTAAGGCTACTATAAGCTCAGCACGTGCCATAGTGAATGAAAAGGGACAAGAAACTACACTTGACAGTGCAGTAAAAGTTGAATTTATGAGTGTATACTCGCGCAGGGTTGGAATGCTTACGTCCGATAGTGCCAAAATAGACGACCGTACACGTAATATGTTCGCTTACGGAAATGTTAAAGTTGTTTCCGACAGTACAAACGTTATACTTACTACACCGATGTTAATGTGGAATAACGGAAAACAATTACTTTTCACAACCGAGAAAGTGCATATCGTTACTCCTACGGAAATTATTGACGGCATAGGATTTGAGTCTGACCAATACCTGAAAAACTATAAAATATTCCGCGTCAGCGGCATTAAACATCTTCAATAATCAAAAAAAACTATGAGCCGAACATTTTTAGTCGCCGGTAATTGGAAAATGAATACTTTACCCGAAGAAGCCGAATCGCTTGTTCGAGGGGTAATTTCCGTTGCGGAAGCCGCAAACGTAAACGTTGCAATTATTCCGCCTTTTGTTTATTTATTCGATGCAGTACGTTCTGTACAAGGCAGTTCCGTTGCAGTCGGCGCACAAAACTGCCATTACGAGAAAAAAGGAGCATTTACGGGCGAAATATCAGCCGAAATGCTCGCTGCAGCAGGCTGTCGTTATACGCTTGCCGGACATTCCGAGCGCAGGCTGTATTTTGGCGAAAGCGACGAAATTGTTGTCAAAAAAACCTTGGCAATACTCGATGCGGGAATGACTGTAATTGCTTGTGTGGGCGAAACTCTGAACGAAAGGCAAGCGGGAAATGCACTTAAAGTTGTTGAGCGACAAGTTGATGCGATTGTATCGAAAATAGACAAAGATGCATTTGCAAATGTTGCGATAGCCTACGAGCCTGTTTGGGCTATAGGAACAGGATTGGCTGCTACTCCCGAGCAAGCGCAAGAAGTTCATAAATTTATACGCACTATACTTACGACAGCCGCACCCGATACACATATTCCGATTCTGTACGGAGGTAGCGTAACAGATGCTAACGCAACCGAACTGTTTGCACAGCCGGATATTGACGGTGCATTAGTGGGTGGGGCATCGCTGAAAGCCGACGTATTCGGACGTATTATAGCTGCGGCGGATAAAGCGTCGTCGTAAAATAGTAATTAATGCGATTAAAACGCTATTGGTCGTAATCAACCAGCACATCGTCGGTAAGAGGATGTGACTGGCAAGTAAGTATATAACCTTCGTCAAGTTCTTCGTCTGTAAGTGCTTCACGATTATCCATTTGCACTTTGCCGTTTATTAGCTTTGCGCGACATGTGCAACAGGCCGCTATTTGGCAGGCATAAGGTGGGTCTAGATTTTGGTCAATGGCTGCTTCGAGAATTGTTGCGCCCGTCGCAACACTTATATTGTATTCTCTGCCGTAAAGCCGCACGTTGATATTGCGTTCTTTTGGCGGCGCGGGCGGTGCTTCCGACGCATCGTGTTGTGCCAAGAATTGTTCGCGGTGAATTTGCGAGCCGGGCACATTTTCGGCGGCCAATACATCTTCGACAAGCTGCATCATTCCGGTAGGGCCGCATATAAAATAATGTGCCGCACGAATTTCGTCCGGAATATGTTCGGCGAGCAAAGTGCGAACTTGAGCGGGCGTAATTTGTCCGGTAATTGCGGAAATATTGTTGCTCGGCTCGCTTAGAGAATGTAAAACGCGCAAGCGTCCGCCCGATGTTGCCGACAAATGATTCAGGTCTTTGTCGTATATTATACTACGGTCATCGCGATTTGCATAAAACAATATCATTCGACTTTCAGGTTCGCGTAAAAGTGCAGTTTTAATAATAGAAAATAGAGGTGTGATACCGCTTCCGCCGCCGAATAGAATAAACAGACGCGAATTGTCGGAAGAGAAATCAACGGTAAAATTACCCAAAGGCGGCAGAAGATAAATGGTATTACCCGGTTGCACGTTTTCGGCTAAATAGCTTGAAACAAAGCCGTATTCTGTTTTTTTAACGGTAATGAACAGCGATTCGTCTACTGCCGGACTACTGCCGAGCGAGTATGCACGATTAAAAGTTTTTCCGTCTATCGTTAAGCGCAATGTTACGTATTGTCCGGCCTTGTACCGAAAAACATCGCGAAGCTCTGCCGGAATATCAAAGAAAATTGAAACGGCGTTTTCTGTTTCGGATTTTACGCTTTTTACGTCAATCGGGTAGAATTGCGAGGGCATATCGAATTGAATGAGTTATACTTTTTGCTCGACAAAGACGGCTTATTCGCCGAAGTATTGAATAATCGCCTATGTTTTTGCATCGTATCCTGAAATTCACTGCAACAAATGCGGCGCAAAGGTAGCAGTATGTAAATAGTTGTCAAATAATTAAATTCAAAATAAATCGTCTTGAAAAAATATTTTTACGAATTTGAACCATGTTGCAAACGGGTTCTGCAATATGGCTCAAATCATATTAAAGTGTAGTTTTTTTGAGCCCGATTTTTAAGGAGAAAATTATGTCCGGCGAAATTTTGGGGCCGCAGGCTCTTGGTCCGTTAACGCCGCTTGTAGGCGAATGGGAGGGAAACGCGGGCGTTGATGTTTCTTATCACAATAATGATGACGAAACAAGCAAAACAAGCTATTTTGAAAAGGCATGGTTCAAGCCTATACCCACGCAACAAAACGGCAAGCAATTTCTGGAAGGTTTAGCATATAAATCAATCGCTTGGCGGCACGGCGAAGAAGCAATGAATCCGTTCCATGACGAATCGGTTTTTTTGCTTTGGGATAAAACAAGGGGAATGGTCATTCGTACGGTGGTTTTTGGACGCGGAATTGCTATACAAGCAGGAGCGCAAGCCGGTCCGCGAGACAAAGAAATTCGTTTTAAGGCAACACAAGGCGATGCTTCTTTCGGAATTTTGCAAAACCCGTATCTTATGGAAAGAGCTGAAATGACGAATTTCGAGAGCGTGTTCAAATTTAATGATGACGGCACTTTTACCCATTCTTCGGATATTACGATGAAATTGGCGGCATTGGACGGGCTGGAAATGCATCATACCGACATCAACACTTTGCACAAAGTAAAAAGCTATCATCCGGGCGTTGAATTTGCATAGTTTATTTCATTTGAAAAATAAATTCGGCAATTGGCCGCCAAAAATACCAGGCGGCTTTTTTATTTATATTTGCAGAGTAAATATAAATGTATGATTTACATAGTTACCGTTAAATATTCACACAAAACAGGGTTGCATTTACTTAAAAAAACTATGGCAAAAGTACTAGTAATAAAAGGTTACACCTCAGAGCAGATTAAAGCCGAGTTCAGCGAGTGTG